>PLGM01000372.1 GCA_003139795.1 Acidobacteriaceae bacterium | reverse complement strand
TATTACAACGTTAAGTGCTACGAGCCATGCGAATGGCTCGCCACTGCCCCGCAGTAAGCGCAGTTGCCTGTCCACGTGAAGAGTAAGTATTGGATTTCACGCCGAGTCCTGGGCAGGGTCCACCCAGAAGTTTTTTTTACTGCGCAGAGTTTCCAGGGTCAGGAAGGAGTGCGCCAGCATCACCAGGGTCACGTGATGGTGCCAGCCGTTCCAACTCCTTCCTTCGTAATGATCCAGGCCAAGCTCTTCCTTCAACTGGTGGTAGTCTTGTTCGATCTTCCACCTGCACTTGGTGATGCGCACCAGGCGGCGCAGTGTGTAGTTCGCCGGCAGATCGCAGAGGAAATATTTGATCGGTTCCTTCTCCGCTTCCGGCCACTCCACCAGCAGCCAGATTTCCTTGTGCGGCGGATCTCCATCGACGAATCCGTGGGACGGCTGTACCCGCAGAGCGAGGAAGCGTGACTCCAACCAGCCTTTGGTCCCCTCGCGCCAACGAACCTTCTTCCAGCCTTTGGCCTTCAGCGCCACGTCTTTCACCGAACTCGGCCGGTGGTCTCCGTAGTCCCACTTCTTCGGCGCAGCGCCGCGCCCGCTATATTCCGGCACTTTGATCTTGGGCGCTTTGACCCAAACTCCGGCTTGCGGCGCGATGCCCACTGCGTAGCGTAGACCTCGCTGTTCCAACGCATCGCGAAACTCGTCGCCGCGGCGACCCTCGCCGTATCCCGCATCGCCAAGTACAATCCGGTCCGGCAAGCCCCAACCTCGTGCTTGATCGAGCAGATCCAACGCCAATTCCCACTTCTTCTTAAAGACAACGTCTTCCGGAACCAACGCCGCCTGGCGCCGCTCCGGGTCTTTTGTCCAAGTCTCCGGAAGATACAATCGCCAGCCCAGAACCGCATTCCCCTGCTCGCCCACATGGTGCAGACTCNNTCGCCTTGCTTGGGAAACCCGGTGTCGTCCACCACCCACGCCGAATCCGGTTCCAACTCCGCAGTCATCCGCTTTCCCAACCGCGCCCAGACTTCCTGCCACTCCCAAGGGCTCTGCCCGACGAACTGCTGCATGGCCTGCACATTCCCATCCGGCAGCCGGGCGGCCATCGGCTCGATCGATTTTCGTTCCCCGTCCTGCAGCAGCCCCCGCACATAGACTTCGCCCCAATGCCGCCGCTCGCTGCGGCCCATCGGCTCCAGCAAATCGAGCAGGAAAAGCTCCAGCCGCTGACGAGACTTGACGATCTGATTCTCGGTCATGCCCCGAGCGTACCAATCTCAAACCATGAAGTCCATACTTAACGTTGTAATGCTAAGGGCTCTTGGCAATAACCGATCAGCCTTCCCCGCGCATTGGCCGCCAATTGGAATGAAAGAGGGTCGTAATCTTCTGGTTGGAAACGAGGAGTACAATCCGATCGAAACGGCTCTGGAGGGAGAGAATCGTGATGACTCGTAACCGATTCGTTCCGCTGGCCTTGTTCTTGTTCCCGCTCCTGCTGCAGCCCCAATCTGCAAAGCCTGTTTGGCAGATCGATCTGACGAGCTTCGGGTATCAGGGCAGGCCGCCCACGGCCCTGGCACATTTGCGGCAGGATGTCCTCATGCGTTTTGGAGCAGGGATCTATCAGCAAGGAGTTGCCTTCACCAGTTCGAACGTGGCCGTCGCCTATTTTGTCGTCCATGACGATCCGCCCGGCACCGCAGGGCAGCGCGAGCCCGCGCTGTCAGATCCGTTCCGCCTGGTCGCCGTCTTTCTCAATGCAAGAAATGGAGAACTCATCAAACAGCTTGATTGGCCCCTGCCGGCCAACACGAATTGCGGTCCTTCCGCTTTCTTCTTTCCCGCGACTCAAGGACGATTCGTGGTTGGGCTAGGGAATTCTCTCAAGCTCTATTCGTCCGATTTCAAGTTGCTTGCGCGTTTTGACGCTGAATCCGTTCTTTACCCGATCGCAAGCCCCAGCGGAGAATCGCTTTTGCTGCACAGGGAGAAACAAGTGGACGGCGAATGGATCCAGAGTTACCAACTGCTCGATACCGGAAACTTGTCTGTCCGCAACTCCTGGACTGAGCCCAACAGCCGCCCGCCGCACAGTATCAAGGCCCTGTGGAACGATGAGATGGTTTGGGCTTCGCAGTCCTTAATGCAATTTCCGACGCCGGGCTCGGTGACAAATCAAATACCCCTGCGTTCGCCGCCTTCAATCTTCGTCAAGACACCTGTCTCGCCGCCGAAGGAGTTTCCCCTCGGTCAGGGAGATCTGTGCGGCGAGTGGAACTTCATCTCCAAAGACGAGCTTGCCGGTCCATTATGTGGCGCAGCAAACAGACTTCTCACTGTGTCCACAGAAGGAAAGATCGGCCTGGATTTCGATCTGGGCTTCGAACAACTCGATGGACCGGTCGTTGCCTCGGCCAACGGGCAACGGTTTGCCGTTCCAACGCTCCGGTGGGGGCCTGGAGGCAGTCATGGACGGCCGGACCAATTGACCACCAGAGTGTTCGGCCTCGGGGCTGCAGGTCCACTCCTTCAGTTGAACGTTCTCCGCACAGACGGTGCTGGCACAAGTACCTTCCACGACTCGTATGGAGATGTGCTTTTTGGCTGGGGAGGTTTGGCGCTCTCGCCGGAGGGCGGGTTGCTGGCAGTCAAGTCGGGAGCGAGCGTCCAGATCTATCGAGTGCCCGACGTTGTAGCTTCAAGCCCGTGCGCTCCCCACTGCAACAACCAAGCCGAAGTCGCAAATCCACAGCCTTTGCCTTTGCAAGCCGCCTCGACCGCTGCGGCGGCCATCCCCGGCCCATCCTCGCAGTCGATCAGGCAGATGCTTTCCTGGTTTCCCGCGGATACGGAAACGGTGACGGCTGTCATGGGCCCGCTGCCGGTGCCGAAGTTGGAGAAAGACTCCAACGGAGGCCTCTCGATGGCGAAGTCCGACAACGAGGTGCGGGAACGATTCATGCTGTTTCCTACCCTGCTTCTCCATGATCCCGCAAACGATTTCAAGGACCGGCCGATCCTGGCTATGATCGAAGGCTCTCGCGGTTTTCTACCGCCGACCGGCTTGGGTGGAATGAGGTATCAGGGCGCCCTGATTGCTGTCTTCGCCGAGGACATTACAGACCGCGTCAATTCGTTCCTGAAAGATTCCGCGCCCAATATTGTGCGCACAGAAGAGATTGCAGGACATGCTGTAACAGTCTCCCAGGTCAAGTCCGAGGAAGATGTGTGGACGACGTACGTGGCGTTTCCGAAGCCGAACATCGCCGTCGCGGCGACAGACAGAGGCTATCTCGAGGAAGTCCTGGCTCGAATCGACGGGAAGAGCGGCGAACGAGCCCTGCCCGACACACTACCCGAATGGAAGCATGTAGATATCCACGCGCAATTCTGGGCCGTGCGGCACTACCGGAAACTGGGAGCGGAGACGGACCCATCGTCGCCGTCCAATGGCGGATGGGGAAAGACATCCGATCCGCAGGCGATCGGCCTGACCTTCAGCTTCTCCCCTGATCGGTCGAAAACGGCCACTCTCACCTATCTTTCAGGAGACGGGGAGAGCCTTCAACGCCTGCAGGGATACTTCGCCGAGCGTACTCCGGCCATCACACAGATGCACGCGCACTACCGTCAAGTGGAGCAAGGAGTATTTGAGGGTACTTATGACGTTGACCAAATAGAATCAGCCGAGTACTTTGTTTTCATTCTGGAGGGCTTGTTAGGCCACGCGATTTACGTTTGATGGGAGACCATGTTCGGCGCATGCATGTTGCCACGTGCTCATTGATTGCATGGAAGGCACAGTCCAGAGTTGCGGGCGGATCACCCCCCAAGTAACCGGCCACTCGTCCCTAGCCCAATTTTGGCCTTCCAGAACCTATGGTGGGGACCGGGTAGGGTCGGCGAACGGGTCAACCCTCCCGAAACCCGGCTCGTATCAAGGCTGGTCAGAGCTGGAAACGAGGGTTGGCCTGTTAACCGGCCAATC
>PLGM01000138.1 GCA_003139795.1 Acidobacteriaceae bacterium | reverse complement strand
CCATGGTCCTTTCCTTTCGTGCTCTCAATTTCCGGGTTGCAATCCGCGGCTCGCCCGTGGCCGGATTCAGCGGATCGGTAGGATGTGCGATGTGCGCGACAGAATACAGCAGAGATGCGCACGGCAGGTTACGAAGTCTAGTTGGAACCTNNCGCAAGGGGAAAGCGGTCAATACTATTCACTTAATGAGAGGAGTGCAAAAACGGGACCTTCGGCCCAAGTTGGAACATGGTCAAAGTGCTCTATGTCAGTGAACGCTACGGGAGAACAGGATTGGAGCGAGATCGCCATGGGTGAGAAATTTGCGCCCATTGCGCATAACCACCTGCAAGCGGTCGTGGAGGTTGTTCGCTGGCTGGCGCCTCCAAGATACGAAGCAACCCTATTAAAAACAGTTACTTAGATATTTTACGGCAAGACAGGTCCCCGCAAGTTCGGCTTCTGGAAAGTGTGAGATCGCTCCCGAGTCACTGCCTACCCGGAAACTGAATCACGACCGAATGGACCACTGGCAGCGCAACATGTGGAAGCGCCGCACTACAATGAGTCCTTGCTNNCCGCGCAACCCGCTCAATATAGGAGCGGCGGCGCGGGCGATGGCCAACTTCGGCTTTTCGCGGCTGACGGTCGTCGGGCCCTACGCGCCGCCGTGGCGCGAGGCCCGCTCGGCTGTGGGCGCCCCGGAGTTGCTTGCGGCTGCGACGGAGAAAGCAACTTTAGCCGCGGCTGTGGCCGGCTGCACGCTGGTGGTGGGCACTGGAACCCTCACCCATCGCAGGCCGGAGCAGGTGGTGGTTTCGTTGCCTCATCTGGCGCCACTCGTGGAGGGGGAGATCGAGCACGGCGGACGCGTTGCCCTGGTCTTTGGCCCGGAAAAGCACGGACTCACGCGCGAAGACCTTTCCTGGTGCCACCTGCTGGTCGAAATTCCCACCGATCCCCGCCAGCCCTCGATGAACCTGGGCCAGGCCGTCGCCGTGTGCCTCTATGAGCTGGCGTCGCGGGCTGTTCAGCCGGAAAGAGTCGAGCCTGAAGTTGCGGCTGGGCGGTCAAAGGAGAGGGGGCAAGTTTCAAGCGAAGCCCCCAAAGAGGATCCCTCAGGGAATGCGGGGGTTAAAACCTCTGCCTACCAGCCCGGCGACGATTCTGCCGGGCCGAACGTTGGGATCGAAACGCCGGCCTGCCAGCCCGTACCCTGCAGCGAAAGCAGTGTTTGCGCCGCGCATTCGGACGAGCTGGATCGGCTGGCTGGATTGATCGAGGAGACCATGATCGCCGCCGGCTACTCACCCTCGGCGATGCAGGCGGCCAACCGCCACGATTTGCGTCTGATGCTGCGCAGGCTGGCCCCCACAAATCCGGACACTCGGCGCATCCTGGGGCTCTTCCGGCGGATTCTCTGGCGATTGAACCGGGCTGCGAGGAGTGCGAGCCTGAAGAGAGACTCTGCGGGCATGGATAGCACGAAAGGGTGACGCAAACGGGATTCTTTTTTTAGCCGATGGGAGCAATTCCTGTTAGAGTGGCGCTCAAAGGTTCCCTATGTTCCTGGGTCGCGTTTACCCCCGGATTACCGCTGCGGCTTCGGCACGGCTCGCCGCGCTGGTCTTCTGCGGCGGCCTGGCGCTGGGGTTTGGCCTGGCCGCGTCCGCGCAACAACCGCAGCCGGACGCGGCGCCTCAGCCTGCTCCGAGTACCGCGGCTCCGGACGCCGCCGCTGCGCCCAATGCTGCGCCAGCCGCCCAGCAGCCTGCCGCAACGGTCCCGCCGGCTCCGGCCTCAACGCCCGCGACGAAGGAAAACTCCAATTCAGAGCCACCCGAGGCGGGCGGCATTACCGAAGAGGAGCTGAGGCGGCTGCTGGTGGGCAAGTCGCTCTACCTGCGCAGCGGCTATCTGGACAACTCCCTGAACTTCAACGAGCATGGCATGCTGGTCGGCCACTCGCCACAGGGCTCCTATACGCTGAGCGGGGTGGAAATCGAAAGGGTGCGCCTGACCAAACACAAGTTGGAGCTGGAAGGGGCGCGCTACGGGTTGCATTTTCTGGGCGCCCTGCCCTATGAGGATCCGACCAAGGCCGTGGACCGGGTGAGAATCACGCCGAAGAAAAAGATGCTCAGGATCACCGTTGACCGCGAATCGGTGGTGAAGCCCAAAAAGATCAAGGAAAAAGACCGGAAGACCGGAACTCCGGCGCGGACTGCGCCAGCCGGTCCCACGGCGGCGCAGACAGCGTCAGTCACCGCCGCGGCCGCCCAGCCGGCCCCCCAGCCCAATGAGCCCAGCGAAGCCGACCAGACCAAGGCCGAGATTGCCGCGGCCCCGCCGGCCGAACGCCCCGCCGATCCGCAGAGCGTGACCACGACGACCTCGCCGGCGCACGCGAGAAAGCTCCTCAAAGACGCGCTGGACAAGATCTTCGCGCAGGGATTTGACGACCGGTTGATGGCTGCGATGCCCAGCTTCTGGAAGCTTTACTACCAGGCGGTGGCGGCCAAAAGCGATTACCGGCCCAGTGATTCAGCCGTGCTGCGGCAGAACGCGGTGGACAAGAAGGCCCGGCTGCTGTCGACCTTCGAGCCGGAGTCCAATGAGTTCGCCCAAACCAATGGCGTGGCCGGCATGGCCCTCTATCACGTGGTGATCGGCGCCGACGGCAAGCCGGGAGAGATCGCCGTGGCCCGGCCCATCGGTTTCGGACTGGACGAAAACGCCGTCGAGGCGATTCGCAAAGCCTCCTTCGAGCCGGCCATCAAGGACGGCCAGCCGGTCCCCGTGCTGCTGGACCTGGTGGTGCAGTTCCGCATCTTCTCCAAGCGCACCGCCGTCGCCGGCCAGCCCGAGGAGCGCAACAAGCCGCCCGAGCCGCAACTGCCAGGACCCTATAGCGTGCAGCATCCATGAATTCGGGCGGTTGTCAGGACCCGCCCAGAGGCCCCGTCAGCTCCACAAATCCTCACCCGAAGAGGCCAGGCTCCCACGGCGCTCCCCCGCGCGCGGGCAAGCAGAGTGAGGCGATCTGCTTCAGGCCGTGTGGTCGAAGACCAGCTTCTGCTTCACCACCGTTCCGTCGGGATTGGTGATGGTGTAATTCCAGGTGCCTACCTTGCCGTTGGCGCTCACTGTGAAGTCGCCCTTAGTGATGGTGCCGTCCGCGTCCTTCTGCGTCTCGTGCACCACGCCCGGCTCCACGGTGTAGGAATAGACAGAGGAACTCCCCGTAAGTGGATACTCCTTGCCGTCGGCCGGGCCCTTGAAGCCGTAAGAAACCGCAAAACCGTTCTCGGTGGTCTGGTCCACGGTGAATTGGATCAGTTCGGGGGTGTCGGAAGTGACCTTGACGGTCATCGCCATCAGCTTCTGGCCGCCACCGAAGTTGCTCTTGGCCACGTTCAGCTTCCAGTTGCCGAACATGATGCCCTGACCCGCGGTCTGGGCCAAAGTGGCGCCGGACGCCAGAGCAAGAAGCGTCAGGACGATCCAGATGCGCAAGGAAAGCTTTCTCATTGCGGTTCCTCCTTGCGTGTGCCGACGGCCTTGAGCTGCCGGCAACGCGCACAACGGGTTGAAACTAGGCTTGGGTTCCGGCGCGGGCAGTGATTCAGATCACCGAGGGCGCGGAACGCGGGTAAGCGGCAATGCAGTCTAACGCGTGCGAGGCGGACCGAGGGGGTGGAAGCCGGCGCGAGATTTATGCAGGACACTGTCCGGCACCCGCCGGACGGAGGCAAGACATTTGTTTTTCTCCTGCCCCACACCTGTCTTACTCCCGCAAGACACCGTAAGACAGAGCCGTTTTGCCCACATTTTCGGTCCTACACCCTGTCTTACCGTCTTACGGCGGGGGCAAAACGCGCGCGATTCCCGCCTTCCGTCCGCCGCGCGGTCGTAAGACAGCACGCGAATGCCAGCCCCAGGCGCCAGACGCAGGTCCTGCACGTGCCTTACCCTTGGCTCACGTGCCTTACAGGATGTTCCACGGGTCTTACAGGATGTTCCACGTGTCTTACGGCCTGAATGAGAGTCTTCTCAGGAAGAGTCAGAGCCTTCTTAACAGAAGAATCAAAGCCTTCTAAACAATTGACCGTGTTCGGTTGGAATCAACTCAAACTCGCCGCCCCAGGCTCCCACAACTCCACCCGGTTGTCCTCCAAATCCCAAATCCACGCAAACCGGCCGTATGAATAATCCTCGCGCCTGGGGTCGATGCGCACCCCCGTGGCCCCCAGTTGCGCCAGCAACCGGTCCAGATCGTCCACCCGGAAGTTGACCATCGCTTGTTGGGCGCCGCCGCCGAAGTAGGGCGTGTCGGCGGGAAAGTGGGCGAAAACAGTCATCCCGGCCGACTCCGGCCCCGAAAAGACCAGCGACCCACCGTCTTGCGGCTGGATGCCGAGATGGGTCGCGTACCAGGCGGCGAGCGCCTGGGGATCGCGAGCCTTCAAAAAGACGCCTCCTACGCCAACCGCCTTGGCCATCGCTACTCCTCCTCGCGGATGATTTCCTCAAGCTTCGGTTTGTGTTTGGCCTCGCGGCCGGTGCGGGGCTCGGTATCCACCACCCGCGCGGGCTTGGGCTGGCCAACGCGCTCCCGGGCGTTGGCCTTGACGGCCTTGGTGGCCGAAAACTTACCTGGCTTGCGTTTCGTCATGGCAAGTATGAGTATGGAATAGATTGAGCTTGAAACGGAAGACCCCGGTCTTTGCGGGCGCTTTTTTTCCGCCGGGCAACGGTCCGGGGCCCTACGGACGGGTTTCGACCGTGGGGTGAAAATCCGGAGGGCCGGAAGACCATGGAAGAGCGGGAATTTTTCAACGAGACAACGGAACAGCGAACGCACACACTGACCTGCCCCAAATGCGGCCAGGAGGGCGAGTACAAGGTCACCTGGGTGGTGCGGCGCAAACGGGCGCAGGTGCCACGCGGGGCCGACGAACGCGACCGCGCCCGCTTCGCCAAGGCGCAGTCTTACATGGTAAGACGCGACGACAAGCTGGCCTGCGCCAACATCCGCTGCCGCAAGCCCTTCGAGATCACGCAGCTGCAGTCGCTGGCATTTCTGTCCGAGTGAGCAGGCTGCGTGCCCGGAACTCCTGGCGCCCAACTCCTGCCCCAACTGCTGAAGGAGGCGGAGTCCTTGGGGTGAGCGAACCGGCGGCTCCCGGCTGGACGCCTGCCAGCCGCTTTCTTTGGCGCCACAGTCCCTTCCGGTCCCGAGCCCAGGGTTTGCCGGCGTGTCGTCCCGGCGGTTGCATCGGTTCTTCCCCCATCCCGCACACCCTTGGAGGCAGGCGTGCACAACGTCCTTCGAGGAGGAACTATGCACATTCCAGCCCGCTTTCCGGTCCCACTCCGTCGCTCCGCCCTTCTGCTGGCCCTCACGGCCCTCGCGTGGGCCCTGGCCGCCCCCTGCCAACAAGCGCCCATCCAGTTGCCCAAGCCGCAGATCGGTGCCGGCATGCCCCTGATGCAGGCCCTGGCCAAGCGCCAGACTACCCGCGCCTTCGAGGACAAGCCGCTTCCCCTGCAGACCCTCTCCAACCTGCTGTGGGCGGCTTTCGGCGTCAACCGCCCGCGCGACGTCAAGCCGGGGCTAGGCCGCACGGCGCCCTCGGCCATGAACAAGCAGGAAGTGGAACTCGACGTCGTGCTTGCCGATGGAGTGTACGTCTATGAGGCCGAGCCAAACCTGCTGCGCCCGTTTCTCCTGGGCGACGTGCGCGCCAAGATCAGCCCCGCGCCCGCTGCTGGCGCTGCCGTTACCATCGTTTATGTGGCCGCCGCCAAGGACGACTTCGCCCAGGTAGACGTTGGGTTCATCGGCCAGAACGTCTATCTTTTTGCGGCATCCGAGGGGCTGAACGCCTGGTTCTATACCGTCCATGCACCGGACGTGGCCGCAACCCTGAAGCTGTCCGCTGAAAAGCATGCACTCTACGCGCAATCGGTCGGCTATCCGCCCAAGTGACCTTCTCGGCCCTCGAATTGGCTCAACCCGCTCTCCTCTGAGGAGCGATGCTTTATCCTTGCCTCGCCGCGGGCTGCCCGCTCCCGCAAGGGTCAGAGCGGGCAGCGTGTGCCGCCGTGCCGTTCCGCTGGCGCAGTCCCGGCGACCTGTGATTGAATCGAGAATGTGAGCGGCCGGGCCCGGAGGCCACCAGAACGGGCCGCCAGGCAAACAGGAGATACAAGATGGCTAATTCCCTGCTTCCCCCCGAAGAACGCAATCTGACCCCCGACCAGGTGGAGGCGCTGGACAAACGGCGCGACCTGGGTCACACCTTCCTGGTCATCGCCGGCCAATTCGCGGTTATTGCCACCATCCTGCTGCTGTGGGTTGGCCAGGACCTCACCTACTCGCCGGGCTGGGCGCACCCCATGGCCTTCTACTTCGCCATCGCCCTGGCGATCATCGTGGTCTTGGGTGTCGCCGGGATTGTGCTGCGCAAGGGAACGCCGCGGCTGGACTGAGCCTGCTCCGAGGCCACATCCCGACCACGCGGCGGGACGGGGCGCGAGCCGGCTCGCACAACCGCGCGGAACGGTATAGCCTCTAACTTGCCAATGGCCGCTGTTTTCCCAACTCTTTGCCCCACGGCGACGCCGGACGCGCGCCTGACCGACAGCCACGGCCGCGTCATTCACGATCTCCGCGTCTCCATCACCGACCGCTGCAACTACAAGTGCGTCTACTGCCGGACCGGCGAAGGCGGCGCTCTCTACCCCGAACTCAGCATCGAAGAGTACCTGCGCCTGATCGGGCTGTTCGTCGGCCTGGGCATCACCAAGGTGCGGCTCACCGGGGGCGAGCCGCTGCTGCGCCGCGGCCTGGTCGAACTGGTCGAGGAACTGGCGCGTCTGCACACGCTCTCGGGCGAGCCGCTGGACCTGGCGCTCACCACCAACGGCCACCTGCTTGGCTCGCTCGCCGCGCCGCTCAAAGCCGCCGGCCTGAACCGGGTGACGGTCAGCATGGACGCCGTGGACGCGCCCACCTTCGAGCGCATCACCCGCGTTCCAGGCAGCTTTCAGAACGTGCTGGGAGGCATACGCGCCGCTCGCGCCGCCGGGCTCACGCCCCTCAAGATCAATTGCGTGCTGCTGCGCGGCTTCAACGACGGCCAGATCGAAAGCTTCGCTCTGTTTGCGCGCCAGGAGGACGTGGTGGTGCGGTTCATTGAGTTCATGCCGCTCGAGGAAGGCCGCCTGTGGTCGCCGCAGATCGTGGTCCCGCTCACGGAGATCGTGGAGCGCATCGGCCGCGTTTTACCGCTGGTCGAGTTGCCGCCGCGCGAGCCCAGTGAGACGGCGCGCCGCTACACCTTCGCCGACGGCGCGGGCGAGATCGGCATCATCGCGCCCGTCAGCCAGGCCTTCTGTGGGGCCTGCAGCCGGGTGCGGCTCACCTCCGACGGGAAAATCCGCACCTGCCTCTTCTCCCAGGTGGAGCACGACCTGTACGGGCGATTGAGGACCGGGGTCGACGACGCGGAACTACGCGCCTACATCCTCCGTACTGTTCAGGGCAAGGAAGCCCGCCATCACATCGGAGAACCCGGATTTCTGAAGCCCTCGCGGTCGATGGTGCACATCGGCGGCTGAGCGAAAGGCTCGCTCATGGCGCAATTCCAGCTGTGCCCTGGAACAGCCCAAGGCGCGAGCGCTTCCCTATCGCGATTTCCGTCCGGTGTGACAAAATGCTCTCAAGGCTCCCGCCCGTGGGTCCAAAATGACGAACGAGACGGAAAACCGCATCCCGCTCGCAGATCTGCTCGTTTTCCACCAGTTGACGCGCTCGCTCACCTCGAGCTTCGACCTGGACACTATTCTGCGCACCATCCTCGAACACATGGAGCGGATCGTCGAGGCGGAGCAGTGGACGCTGCTGATGCTCGACGAAGCAACCCAGGAACTCTACTACGCGATCGCCGCGGGCGGAGAACGGGAGGCGCTCCGCGGCCTGCGCGTGAAAGTGGGCGAGGGCGTGGCCGGCTGGGTGGTCCAGCACGGCGAGACGATGATCGTTCCCGAATCGCAGCACGATCCGCGGCTGGCCATCAAACATGCCCCGCAACAGGTGCGCTCAGTGATTGCCATGCCTCTGCGCGGGCGCAAGGGAACCCACGGCGTGATCGAGATCTTCAACCCGCGCGCCGACCAGATGACCGACTACACCATCGCCTTCCTGCACATTCTGGCCGATCACGCGGCCATCGCCATCGAAAATGCGCGCGACGTGGCCCGCATCCAACAGTTGAGCATCACCGACGACTGCACCGGCCTTTACAACGCGCGCCATCTCTACGATGTGCTGGGCCGGGAGCTGGAACGATGCAGCCGGCAGGGATTGCCGGTGAGCCTGGCCTTTCTTGACCTCGACCGCTTCAAGCTGGTCAACGACGCCCACGGCCACCTGGTGGGCAGCGAACTGCTGGCTCACACCGGACGCCGCCTTCGGGAGTTGAGCCGCAAGCAGGACCTTTGCTTCCGCTACGGCGGCGACGAGTTCGTGGTTCTGATGCCGGAAACCGGCGCCCAGGCCGCGCAGACCCAATCCACCAGGCTGCTTCGGACCCTGATGGCGACCCATTTCCCCATGAAGAATGGGCTCAACCTGAGCGTGAGCGCCAGCCTGGGCCTGGCAACCGCCCCCGCCGACGGCGCCACTGTTCACGCCATCATCGGCGCCGCCGACACCCGCATGTACGCGGTCAAGATCAGTGGCCGCGGCCACGTTCTGGGCGCTTAGCCCGCTTTCGCCCCGCCCGCAAGGCACATCCAGCGCCAAACACCGCAATGACCCAAAAAATTGAGCAAATTGTTACATTCCGTTGCAGAGTGAATCGGTAGACTGGCTGTTCAGGCGTCCCAGCAAGTTCCGGAGCGTACCGCCATGAACACGACCGCCATCCCACTGAAAAACTTCTGTGTACGGCAGATGACCCGCGATGATATCCCCGCGGTCATCGATCTGCAGTTACGCGCCTTTCCCGGCAAGCCGCCCTGGGGGGCCGAGCAGTTGGGCCACCATCTGGAGATCTTCCCCGAGGGCCAAATTGTAGCCGTGGACCAGACCGACCGCGTCCTGGGTTCAGCCAGCTCGCTGATTATCGACTGGGACGATTACGCCGAGTCCGCCAACTGGTCGGTGATCACCGGGCACGGAAACTTCGATACCCACAACCCGCTGGGCAAAACCCTCTATGGCGCCGACATGGGCGTGGGTCCCGAGGCGCGCCACCAGGGCATCGGCACTCTGCTCTACGAGGCGCGCAAGGACCTGATCCGTGAGCGTGGTCTCAAGCGGCTGCTGACCGGCGGCCGCATCGCCGGCTACGACGAGGTCGCTGATCAAGTGACGCCGAAGGAATTCGTGGCCGAGGTGGTCGCCGGCAAACGATGGGACCCCGCGCTCACCTTCCAGCTCGAAAACGGACTCGTGGTCCTCGATGTGGTCCCGGAATACATGCACGATATCGAATCGCGCGGCTTCGCCACGGTGCTCGAATGGCTGAACCCGGAGTACACCTCCTCGGTCAGCCTGCAGGCAAGCCTCCAGCACGCAGCCCTGGAACAGGAGGCCGCCGAGGCCATGCGCGGGACTCCGCGGCCACGCCGCGTGCGCATCGCCGCCATCCAGTACCTGCTGCGGCCAATCGCCGGCTTTGACGACTTCGCGAAACAGGTAGAGTTCTTCGTGCACAGCGCCAAGGACTACAAGGCTCACTTCGTCCTCTTCCCCGAGTTCTTCACCATGCAGTTGCTGAGCTACATCAACGAGCCCGCCCCGGCGCTGGCAGTGCGCCGCCTGGCCCAATTGGCGCCCGATTACGAGGCGCTGTTCATGCGCCTGGCCAAGGAAACCGGCATCTACATCATCGCTGGAACCCACCCCGTCTTCCAGCGGGGCAAGATCTTCAACGCCGCCCACCTCTTCACGCCCAACGGGAAGGTCTTCCGCCAGAAGAAGGTCCACCTGACCCCCACCGAGAGCGGCCCTTATCAACTCAGTCGCGGCCACGGCCTCTACCTCTACCACACCGACTTCGGCAACATCGCCATCCTCATCTGCTATGACGTCGAGTTTCCCGAGGTGGCCAGGGTGATGGCCGAGGCCGGCGCCGAGATTCTCTTCATCCCCTCCTGCACCGACGGCCGCGAGGGCTTCTGCCGTGTTCGCTACTGTGCCCAGGCCCGCGCCATTGAGAACCAGATCTACGTCGCCATGACCGGCACCGTGGGCAATCTGCCCCTGGTCCCCTACATGAACACCAACTACGGCCAGGCCGCCATCCTAACCCCCTCGGATTACTTCTTCGCCCGCGACGGCATCGCCGCCGAAGGCATCATCAACCAGGAGCAGATGATCGTCGCCGACGTCGATCTCGATCTGCTCGACGAACAACGCGTCAACGGCAGCGTCATCCCCCTCCAGGACCTGATCAAGGACGCCTACGACAATGTGGTCCACTTCTCCGACTACAAAGGCCAGAAGTCGGTCGCGGTGGATGCCGAGAATGAGGTTGTTTTAGCGAAGTAACGGCGGCTGGCGGACGGGGACAGGGCGTAACTGCCGCACCTTGGCGCTCTTGCAGCTTTTCAATAGAGCAGGTGAGCCCTACTCCTCTTTATCTCCAGCCGTCTCCGTAACCTGATCCCCGGCCAGCCTCTCCAACTGATTTCGCCAGTCCAGCGACTCCACAAAGCTCTTCGACTCGCGCCAGTTGGGCTCGACGATCACGTGCAGCTCAAGATAAACCCGCGTCCCGAGCAGCGACTCGATCTTCCGCCGCGCGCCGGTGCCGATCTCCTTCAGCTTGGCGCCGCCCCTGCCGATCAAAATGGCTTTCTGCCCGTCGCGCTCGCAGTAGATGGCCGCGGCGATGCGGGTGAGCGGCAGCCTGGCAGGCGCAGCACCTTTTTTGCGCAGCGCCACGGGCTCCGGCTCCTCGTACTGCTCGATCACCACCGCCGAAGCGTAAGGAACCTCTTCGCCCGTCTCCGCCAGAATGCTCTCGCGAATCAGCTCGGCCACCATGAAGCGCTGCGGCTGATCGGTGTACTGGTCCTTGGGGTAAAAGCGCTCGCCCGTGGGAAGAGTCTCGACGATCTTGCGCACCAGCAGATCGAGCCCATCGCGCTTGCGTGCGCTCACCGGAATGATTTGCGCGAAGTTGAACTGGCGGGTCAGCGTGTCAATCAGCGGCAGCAGATGGTCTTTGGGAACCAGATCGATCTTGGTGAGCAGCAGAAAGACCGGGCAGTCGAGTTTTCTGATCAATCCGAAGAGAAACTCGTCCTCGCTGGCCCAGTTGGTCCGCTCGTGCTTGGGAGCTTCAGAGGCCGCGGGCGCCTGGGATTCCGCTGCTGAAGAAACTGCGGGTGCCCCAGGTCTCGTCCGCCGCGGCGGAGAGACCTGGGAGTCGATTCCAGCCTCTGGCTCCATCGCGGGCACCGCTGCGGCTTCCAGTTGCACCCGTCGCGTCGCGTCCATCAGCACCAGCACCAGGTCGCGGGTCTCCAGCGCCTCGTAGACTTCCTGCAACATGCGGCGGTCCAGGTGCGAACCGGGCTTGTGTACGCCGGGCGTATCCACAAAGACGATCTGCGCCGCCGGATGCACGCCCTTGCGCGCGGCCACTTCCACCACCCCGGCGATGCGATTGCGCGTAGTCTGCGGCTTGGTGGAGACGATGGCCACCTTTTCGCCGGTCAAGGCGTTCAGCAGCGTGCTTTTGCCGGCGTTCGGCCGGCCCAGAATGGCGACAAATCCGGATTTCAAGGGGGATGATGCTCCTAAGGCTCTATTATCGCGGATGCGCGGCCAGAAGATTGGTATGATCTGCGCATGATCCGCGAAGGCACGACGAAACGCCTCATCCTGCGCCCGCTGGAACTGGCCAATGCGGTCGAGATTCAGGCGCTCTTCCCGCGCTGGGAGATCGTTCAGTTCCTGCTGAATCGCGTGCCCTGGCCTTACCCGCCCGACGGCGCGCTCCACTACTGCCGGGACATCGCGCTTCCCCAGGCCGAGCGCGGAGAAGCCTGGCATTGGACCATCCGTCTGCGCAGCGAGCCTTCGCATATGATCGGATTCATCAGCCTGGTCAAGGGCGAAGAGGACAATCGCGGCTTCTGGCTTGACGCGCCGTGGCAGGGCCGGGGATTGATGAGCGAAGCCTGCGCGTGGACCAATGACTTCTGGTTGGAGACGCTCGGGTTTCCGCTGTTGCGCGTCGCCAAAGCGATCGCCAACACGGCCTCGCGCCGCATCTCAGAAAAGCAGGGAATGCGCGTCGTGGCCGTTAGAGAAAAAGACTACGTCTCTGGCCGGCTGCCCTCGGAGGTCTGGGAGATAACGGCAGACGAGTGGCGGGCGCGGAAAGCTCGCGACCCGCATCGTTCCTGAAGCTGCCCGCAACGCGATTGAGAGGGCGCAAGCTCAGGAGGACATCGGCTCTGCTTCCGCCGGCGGAAAGACGCGCAGCCGCTCCACGCGGCGGTCGGTGGAGGCGACGATCTCCATGCGCAGGCCGATGGGCTCCAGCAATACAACCTCGCCGGCCAGCGGAATGCGGCCCTCGATCTCGCTCGCCAGGCCGCCCAGCGTCGTGGCTTCGTACGCATCGCCCAGTTCCATCGGCTCGCCGAACAGGTCCGGCAACTGATCCACGGGAAAGCTGCCCGGAACCAGCCAGACGCCATTGGGCTCGCGCTGCGGCTCCTCGACCTGCGTGTCTTCCTCGTGCTCGTCGCGGATGTTGCCCACAATCTGCTCCAGCAGATCCTCGATGGTCACCAGCCCGGAAACGCCGCCGTATTCATCGATCACGATGCGCATGTGCTGCTTTTCGCGCTGCATCTCGCGCAACAGCTCGTAGCCGCGCTTGGTTTCCGGCACAAAGACCGCGGGCCGCTCGATGGTGGCCACAATGCGGGTGCGGGCTTCTTCATCCGTAATCTGCAACAGGTCGTGGGCAAACGCGATGCCGGTCACATTGTCCAGGGAACCCGCATAAACAGGAATGCGGGAGAAGTTGTGCTCGCGCAGCAGCTCGAGGAATTGTTCGAGAGTGAGCGACTCGGGAACCGCAAAGATCTCCGGCCGCGGCGTCATCACCTCGCGCACCAGCTTGTCGCCGAACTCGACGGCCGAGCGCACCAGGTCGATGTCGTTCTCTTCGAGAATGCCCTCTTCTTCCCCGGCTTCCAGCAGCGCCTCGACATCGACGGCCGTCTCCTCCTCCTCACTGGCCGGCGCCTCCGCCAGCGACGCCACGGAGAAGAAGAAGCGCACAAAGACGGTAATCGGAGTCATCAGCCACAGCAGCAGGCGGATGGGCCAGACCAGCTTGCCCACCCAGCGTCCGCGCGTGCGGTTGAAGAGCAGCGAAGGCAGAAGCTGGTTGCAGAACACCACCACCAGCACAACGGCGAGAACGGCTTGCGCGATCTCCGCATAGGTGGGCCGCGCCAGGTACGGAGCGCGATCGAACAGCACCACGCCGAACTCCAGCGCAATAATGCCCAGCGCCAATTGCTGCAGCACCGCCGCGGAGATGGCTGCGTGCTCGCGGCTCAGGCCGAGCTGCGGCTCGATCAGCTCTTCCCATGCGTCCAGATTTTCCTCGACTTCGCGCGTGAGAATCTTGCCGAACTCGGAGTAGACGCGGCTGATGTAGGAGGCCAGCGTCTCCACCGCGGCGAGTAGAATCACCATCAGAATGGCCAGTGTGCTCACGGCCGTTTGGCCTTTGCAGGTTTCTTGGCGGCGGAAAAACCCGTCCGCGCGGTAGGCCAGGGACTCATCCCTGGCCTAAAGTCTGCCGAATCATCGCGGGCTTTAGCCCCTGAGGGATGCTTTTCGGGAGATTTTATTGCTCGCTGTTTGGGCGCTTTCGCGCGCTCGATCAGCCCTTGCGGCAATCCCAGGCGGGCGCGCAGAAGCCGCTCGCGGCGAGCCATCAGGCCGTCATCGGCCTCGTGATCGTAGCCGGTAAGGTGCAACAGCCCATGCAGAATCAGCACCTTGATCTCGGTCGAGAGCGAATGCCCCTGTGCGGCTGCCTGGCCCAAAGCCGTGGTGACGCTGATGGCCACGTCGCCGGCCATCCCTTCCGCGCCCAAACCTTCCGCCGGGAACGAAAGTACGTCCGTCGCCTTATTCTTGCCCCGAAAGCGTCGATTGAGCCCGCGAATAGCCGCGTCGGTGGTCAGCAGCACCGTAACCTGACCCTTCAGGCGCACTGCCGCCTGCGCGGTCGCGAGAAAACGGGAGAGCGTACGCGCCGAAGGCAGCCGAAAGTTGCGTGGATTTGCTTTGGATTCGAGCGCCGAGGCGGACGCAGCCGTCCGCTTCGCTGAAGTTGCCTTCGGCGCGTCCGCCGCGGCGGAGGGCTCCAAATCTGGGTCAAGGAGGATCATCGTGCTCAGGGCTGCACGGTGCGCAGCCCTGATTCATCTTCAATTCTACGCGAAGTCAGGTTTCACTGCGGTTTGGCCGGGTGCAGCCCCTGCGCCTGCGTCCGCTCCTCGCGCGGCTGCGTCCCCACTTCGATGGCCTCGCCGAGGGCCAGCGGCAACTCCTGCTGCTGCGGTTTGGCCGACTCGTAGGCTCTCACAATGCGCTGCACCAGCGCGTGCCTCACCACGTCGCAATCCTCGAAGTGACAGAAGTGGATGCCCTCCACCCCATCGAGAATGTTGATGGCGTCCAGCAGCCCCGACTTGCGCGGATTGGGCAGATCAATCTGCGTAATGTCGCCGGTAATTACCGCCTTCGAGCTGTTGCCCATGCGCGTCAGGAACATCTTCATCTGCTCGATGGTGGTGTTCTGCGCCTCGTCCATGATGATGAA
>PLGM01000270.1 GCA_003139795.1 Acidobacteriaceae bacterium | reverse complement strand
CGAGAACTTGGCACTGTCCAGCTTTACCATTGCGGTACAAATACCCGAGGTTGTATTGCGCCCTGACGTCACCTTGCTCTGCCGCCTTGCGATACCAAAGTGCCTTTTGGGTGTAGTCGTCCTGCCAATCGGCTTCACCGTGTGTGTACAGCATCCCAAGATTGAACTGCGCATCAGCTTGGCCTTGATCCACAGCGAAGTTCATCGTCGTCACAGCTATGTCTCTGCGCTTTAAGTCCGCAAATATCTGTTCAAGTGCCTCTTCTAAAGTGCAGCTTTCCTCTCCAAGCGCGTCAAGCGTTTTGGCAATGGCATCGTGAAGTTGGAAACGGTCACTTTTTCGGAGGGTAGGCGAGTAGATTACCTTGCCGCAAGGACGTAATCCTGCGGCTGCTGCTCCAACAGTATTGCCGATCTTAGGTTCTAGCATTATGGTTGACTGTTTCTGAAACCAACCCTCCTTTGCCGTGCTGACGCAGCATTGGAACGATTTGTTATGAATTCTCGCTACCTTACTTCCGAACAAATAGGTCCGAACGAAACGGTTTGAGATGATCATTTCAGAGACCTCCAAAAGAACAGCCCCGGAAATTTGGAAACCGCTGATGGTTGGCTATCGTTTTTGGCCGGGTGCCCCAGGTCTCGATGTTTTGAGACCAGGGAGACCACGAACCCTGTGCGAGCGGATAGCGAGCGTCTGCCGCACCGCAGGTGGTTATTCTTCCTCTTCCTCCACGGGCCGCTTGGCGTTGGCGAGGATTTTTTCGGCTACTAGCTGGGGGACTATGTCGTAGTGGTCCACTTCCATGCGGTAGCTGCCCTTGCCTTGCGTCATGGATGTTAGCAGGGAGCCATAAGTCAGCATCTCGGCCATCGGCACCTCGGCGTTGATGACCGTCGTGCGTCCTTTGGATTCCATGCCTTGCACCCGGCCCCGGCGGCTGTTCAGGTCGCCCATCAGGGTTCCGGCAAACTCATCCGGGGCCTCGATTTCAACCTTCATGATGGGCTCGATCAGACAGGGCTTCGCCGTCTCCATGGCCTTGCGGAAGGCAATGCGGCCGGCCATCTTGAAGGACATTTCGTTGGAGTCCACGTCGTGATAACTGCCGTCGTAGACGGTGGCCTTGAAGTCCACGACCGGGTAGCCGGCGAGATAGCCGCGGACGGCGGACTCGACGATGCCCTTTTCGATGGCGGGGATGAAGTTGCGGGGGATGGCCCCGCCGAAGACTTCGCTGGCGAACTCGAAGCCTGTGCCGCGGGGCAGAGGCTCCATGCGAATCTTGCAGTCGCCGAATTGGCCGTGGCCGCCGGTCTGCTTCTTGTGGCGTCCCGGTGCCTCGACCTTGGCGCGGATGGTCTCGCGGTAGGGCACCTTGGGGGCCTTGAGCGTGACCTCGGCGTGGTAGCGCTTTTTGAGCCGGCTGACGATGGCCTCAATGTGCGGCTGGCCCGCGCCGGCGATGAGGAACTCGTTGGTCTGCGGGTCGCGGAAGAAGCGGATGAGCAGGTCCTCTTCCATGAGCTTGTGAATGGCGGGCGCGAGCTTGTCCTCGTCGGCGCGGCTCTTGGGCTCGATGGCGTAGGTCATGGCCGGCTCGGGGAGCGGCGTCAGATCGACCTGGATCTCGGCGCCCTTTTGGCCCAGCGTGTCGCCGGTGAGGGTTTCGCGCAGCTTGGCCACGGCGCCCAGGTCCCCGGCGTGCAGTTCAGGAATCTCGATGGCCTTCCGGCCCTGCATCACGCTCAGATGGGAGAGCCGCTCCTGGCCGCGCCGGGTGTAGTTCTCCAGGGTGGCGTCGTTCTTGATCACCCCGCTGATGACTTTGAAAAAGGTGATGCGCCCGGAGAAGGGATCGGTCATGGTCTTGAAGACCACCAGGGCTGCCGGTCCGCTGTCGGCTACCTTGCGGAAGGCCTTGGGATCATCGGCGGCCTCGGCCTGGTCTGCGCTGGCCGCTACGGCTTCAATCGTCGGGTTCCTGACGGCAAAGGGGGCGCGCTCGACGGGCGAGGGGGCGTAAACCTTGATGAAATCGAGAAGATGGTCGGTAGCCATGTTGGCCAAACCACTGGAAAACAGTACCGGGAAGATGCGGTCGTCGCGAATGGCTTCGTGGAGCGCGGTGATGAGATGCTCCTCGGGGATGGTGCCCGTATCGAAGTACATTTCCATCAACTCGTCCTTGCCCTCGGCCACCAACTCGACCAGCGCTTCATGCCGTAGCTTCGCGTCGGCAGCCACGCTGGCGGGAATCTCGCCTGTGACCTTGCCGCGGCCATCCCCGCCCGGCGTGTAATAAAAAGCCTCCATGGTTACCAGATCGACAATACCGTGGAACCCTTGCGCATCGGAAATCGGCAACTGCACCGGCACGCAATTCCGTCCCCAGCGGTCTACGAGATCGTCGACGAGGGCGGACAGGCCGCCGCCGCCGCCGGCTTTGGGGTGGTCCATCTGGTTAACTACAACGATACGGGGGACGTTGGCTTCTTCGGCAAATCTCCACACCCGCTCGGTGACGGCTTCGACGCCATTCTGGGCGTTGACGAGGACGACGGCGGCTTCAACGGGGAGCAGGGCGGCGCGGGCTTCGTGGGAGAACATGTGGAAGCCGGGGGTGTCGACGAAGTTGATCTTGACNNTGCCACTCGGCAAAGGCGACGGCATTCTGCATGGTGGCGCCGCGGGCGATTTCTTCGTCGTCATAGCAGGTGGGGGCGGTGCCGTCTTGCACGCGGCCCTGCGTTGGGGTCATCCTGGCGGCATGCAGCAGGGCGGCGATCAAGGTGGTCTTGCCGCTGTGCGCATGCCCCACTACAGCTACGTTGCGGATCTCACTTCCCTGGTACGTTTTCATGGTTTCTCCTTGATAATGCAAGCTTTAGATGAGTGCATGAGCGGGGGATGGCGGCGTTCTTCCAGGTCTCAGGGGCGAGGCTCTTCGGCAAGCTCAGGGCATGCTCCGGGGCACCCGGTGAGTTGGGACGAGCTGGGCACAAAGAAAGCCTAAGGACGTCCCTGGGGGCGTCCAGGTGGCCGAATTGGAGGGCCACAGGTACGGGTCTGCCGTCTACCTCGTCCATAGAGGATGGGGCCGGCGCCGGGCAGTTGAATGGAGGAGGAATCCGCCAAGCGTCTAACACTCAAGAAACCGGATGCTATCACACGCGGAGTGTGAACGTCCTGTGACTGGGGACACGAGCTGGGAGCAGGGATCAGGGGTCGGTTGCGGAGCCCGCGGGAAGTTTCAAGTTGCCAGGGCCAGGACGACGGCCTCGGGACGGTGGGCAATCCCAGTGAGATAGGCGCGCATGGATGGGTCGCCCGTCAGGCCGGTTTGAAAATAGCTATAAATTATGGCTATAATTGCGGATATGGATATCAGCACCGCGGAAGCGAAAAACCGTCTGCCCGAGTTGATCCGTCTTGTGGAGGGCGGGGAACCTGTGGTTATCACGCGCCATGGCCGGCCGGTGGCGCAGCTTGGCCCGCCGCCGGCAGAGCGCCGGAAGGCGCGGCTGGGAGGCATGAGGGACCGGATCCGGCTGCTGCCGGGCTGGGATGCGCCCATCGATCCGGATCGCTTTCTGGAGGGTGACCTGTGAGCGGGGAGCCTGCTTTTAACGGCTACCTGCTGGACACCAGCACGGCGCTGCTGGCGTTGGCTGACCCGGATGCGCTCTCGCCCGCGGCACGGAAGGCGATTCTGGCGGGGCCGAATGTTTTGAGCGTGGTCTCGTTTTGGGAGGTCATGCTGAAGAGCATGAAGGGAGCGCTGGAGGTGGGCGACCCGCGCGCCTGGTGGTTCGATGCTCTGGAGCAACTGGCCGCCGCACCACTGGTTCTGCGCCCACCGCATATCGCCGGGGTGTGCGGGCTGCCACCGATCCACAGGAATCCCTTCGACAGAGTGCTGATGGCACAAGCCGCTGTGGAAGGGCTGGCGCTGGTGAGCAACGACGGCGCGATTGCGCAGTATGCTTCGAAGAGCTTGCGGGTGGTGGGGTGAAGTTGGTGGATCGAACAGACGACCAGAGTTGCCACGTTTCCACTGCGTTTGCCGGTTTCGCTGAGAGCGGCTCTTGAGTCCATCAGCGACCGGGACAGGACCAGCATCAATCAATTCCTGGTGGCGGCGGCGGAAAAGAATGCCGCCATGTGGACCGAGGAGTTCTTTCTGGAGCGCCGCAACCGTGCGGACAGAGAGGCTTTCCGCCGCATCCTCAACCGCGAAGGGGGCTCGGCTCCGCGCGCTGAGGACGAATGGAAGGAAAGCAATGGGCCTGCTCCGGTTTAACGGGCCTAGGGAACCTCTGCGCAGAGTTTCCTTAAGGGGCTGGGGACATGATATTCGGCACACGTTCATCGATCAGCCGTGGGCCAATATGGGCCAACGTGCCCTGGCATCCCGGGCATTGATGGCATTTACGGCAACGTGTATTCTTTAACTTACGAGGCGTCAATGTGTGGCTCTGCTTCGATCCCCACTAGCCGCCCCAGTTTGCACTCGCCGCAGGGGGCGCCGTGAGTCCAGTTGGCCGAATTGCCGAGTCTCCGTGAGCCCAAAATCCAAGGACAATCTAGAGTTTAGCTTTGTGCCCGCAGATCTGCCGGCAAATCCGTGCGAGGCCCCCAGCGACACGAGCGAGTGCCCTCTGGACGCGGCGGGCGGCTCTTGCTCGCCGGGGTGGAGCGATGCCCCGACCCTGGAGGGTACCCCGGCGCCCACTTCGCCGCTGGGGTGGCTGCCCCCGTTTGTACCGCGGCGCGGCCTGACCAACGGCCACCTGCAGACGATTGTCGGCAATTATCTTCCCCGCCCGGCCTTTCGGTTGGACGCTGTCTCGGAGACGGTCGAGGTGGACCCGGCCGACTTGAGCCGCGTGCTGTGCCATTGCCATTGGCAACCGGAGAGCGTGCGCGCCGACCGGCTGACGCTGGTGCTGGTCCACGGGCTCGAGGGCTCGGCGGACTCCCGTTACATTCAAGGCGTCACCGCCCGCGCCTGGGACGCCGGCTGCAACATCGTCCGCATGAACATGCGCAATTGCGGCGGCACAGAGGCGCTGACGCCTACGCTCTATCACTCCGGGCTTTCCGGCGATGTGGGCGTGGTGGTGCGCCATTATGCCCAGCGATTCGGCCTGCAGCGGGTGGCGCTGGTGGGCTACTCGATGGGCGGCAACCTGGTGCTCAAGCTGGCCGGCGAGTGGGGCAAACAGCCGCCCCTGTGCGCGGTGGCCGCAGTCTGCCCGGCCATCGACCTGGCCCCCGGCGCCGACGCCCTGCACGAGCCGGCCAACCGCCTCTACGAGTGGAATTTCCTGAGCGGTCTGATGGCGCGCTTTCACCGCAAGGCGAAGCTGTTTCCCGGCATCTATCAGACCAGGGGCATCGGGCCGATCCACTCCATCCGCCAGTTCGATCACAAGGTCGTGGCGCGCTACTGGGGCTTCCGGGACGCCGACGACTACTACTACCGCGCGGCCGCCGCCCGCGTGGTGGACAAAATCGCCGTGCCCACGCTGATCCTGCACGCCCAGGACGATCCCTTCATCCGCCTGCTGCCGGAGACCCGCGCCAAACTCCTCGCCAACCCGCACATCGCCTTTGTCGAGACCCGCCACGGCGGCCACTGCGCCTACCTTTCCCGCGACCCCGGCAACGACATTCATTGGGCGGAGGCGACCGTGATCCGCTTTTTGCTCCGGGTGACCGGCCAGGCGAATGGAAGCTGACTGGGAGATGGAGGTGGGCGGCGGAGCGCCGGTCATTGAGGCGCTTTGGCCGGGTTTTGTCGATCTGCGCATCGCCCCCGAACGGGCCTGGCA
Organism: Acidobacteriaceae bacterium; assembly: GCA_003139795.1. GTDB lineage: Bacteria > Acidobacteriota > Terriglobia > Terriglobales > Acidobacteriaceae > Telmatobacter. The sequence goes on along the minus strand of PLGM01000270.1, from coordinate 15,279 downwards.
GTTGGCCGAGGTTGGAGAATTCCCAGCACTGGCCGAGGCGCTGGCAAGGCTGAATGCGCCTGCCTCGCCGGTGTGGACTTCAAAGTGCGATTTCTGGCCCGTTCTGGAGCCGGATGAGTTCGATCCGCACGAACTGGATGCGCAGCCCAGCGACGCCGTCCTCGCAATGGGCTGCTATATCGACCTTTTGCCCAAAGCCGGCCGGCACTGGGTCCTGCCTGACGCGGCAGCCCATACATGCAAATGCCTATGCCGCCTCCTGCGTGTCGTCCCTCTGCGGTGCTGCCGCGTCGATCTCGTCATCCGCCACGCCGTGATCAACCCCGAACGGATGGATCTGGGAATTACCGCCTACCTGACCTCCTGCGGACTCTCCTCCGCCGAGGCCTTGCAAACGCTTCAGGCCGCGCTGGCAGCATTTGCCGATGCGTTTTGCCCTCCTTCGACGCTACAATGAGAGCGTGGGCGAGTAGCTCAATTGGATAGAGCACCGGCCTTCTAAGCCGGGGGTTGTGGGTTCGATCCCCGCCTCGCCTACCATTTAGAATCAATGGCTTATGGTTCCAGCTTTTCAAACACTCTCGAATGTGTGCCAAGTGTTGTGCCCACGCTGTATCGAAAATGGGCGCACAACGCGGTAAAACTCTGAGGCTAAATGCGAGCGCCGGCTTCCCTATGTGCGACGCGATCGGGAACAAAAGCAGAGCTCATTGGACTGTAACGGGCGGCCTGTCAAGAGTGGCAATGGCCTGCCGCGACGCTTCCGCCTGAACATGGGAGTAGCGTTCCTTCATCTTCACGCTGAGATGGCCCGACAGAGCCATGATTGTTGCATCGCTCGCCATGCTCTCGGCCATTCTAGAGACGAAGGTGTGCCTCAGGTCATGCCACCGGCATTGGACCTTGGCTGTTTCCAGGGCATTCTTCCACGCAACCTTCCACGACCCAAGAGGAACTTCCGGCCTCATGTTATATCGAACCTGAGCTCCGCGCAGGTAGCCATTCTCGCCGTCCAGCCCGTACCGCTCACTTGGGAAGATGAAATGGTCTGGCTCAGCCTCAGGGAACTGCCTGCGCCAATTCTGAAGTGATTCTAGGGCGGTCTCACTGAGGGGCACAGTGCGGCCTTCACCACCAGCCGTCTTTGACTTGCCAGCGGTCAATGCTCGATCCAGGAAGTCAACGTTGCGCCAACGCAGCATGCGCAGTTCTCCGTTGCGTAGGCCGGTATGTGTTGAAAGAAGCACAGCGGGATAGAGGGATTTGCTCCGGCTCGTACGACACGCGGCCAAAAGCCGGGCAACTTCATCCGCGGAGAGTGCGCGGCCAATGTCTGCGAGCTTGTGAATCGTTCACCAATGAGTAAAACTGAACTCCCTATGACCAAACGACATCCGCGATCGCAGCCAACATGGACAGATGTCAAGGCAAAGCTCGCCAGCCTTGACCGGATAGAATTAACGGGCCTGATTCAGAATCTCTATGCTGCCCACAAGGATAATCAGACATTTCTTCACACCCGCTTTGGCTTAGGCGAGGACGTTCTGAAGCCCTACAAGGAAACACTGGACCGATGGCTGTGGCCGGATGTGCTGCGTAACCAGGATATTTCTGTCGCAAAAGCCAAACAGGCCATTTCCAGTTACCGAAAGGCGGTTGGCGAACCTGCTGGGCTCGCAGAGCTGATGGTGCTTTATTGCGAAAGTGCTGCTGGCTTCTGCAACGATGTCGGCTACGAGGATGAAGGCTACTTCGATGCTCTTGTCCGCATGTTCGAACAGGCGCTCAAGGTCACTCGTCAACTATCTGCAGGCGACCGCGACGCCCTACTCATCCGGCTAGACCGTGTGCGCACCATCAGCCACAATCTGGGCTATGGCGTCGGCGATGACATGGACTCCCTGCTTGTCAATTACACCGGCGCCTGACCACCCATCGACAGCTGGTTCAATCTGCGCAGACATGCTCCGCACTCTTGCCGAAAGTTAACTGATGCGGAAGAGTCTTCCGCAGCCTCGAAGACCCCGGGGGGGTAGAAGCCCACGTAAACGGGACCTGCATTCAGGGCCTGAAGGCCCCTGCTCCCTCCGCTGAAGGCCCCGCTGCATCCCCGAATTGCCCTTGCTCACTTCCCTGAAGGCCCCGCTGCATCCCCGAATTGCCCTTGCTCACTTCCCTGAAGCCCCCTGATGCTTCCGGAGGTCCCTGATTCGGCTCCGCCAGACACTGCCTACGGCGCGGGGTTGACGGCGGAGCGAAGGATCTTTAGGAACTCGGCGGGGAGGTCTGTTCCTAGCGAATTGATGGAGGTTTCGAGGGCGTCCTTGTCGATGTCCTGGCCACCGGCTGGGGTTTCCAGGATGGGCTCCTTGCCTATGGGATGGAGCGGAGGCCAGCGGATGGGCTTCTTGCCCATGAGGATGGGGCCTACCACGACGGGCTCGGTCCAGGGCTTGCCGTCTACGGTGATGCATGGGAGCTCTGGGCCGAGGTTGCCCTGGAAGATCATGCCGAGGTCGTAGGCGCCGGTGAGATTGGTGGCAGGGAAGAGGAGGGCGCGGGTGCCATCGGCGCTCCACAGGGGGAAGAGGGGGACGATGCCGGAGGAGTTGGCGAGGCCGATCCAGAGCCAGATGCGCTGCCAGGGGAAGGGCTCGGGGCTTTCGACCAGGAGGGCCTGGACGTAGTGGCCGGAGGCGTCGGTGAAGAAGCTGATCTCAGTGTCGGGAACGGCGATGGGCGGCTTTCCGCTGGCCAATTCGCCATGGCCGAGCGCGATGATGAGGCCGTCGTAGAGGGAATTGACGGTGGCGGAGAAGGCGGACCAGTCGGATGCGGCCTGCTTGCGGTCCTGGACGAGTGCGGCGGCACCGTTGGAGGCGGGCGTGATGCCGGGCTGTAGATCGTCGGCGAGGGGCGAGAACTGGGCGACGGAGCCAACGAGCGAGGCATGGTCAGTGATATAGGTCGTGGCCTTGTTGACCCAGTCCTGGACTTGAGTGGGGACGGTGGCGAGCCAAGCCGTGGGGGTGACGGGCGCGACGTATTGGCGGATGGGCGTGGCGCCGGGAGTTCCGAATAACTGCTCGGCGGCGTTGAGGAGCTGCGCGGTGAAGGCGATGTAGCGCGAGGTGGTGAACTGGACGCGCTTGAGGGTGGTGAGGGAATCCTCGTATTTGAAATAGGCGGTCAGGGTTTTGAGGACCGCGATGGCGTCGGTGGCTTCAAAGATGGCGGCGATGGAGGCGGCGGAGGGATTGCCCTCGGCGACGATGCCGAGATCGCTGCGGCGGTACCAGGGGCCGGCGACGACGTCGAGGGTGTAGCGGGTACGGGGTTTTAGGGGCTGGAACCACTCGGCGGTGGCGGTGGTGGCGGCCTTCTCCTCTTGAAGTTGGTGGAGGAGTTCGCCGGCGAGGCCGGGATCGATCTGCTGGATGTTGAGATTGCCGAAGCGGCCGCCGAGGTTGAGGTTTTGAATGATGCTGGTCAGCGAGCCTGGGGACTTGAGGAAGTCGGGGATAGGGGTAGGTTGGTCAGCACTGTCCTCGATGGGGACGTTTGCGCGCTTCTTGAGGGCGTTGATGAGAGGCGGGCTGAGCAGAAGGGGATAATTACCGATTTGGAAGGGGGCGTGGATGGGGTTGGCCGGTTGTTGCTGCGGCGGGGGCGGGGGCTGGATGGGCTGGGCGAGGGGAACGAGGATCGCCGTGCCGACCAGGGCGCTCTGCTGGGGGATGGAGGGGACGTGGATGGCGACGGGGACGACGAGGGTGTGGAGGTTGTTTGCGTCGACGCAGCGGAAGTGGAGCGAGTCGCCGATGGTGCCATCGGTGAAGGCCATGTAGAGGGCGTTGACGTAGCTCTCGACAAATTCGAAATTGAGGTCGTAGCCGTAGTAGGCGGCGGTGGCGCCGTCCTGGGGCCAGGACCACTGGGTGTAGGTGGTGAGATCGGAGAGCGCGCCGCCCATGGGGAAGGCGGCGTTGGGCTGCTGGGACGAGCTGGGCGGGACAGCGGCGGATGGGTTGGCCGGGGCGAGGCAGTTGTGGGAGAGCTGCGGGAAGGGCGCGGGCTCGACGGGGACCGGGAGCTGGGACGGCGGCTGCGGCGGGGCTGTTTCGGCGAGGGCGGGACCGGTGGCGGTCTGGAAGTAGGCGAATTCGATGATGGGACTGCCGTTGGTAACGGTCTGGTAGCTGGAGGCGCCGACGCGCTCAGATTCGACCTGGGTGACGGTCATCAGGGAGTAGAGCGCGGGGGCGGCGGGGAGGATGGCCATGGGGACGGGGGCGGAGGTGTAGTCAAGGGCATAGAGGATGAGGAGATTGCCATCGACCGGGAGGACGAGCTGGGTGATGGGGGTGCCGTCCTGGGGGAAGTCGAGGGTGTAGACCTGTGTGGTGGGGTCCTGGCTGCTGGACTGGACGGTGAGCGGAGTGCCGTCGCCAATGCAGTTCGGAGCACTGGTGAAGTCGATTTCGCCGTCCTCGGTATAGGCGACGGCGACGACCTGGGTGACGACCGCGGGCTGCGGGAAGGTGATGGTGACCTGGGAGCCGGAGTTGATGCTGGGGGCGGAGAAGTCGAGCCCGGGCGGGAAGCCGCTCGATCCGGCGATGGAGGGCGCGGCCATGCCGGAAGAGACAGAGATGACGAGGTTCTGATCGGTGAAGGTGGGACCGAGGACGGGCTTTGACTGGCCATTCCACGAGGCGGTCCAGGACTGGCCGGGGAGCAGGCGCCAGGGAATGAGCTTGAGCTGGGTCATTACCTGGTTCTGGTTGGCCTTGGCTGGGTCGCCCGAGAGCCAGACGCCGTCGAGCTGGGTGACGCCGATATCAGGAGTGGGATTGGGAGCGGGAGGAACGGCGCAGACCGGATTCCAGGTGGAGGTGCCCTTGTCGTATTGGAAGAGGGTGACCTGGGTGAGGGTGTGGCGGATGTAGAACTGAACGCCGGGGGGAGTCAGCGAGATGTTGGACATGTCGTCCTTGCCGAGATTGGGCGCATTGGGGATGCCGGGGACGACGTCTTCGTCTTTGGGGAACTTTGGGTTGGTCGAGTTCCAGCCGATGGCGCTGGCGGGGAATGCGCCGGTGCCGTCGACGGTGGGGTGGGAGAAGTTGAGAACGAAATGGGCGTCCTGGGGGACGATGGGGGCGAACTGCGCGGAGCTGGTGTTGTCGGGAACGAGCTCGGGCAGGGCGGTGGCCGGGTTCTGGCGATTGTTCTGCCAGTCGGTGAGGGAGTCGCCGGTGAGGTTGAGGATGCCGGGGGTACCGGGATTGGTGGGGTCGTAGACGAGGCGAACGTTGGCGGCAGTGAGGTCGGGGTTGAAGCCGCCGGCCTTGTGGGAGAGCAGGAGGTAGTGGTCGGTGGCGGGCTTGTCGGCCTTGTCGCAATGGTCGGAGAGCGTGGCGTCGAGGTGGCTGAGGGCGAGCGGGGCAGGCGGGACGGTGCCGTTGTCGCCGCCCCAGGAGAGGCTGATGGTGGCGCCGATGTTGGGCAGGGGCCAGGGGAGATCGAGCTCGACGGAAAGGTCGCCGTGGATCCAGAAGGGATTAGGCGCACAGCCTTCAAGCAGTGCGTCGGCGGTGAGGCCGATGCCGATGCCGAAGGCGGAGAGCTGAACGTTGCCGTGGAGCTCGATGCCGGCGCCGATCTGAAGGGGCGACCACTGCACGGCGGCCATGGTGGCGAGGTAGACGTCGATCGAGGCCGACAGCGGGCCGAAGGACCAGGAGTTCTTGTAGCCGGTCCAGGTGCCGACGACGAGGCCGTGGTCGCTGATGACGAAGTAGGAGTCGGACTCGAAGAGGTCGAAGATGCGGGCGGAGACGCGCTTTTCATGCGGCGGCTTGCCGAGGGCGAAGAACCAGGCGTCGGTGCCGGGAGCGGGATTGGCGGTGACGTAGAGCTCGGCGGTGGCTTCGATGTCGAGGACGACGGGGATGGAGTACTGGGCCTGGATGGTGAGGTCGAAGGTTTCGGAGTTGCCGTCGTAGGTGGCCATGGCGGTGAAGTTGCCGCCTTCCGAGGCGCCGGTGATGCGCTTGGAGAGGATGTTGGCCATGCCGATGAGCGAGATGACGGGGCCGGGCATCATGACGACGAGCATGATGGCGGCGGAAGCGGTAAAGCCGTCGTCGGCTTCGGTGCCGATGGTGGCGCCGACGCCGAGAGCGAATGCGCCGGAGACCGGATTCAGCCACTTGTCGAAGTCGGAAGCGGTGTAGTCGGGAGTGCCCGAGGTGTCGACCGAGCCGGCGGTGGCGGAGGTGCTGGAGAAGTTGGTGACGGCGGGGTACTGGAACCACTGCCACCAGGTGTTGGTGGGCTCGGGTTGGGGCTCGAGGCCGCTGGCGACCAGGCCCTGCAGGCCCCAGAGAGAGACATCGAGGAATAGAGGGATCCCGACAGGGAGCTCGACGTCGAGATCGAGGAAGAAGACGGATTGGCCGCCAAAGTTGCCGACGATGAAGTTGGCGTCGACTTCGAGCTGGCAGACCTCGATATTGACCTTGACCTGGCCTGCGAAGAGGTTGACCTGCTTGCCGTTGGGGTATCCGGGCGGCAAGGGCAGGGGACCATAGGGATTGATGGCGTTGAAGATGCTGGGATTGAGGCCGGCGTTCTCGAGGTCGGTGGGAGTCTGGGCGTTGACGTGGATGTGGTCGATTTCGCCTTCGATGGAGAGGACGCCGGGGATTTCGAAGGAGATGCCGACGCCATCGAGAGAGAGCGCGCCGGTGGTGAGATTGATCTGCAGGCCGCGGACGCTTCCGCCGAGGGTGAGGCCTTCGACGAGCTGGATGTCGCCGGAGAAGCCGATCCACTTGTCGCCAGCCGAGTCGGTGCCGAAGCCGAGCTGCTGGAGGCCGAGATGGAAGCCGTAGAAGTCGAGGGCCATCTGGTTGGGGAGGTTGATCCAGCCGCCGGCCAGCGTGATGTGGCCCTGGCTGTCGATCGAAAGCCCCTGGAGCTCGATGGTGGGCCAGTTGAGATCGGGTGTGGTGATGATGAGATTGCCGGAGATGGTGATGGTCCAGACGCCGGCGGATGACTTGTCGATGGAGAGCGAATCGACGTCGATCTCGATGCTGCCGAGGCTGGAGGGCAGGGGGCAGTTGAGCTGAATGAGGCCGTCGGGAGTGGAGGTCTGGCCGGAGGCGGATTGGTCGGCGGAGACGGTGATGGCGATGTCGCCGTTGGCCTTGGTGGAGACGTCGACGTCGATTTTTTGGGGATTGCCGTTCTGGTCGGTGAAGAAGGGGAGGGTGAGGGAGCCGGCGATGTTGGAGGCGGCGAGGCCGCTGTTGGCAAGGGTGAGGTCGAAGGCAGTGAGCGCGATGGTGAAGCCGTCGCCGATGGTGGCGCTCAGGGGATTGGCGGAGAGCTTGTCGATCCAGAGGTGGCCGCTGAAAACCCCATTTTGAAGCTGGAGGTTGTCGAGGTTCACGACCTGTCCGGCGGAGAGGGTGAAGCCGGCGGAGATGCCGTTGTCGTCACTGGAGACGGTGAGGACGCCGGGCCCGAAGGCGGCGTCGGCGGCCTGCTGGACAAGCTGAATGCCGAGCGACTCAAGCAGCGGGAGAGGAAGCAGCGTGGACATACGTTCGACCTTCCTGGAGACGGCGATGCGGAACCGGTGAATCGGACAGCGCTCCGGCGTAGGGGATGGGGCGCGCCGGGTGGAGACCCATTTGCGGCTAGAAGAGGCCGGCGAGGGTGTTGAGGATTTGCGCGGTGCCGGCCAGCTCGGCGGCGACCTGCTTGACATCGGTGGTGACGGCGAGGATGGATTGCAACTGGGTGAAGAGGCCGGTGGCGGCATTGACGGCGGGGGCGGCGGCGCTGGGGGCGAGGGTTGCGGCCAATTGCAGCGCCTGCTGAATGCCGCTGACGGTGCTGGCCACGTCGCCCTGGCTGGCCACGGAATAAAGCTTTGTGGCGAAGTTCGAGAGGAGGGTGGCGATCTGGGTCAGCGCCTGGTTGATGCTGGTGCCCACCGAGGATAGTTCGGAGGACTGGAAGAGGATGCCGAGCAGTCCCTGAACCGCGGGGTAGAAGGTGGCGTTGGTGGTGGCGGCGCCGGAGGTCCACTGGCTGGGATCGAGGTTTGCGGGCGGGGGGACAAGCGCCGGGTTGGGGGAGACGATGGGATGCAATGCGGTGAACATGGTCTGAAGCGGATCAGAGGGTATGGGGTGAACCTTCCTTGAGTTGAGATCGAGGTTGGGGAGGGCGGCTGGGGTGCGGCCGTCCCGGAAAGCGCGTGCAGGGATGCTTCATACCGTAACCGCGGGGAGAAGCATCTGGCTGGCGAAAACGGACGATTGAGCGGAGCGATTGCCGAAGATGTCGACGGCTACGACGGCGTAGTAATTGGTGGCGGAGGTGCTGGGCGGCGGAGCGGCCTGGATGGCGTTGGGGTCGAGGGGTTGATTGGATGCGCTGACGCCGTCGACGAAGGCGGCGCGGCGATTGCCGGCCTGGCCGAGGACCCTGGTGGTTGTGCCCCAGGTAGCGACGACGACGACGGGAACGCCGCGGCCGAGGCCGATGCGCAGGCCCGTAAGGCGGGATTGCGTGGGCAAGTCGGTGACCAACTGGGCGATGCCGCTTACGGCGGGGGGCGGAGGGGTCCAATAGTTGAAGCCGGGCTGGGAAAGCGCGGGCGTGGAGGCCTGATATTCGGTGAGGCGATAGATGCCGTTGACGGTGTCGGGCGCGGGGCCGGCGGGGAGGGCGATTTCGGCCATGTCGCTGCCCTGGTAGTCGCGGGCGCAGAGGCGCGGATCGGGGACGAAGCCGATGATGCGCTTGTCGACGTTGGGCGGAGTGCCGGTTCCCTGCACGAACTGGAGCGGAGGATTGACTTTGAGGTTAGAGGAAATGGTGGGGAGTTGGCTGGGCGGGGCGGGATGGGTCCAGTCGGCCCCGAAAAAGCGCAGGTCCGCGAGGTCGGCGGCGGAAGCGGCACGGTAGACGAGGTAGGCGGCAACGTCGGGGTTGGCGTCGAGGGACCAGGCGACGAGGATGGAGGAATCGGTGGGCTGGACCTTGTAGAGGACGGCCGGACGCGGCGGGGTGACGATGCGGATGTACCAGGGGCCGGCGGAGCCGGTGCTTTGCTGGCTTTGGACTCCGGAGTTGCTGGTGGTCCACAGGCGATAGAGATTGCGGCCGTAGCCGGTGCCGAGGACCGAGTCGGTGAATGTGGCGCCGGGGTTGGCGGGCGTGCCGGTGAGGCGCACCCAGCCCGAAGAATTGTCAGGCACGTCGGCCAGGGCGCGGAGCTCGTCGTCGAGCAGGCCGTTGTAGAAGTGCTCGATGAAGGCGCGCTGGGCGTTGGCGTCGTTGAGGACGCTGTCGACCGTGAAGCTGGTGTTGTTGATGGCGTTGTAGCAGTTGATCCAGGTGGAGAGTAATTTGATCCAGGCGGCGAGGTCGGCACGGGGGTTGCCGCCGTCATCGACGACGGGATTATTTTCAGTGACGTCGCCGGTGCCGGCTTTGATGAGGCCGATGCGGCGCTGGACGTCGGTGAGGGCGATGGAGCGGACGGGGGCGCGCTCGAGGAGGTATGTGCCGATGCCTCCGCCGGACGGGGTGGTGAAGGGAAGGGTGACGCCGGCGTTGCCGGTCATATCGGCGGGGTCGTAGTAGAGGTGATCGACGGAGTGGGTGGGGATGGGAGGCGCGGGCGGGACCAAGCGCTGGACTGCCTGGCCGATGACCGGGGCTGAGACCGGCATGGAGCGGTTGGCGTTGGCGCCGTTGGGATCGACGATCTGGTCGCCGGATTGGAAGGGGGTTTCGAGCGAGCTGGAGACCGTGACCTGGAAGCGTACCTTGGTCTGGTCGATGGGGACGCTGATGGGGAGCGGGAAGGAGAGCTGAAGGCCCCATCCGGAGACGAGATAGGCGGGCTGGTTGGCGTAGTCGGAGTTCGAGGAGATGACGCGCGCAGCGTCGCCGGCGGAGATCGTGGCGACGACGGAGCCGCCCTGGAGCGCGGGGCGGACAGTGTAGCGGTCGGAGCTCTGGTCGGGGAGGGTGATCATAAGCACCTGGGAGGGGTCGTCGGGGCCGAGGGCGGTGAGGGCGGGGATGGTCTGGATGTTGACGATGTAGCCATTGCCGCCGGGGGCGGGGGAGTAGGCCGGAGCGCCGGCGACGGCGAGGGCCTGAATGGCGGGCGGGGGGATGACGACATCCTGGGTGGTGACGACGCCGGTGGGGTTGCCGTTGGTGTCGATGGTCTGGACGGTGATGCGGGCGGACCGGGCGTCGGGATAGTGCATATAGGCCGAGCCGGACCAGTTGAGTCGCAGGGTGAGCTTGCCGCCGACCCAGGCGGAGCCGTCGGGGGCGGGTGCGCCGCCGGCGGCGGGGGTGTTGTCGAAGGCGACGATGCGGAGCGTGGAGGGAGGAGCGGCGATCTTCTCGACGCCGCGCGGGGCGGACCACTGGCTCCAGGGGCCGCGGACGCCGAAGATGTCGAAGGCGGCGACGCGATGGGCGTAGCCCTGGTTGGGGTCGGGGCGGAGGCTGTCGACGAGGCGGTACATCTTGGGGGTGGTGATGCCGGAGCCTGCGGGGGTGGGGATGCTGCGCGTAGTGGTCCAGCCGGGGAGGCTGGCGACGGCGGCGCCGTCCTGGCGCTCGGCCACGTAGCCGATGGGGATGATGGGCGGGGGAAGCTGGGCGGGTTCGGAGATGGGGTTGCCGATTTGCTGCGCGGCGGTGTTGGGCGCGGGCCAGACGACGTCGTAGAGGCTGTGGGGAATGACGGTGAGCGAGGCGGGTTCGATGTCGGCATGGCGACGGCGGTAGGTGGTGATGGGATCGCCGGGGACGCCAGGGGCATGGATGGGGCCGGGCGCGTGGATGATGGCGTATTGCGTGCCGATGGATTGGGCGCCGACTGGATACATGCGCAGGAGGGCGATGGCGATGCACTCGGCGAGCCATCCGCCGGTGCCGCTGACGACGATTTGATCGATGGGCTGGCCGAGGCTGGTGGCGGCGACGTTGACCACGGTGAGCTGGGAAGAGCTGAAGTTGGCGGTGGCGATCACTGTGCCGCTGGAGAATGCCTGGACCGTGCCTGAGCCGGCCACGGCGACGTCGACGGCCTGGGCGGGCTGATTGAGCGAGAAGGTGACTAGCGGGGGAGGGGCAAAGCCCCAGCCGTTGGACTGGGTGACGGCCATGAGCATGGCGTTGGGTTGATTGTTCTGGGGTATGCCCGCGATGGCAGAGGCGGCGATGGTCCCAGCGATCGACGGCGCGGTGGGATCGACCTGCGCGGAGTAATTGCCGTTGGGATCGAACTTGAGCCAGCGCCAGAGGATGGTGCCGTTGGAGGCAGCCTGGATGTTGAGGCCGTTGTAGGCGAAGGAACCGCGGGCGAGCGGGGCGGCGGGCGCGAGGCCGGGTTCGACGACGGGGTTCTGGCTCGCGATTGAGCCCCAGAGGCCGACGATGGCGTAGTCGTACTTGACGCCGGGCTGTGCGGTGGTGTCGACGAAATAGAGGCCGAGGACGCGGGCAAAGTAGGGATCGAGGGCGAGGAGGAGAAGCTGCTCCATCAAGGTGAGATTGAGCTTGGGGGCGTTGGCTCCGGCGGGCGACGGGGGGATGGGGATCTGGTCGAGGAGCACGAGGGGGAAGTGCATGACGAGGCGAACGAGCTCGGCGCGGAGGTCTTCGAGGGCTGCAATTTCGCGCTGGGGCGACATTCCCGCCACGAGTCTGAGGGCGCCGAGGCGTTTGCGGGCTTCCTGGATGTCGTCGACGGAGACGGTGTGCGCGGGGGTGGTGGCGGGGTCGGGAGCGCCGAAGTAGCGAGCAGGCCAGCTGAGGCGGGTGATGGGCGGGGTGAAGGGCTCGCCCCAGTACTCCCATTCGCCGTCGGTCTTGCCCCAATTGGGGCCGATGGTGCAGGGCGGGTTGCCGGTGTAGCCCGCGCGGACGGCTTCGGTGTCGGCGTATGTGACGTTGCTGGTGGCCTGGTCGCGGCCGCAGGGGGTGAGTATCGGGGGAGGAATGCGCTTGGAGTCGGACTCCGAGGCTTTTCGGCGGCAGAGCCAGAAGCCTCCGGGGGGGAAACCGAGGGCGGCCACAAAGCTCCAGCGGAGATGCACGCCGGCCTGCATACGCTGACCGTCGAAGGTGGGCTCGTGGCCGGTGGCAACGCCTGCTTGCAGACCCAACACGTAATTCGGCACTTTGTTCCTCCTGGCGCGACGGCGGCGGAGCCGGCTCGTGGATGCGCCGATCGCGTACTGCTTTCAAGCGCCCGCTGGCGGGGTGTGCGCGGTCTGGGAGAATGACCGGGACGGAGACCGGCGCGGACCACGGGGAACAGGCGCCGCCGGAGTGCTGTCTACTCACGCATGCGGGGATGTAAGGCAACTCAAGACTGAAAACAAGACGGCGGAAACGCAGGTCTTGAGTCTTTCTCCTGCCGGGTCAACCGCAAAGCCGGATCTGGGGCCCTTCCGGGTCTGGGGAACAGAAACGTGCGGGGTTCAGCGCTCCAGTCACGCTCCGCGCGCTTAGCTTGAAGTGGAAATGTGAAACAGCTGGCGAGAAGGACGGCAAGGGGGGAAGCTGGAACCGGGGCCGTCTCGAGGCGTCCCGCGCGGGACGACTGGGCGGCCGATGGAGACAAAGGTATGGGAAGGTAAGCGGGTTGTCAAGTGAAATTGTGCGGGGTGGGCGGGGATTCGCGATGACAGGGGTTTGTTGTATTGCGGGTCTCCATCTTACCCAACCGGAGCTTGGGTGGGGCATCCTGGGTTTTGTGGTTCGGGTGCTTGAGGCTTTCCGAACGGCCAACGTCTGGGCCGACCCCCTGCCGCCGCCCTGCATGCCGATCAGGTCCGCAAACTGTTCCGCAGCGGTGTCAGCAAATCCGAAATCGCCCGCTGCCTCCACATCGGCCGGACCTCGGTGCGCCGCATCCTATCATCGAAGAAGAGTTGATATGGCAACGAAAAGCAACGAGACCGCGCGGGAAGTCTATCAGATCAAGGTCACTCTGCTCGGTACCAAGCCGCCGATCTGGCGCCGCCTCCTGGTCCCCGCGAATCTAACCCTGGCACAGTTGCACGATGTGCTGCAGATCGCGATGGGATGGGACGACGGGCACATGCACGAGTTCCGTGTCGGCCAGCGGCGCTTCGGCCGGCCAGTGCCTGCCGACCGCTTCATGAGAATGCCTCGCACAGAAAGCGAGCGCACAGCACGTCTCTCCCCTGTGCGCGGAAGAGCGGGCGCGACGATGATCTATTCCTACGATTTCGGCGATAGCTGGGAGCACAGTATCGTGCTGGCGAAGCAGCCTCCCGCAGACCCCAGCACTACCTATCCCGTCTGCAAGGATGGCGAGCTCGCCCGTCCGCCCGAAGGCTGCGGGGACATCCCCGGGTTTTATGACCGTCTCGACGCCCTCTCCGACCCCAACCATGAACGGCAGGAAGAACTCAGCGACTGGATCGGCGAGGATTTCGATCCTCAGGCCTTCTCCCTTGACTTAGTCAACCGCAAGCTCGAACCCAAGCGCCGTCGCGCCAGCACGCCCAATAATTGACCACGTCTCCACAACTACGCAGGGTTACCGAAAACTCACGACCTTTGAATATATTGGCCCCGAGCACCGCCTCTCTGACAAAGCGCGGAGGATACTGCGCCAGAATCAGGCAGGTGAGAAGCAGCTCGTCCATGATTCGCCATCCCAGAGACGTAGGAGATAGGTTCCGAAGGGCAATGCGCTCGCTGCGCATTTGTCCGGGAATCGCCGCAAGCTCCTGGAACGCGATATTGTGTTGTCTCCTCCGTTCCTTCAGAGCGCTCTCCGGCTCTTTCCGCAGTTTGCGATAGACGCTGTATCTCCAGCTAAAGTCCCGACGTTCGAAATCCGGGGAGCTTTCAAGCGCCGAGAACATCTTGCTGAGCCGGCCTACAACAGTCGTGCGCTCGCATTTGCGTTCATTGTGAAGGAAGAATGTGAACCTTTTAACGAATGGTTCGGTCAGCAGCGAATCGAGACCTACAACATCCAATCCGCACACCCGGACTGCATATCCACAAAAGTCTTCGAAGTGTTCAATGATCTCGCGTTCCGTTTCGGACGACATGCTTACCGTGCCGAGTTCGGCCTGAGCACGCCTCGAATTCACAATCTCGGCGATTTCGATGCGGAGCGGCTGCGGCATGTCCTTGAGCCGGAACCTGTAGCCAGGAAGCCTGCGAACGGCCACGTCGAGTTGGCGAAGGAGGCTCTGAAGGCCAGCCCCAGCCTTCCGGATCGCGTTCAGGAATGCCGCTTGCGCACCTCTAACATAGCTATAGCTTTTTCCGGCGTCGAGCGCGGTATCGACCCATACACTGATATCAGCATGTGAAAAGTCGACGGGACGACGGTTGCGACGGATAGCGTCACGCGCGATAGCGGTGGCGCCATGGTCAGGACTGAGTACTGCCTGAATTGGTTTCCACTCCTTCATGATGGCAAAGCTGGCCGGCGAAAAGCCGAAGATTCGAGCGTAACGCAACACCGTGTTGCGCATCTTCGGCAACTTCACCTTACTTGCGGGTGAAAGTCTACTTTGGTCCAAATAGTCAAGAAAGGTGGATTCGCCTTCGACTGTCGAGCTTACCGTCAGGCGATCCGGTGTCGTATTCAGACTCTTCGCCAGATGGTTCACAACGGTGGTCAAATCACTCATCCTCTTCTTGATTTGCTTCTCGGTCTTGGCAGGATCCAGAGACAGGTCATACCGGATCGCAGTCAGGAGCGCTTGCATACTCTCGTCGTACGCAACAGGATCGGGGCTTTCTTCGAGCGCATGCGAATTGTTTGCCAATACAATCATGGGTTCTCCTTTGAGGGACGTGAAGGGCTGCACCGGATCCGCTACGCAGCGAATCCGACACTTAGCCGTTAGGTTGTGAGTGGAGATTCTTCTTATTTCACCAGCGCGGCGAGTTCATCCTCTAGTGCGACAACACCATCGGAAGCGTTATAGCCGCCGATCTAATACCGTACAGTCGTACCGATTGGATCGAGGTGCCACAGGCGCGCGGCGACTTCTTCCACCGTGGCCCCGTTCGCAAGCATCTGCGCGGCGACCAGGTCTCGAAAATGTTTGACCGTCATGCGCTTGCCTGCGAAACGCATGCTGGTGCGGGCCACCAACTTCAGGAGACTCTTCTGCGAGAGCTTTTTCCGGTTTCTTGCAAAGAACTGGACAGTGCCAAGTT
>PLGM01000241.1 GCA_003139795.1 Acidobacteriaceae bacterium | reverse complement strand
GACTTTCACCACAGGCTGCTAAAAGCTTCAGCAAGGCTGCAACTGCCCGACAATGGCGTCTTGCTGCTTGAAGTACTCACGCAGTAGTTCTGCCCGCGCGAAGTAAGCCAGGGGAAAAGGGTGAAGAAAGCCTTGAAGTCCGTGACGGGCAGATCGCGCGCCTCGTGCAGGCGCTATCTTCTCGCTCTTCGGGTAGTCTTCTGCCTGCTCCCTTTGCTGGCGCATGCAGCTTCGGACTACTATCGTCACATCATTTTCGATAACAGTCTGACTTCGGACAGTTATTTCTACAGCAGGAGTCAAGCTTCCGGGAAAAGCTTTCTCGAACAGCAAAGCGGCCGCTTGCCGGTGGAGACCAAGGTTTTTCTTACGCCCCCGAACGCGATTCGTCTTCAGTGGCAGTCCGCGCCGGAAGGCGGATGGCTGGCGGAGATTGCCACTGCCGACCTGCGTAACCGTTTGCCCGGATTGTCCGGGCACAACTTGTATTTCTGGATTTTTTCTCCTCAGCCGATATCTGCCGCGAACCTACCGAAGATCGTGCTTTCCAATGCGCTTGAAGGTCTTCAGGTCGCGGAATTTCCCGCCAGCTTCAGCGAACCTCTCGATCTCGGGAAATACACGGGCGATGTCCTAGCCGGCCGCTGGGTCGAGGTTCGCATCCCTCTCTCCGACTGCCGCACGGCATCCATCTATCCCTTCAAGCCCGAGTACCTGCGCAGCATCACCTTTCATCAAGGCCGCGCCGATGACGTGCGCCACACGCTCATAGTCGATGAGATTCGCGTCGATGACGATCCCGCCGGCTCAACCACTCTGCCCGCTCCATCCAATGTGCGCGCCGTCGGTTACGATCGCCACGTCGAGATTGAGTGGGACGCGGTTGAACCTCCGGCACTCGCACGCTACGTAATTTATCGTTCCCTCGACGGCAACAACTTTTCTCCGGTCGGAATCCAGTTGCCCGGCGTTCATCGCTACGAGGATTTTCTGGGGAAGGCCGGCGTTCAGGCGCAATATAAAGTTGCCGCTTCCGACTGGCATTACCGGCAGTCGGCGTATTCCGATGTGGCCAGCGCATCAACCCGCGAGCTGACCGACGACGAACTGCTCACCATGCTCCAGAAGGCCTGCTTCCATTACTACTGGGAGGGAGCCGATCCCCACTCCGGCATGACTCGTGAAAACATTCCCGGAGACGATCGCGTGGTGGCAACAGGGGCCAGCGGCTTTGGCATCATGGCCCTGATGGTCGGCGTCGATCGCGGCTTCATCACCCGCGAACAAGGGGTGCGGCGGTTGACCACGATCGTCGCCTTTCTCGAACACGCCCAGCGCTACCACGGCGCCTGGTCGCACTACATGGACGGCAACACCGGCCGCACCATGCCCGTGTTCGGCATGTACGACAATGGCGGAGACCTGGTGGAGACCTCATTTCTCATGCAAGGTCTGCTCGCGGCGCGTCAGTATTTCCACGGGCCCGGCGCAAGCGAGCAGTCTCTCTACCGCGGAATCACCGAGCTTTGGGAAACGGTCGAATGGGACTGGTACCGCGAGACGCCGTCCAGCGACTTTCTTTACCGGCATTGGTCGCCGCAATGGTCTTTCCAGATTCATCACCCTCTCATCGGATTCAACGAGGTCATGATTACCTATCTCCTCGGCATCGCTTCTCCCACGCACTCCGTGCCGGCAACTCTCTATTACTCCGGGTGGGCCGGACAATCGGACCGTGCCATCACATACCGCGAGGGATGGTCCGGCAGTACCGACGGCAACCACTACGAAAACGGACACACATATTACGGCATCAAGCTCGATGTGGGCGTCGGCCCCGGTGGTCCGCTCTTCTTCACCCATTACTCCTTCATGGGCTTCGATCCTCACAGCCTTCACGACCGCTTCACCAACTCTTATTTCGATAACAATCGGAACATTACCCTCATCAACCGCGCCTATTCGATTACCAACCCGAAGCACTTCGCCGGCTACGGCCCCAACGCCTGGGGACTTACCGCCAGCGACGGCCCCGATGGCTACGTCGCGCAAGCTCCCGACGAGGCAGACGATCGTGGAACCATCACGCCTACTGGAGCACTGGCTTCTTTCCCCTATACGCCCGAAGCCTCGATGGCCGCGTTCAAGCATTACTATCGCGATCTCGGCAATCGCATGTGGGACATCTACGGCCTGCGTGACGCATTCAACCAGAATGCCGATTGGATCTCGCCCATCTACATGGGCCTGAATCAGGCGCCGATCGTAGTCATGATCGAAAACTACAGGTCTGGTCTGGTGTGGAAGAACTTCATGTCCAATCCGGAAATCGGCATCATGCTCAAGAGACTCGACGAAGTTACGGCAAAGTAGAATCGCCTTTGATGGATGGTCTCTGCGCGAAAATCCGACAAAGGGCTCAATTTGCGGGGGTTTCAGAATTTCTGGCCTCCGCCCTTGGATATGGGAACAGCGGGTGAATCCACTCCGGCGTGCTGCTTGCACAAATGGGTGGAATAGCAAAGGTCAGACTTGACAGGGAAAAGACGCGAATGGTATCAATGACCCGTGCGCAATCGATTGCGCCAGTTCGCATCCTGCTCTCACCGCTCTTCCTTCGGTGTCAACGCAGCATGAGACCCACGCCAATCCGCGCTAACAGACTCAGGTGCAGATTGAAGCTCTGAACTAAAGCCTCATCCTCGCCGGCGCCTAAACAACACAAGCTCGACAAGGATGTGCTGGCAGTGATCGAGATTCCGGCCAAGCGATGGCACCGGGTAGAGGAGTTGAGATGATCCAGCTAAGCGATGTTTCGATGGTGAATCGCAGACAGGTGCTGAGAACGATGGCGGGTGCGGCCGGATGTGCATTGGTTCCAAGGGCCATTGTCTTCGCGGGTGAGCCGTGGAAAGCGTCCAGGGAGGATGAAGCCTTCCTGGACGACCTGGAACGGCAAGGCTGCCTGTTCTTCTGGGAACAGGGCAGCCCCAACACAGGACAGATTCTTGACCGGGCTCGCAACGATCTCACAGGGGCGCGTGATCCCCGGCGGATGGCCAGCATTGCTTCAACCGGTTTTGGTTTAACAGCGCTGTGCATCGCAGATCATCGCGGCTATCTGCCTCATGCGCAGATCGTGGAACGGGGGAAGACGACACTGGAGTGGCATCTGAACAGTCTGCCGGAAGTGCACGGCTTCTTCTACCACTTCGCAGATATTGAGACCGGCAAGCGATTCCAGGGTGCGGAACTTTCCTCGATCGACACTTCGCTGCTGCTGTGCGGCGTTCTCGCGGCCCGCGCATACTTCAAGGACGCACGAATCCAGTCGCTGGCTCAACAGATTTATGAGCGTGTGGATTGGCCGTGGATGCTGAATGGCGGCAAGACGTTTTCGATGGGCTGGCAGCCGGACACGGGATTTCTGGACGCGCGCTGGAAGACTTATTGCGAGTTGATGATGATTTACCTGCTGGCGATTGGGTCTCCCACGCATCCCGTGGCGCCGGAGTATTGGAACAACTTCACGCGTCCGGTGATTCATTACAAGGGCTACGACTACATCAGCGGCGACGACCCGATCTTTACCCATCAGTATTCGCAGGCGTGGTATGACTTCCGCGGCAAGCGCGACGCCTATGCCGATTACTTTACGAATTCCGTGACCGCGACACGCGCCCACAAAGCGTTCTGCCTTTCGTACCCCAAGTGGTACAGCGAGGATTACTGGGGCATCACGGCCTCAGACTATGCGGGCGGCTATACCGCCTGGGGCGGACCACCCGCACAGGGACCGCTGGACGGGACGGTTGTTCCTTCAGCGGCGGCGGGCTCGCTGGCCTTCCTGCCTGCGGAGTGCCTTTCAGTTTTGCGCGCCATGCGCTCGAAATGGGGGAAGCAGGCCTGGGGGCGCTATGGTTTTGTAGATGCCTTCCATCCCTCCGCCAACTGGTATGACCCAGATGTATTGGGCATCGACCAGGGCATCTCGGTGCTGATGGCTGAGAATCTCCGCGCCGGGCTCGTGTGGAGCACTTTTATGCGCAATCCCGAGTGCCGGAATGCAATGCAGCTGGTTGGATTCAAAGCGGAAGGTTCGGCGGGATGAGCGGGCACATGCCCAATTGCGGCTTACCTCTTCCGGCTGAACCAAGGCCGTCCGTCCGCGCTGAGATTGTCAGCGGTGGCGCATTCCAAGGCGCTATCATGGGAGAACACTTGCGTGGCAAAAGCCCCTTATAAGCCGGTCACGTTGAAAGAGCTCGCAGCCATCCTCGAGCTCTCTCAGTCCACGGTCTCCCGCATTGTCAATGGCGTGGCGACCGCGCACCGTATTGCCGAGGAAACCCAGCAGCGCGTGCTTCACGCCGCTGCGTTGTATGGATATTCCGCCAATTCCGTAGCCAGGAGCCTGCGCCAGAAGCGGACATTCACGATCGGCGTCATTGTGCCTGAGATCAGCGAGGGCTACTCGACAGCGGTGCTCAGCGGTATTGAAGACGAGCTTCTGAAGGATGGCTTTTTCTATTTTGTGGTCAGCCATCGCCATCGTGCCGAGCTGCTGGAGGGTTATCCTCGCATGATGCTGGCTCGTTCCGTCGAGGGCATTATCGCTGTCGATACACCTATTGAGGAAGAACTTCCCGTTCCAGTCGTTGCTGTCTCCGGACACAAGCGGCGCGATGGGGTGATCAACATCGAATTGCACCATGAGCAGGCCGCGCAACTGGCGCTCTCGCATCTCAAGACGCTGGGACATAAACGAATCGCATTCATCAAAGGGCAATCCTTCAGCTCGGATACCAACCAGCGGTGGCAGGCGATTGTGGATGCCGCCAAGAGTCTGGGCATTGAGGTTGACCCGCGGCTGGTCGTGCAGTTGCAAGGTCCGGAGCCCGGCCCCGGACCGGGTCTTGAAGTAACACGGGAGTTACTCGAGACCAAGCGGCCCTTCACGGCGATCTTCGCCTTCAACGATGTGACCGCGATCGGGGCGATCCTCGCTCTGCGCGAAGTGGGGCTGCGCGTCCCACGCGACGTCTCGGTGCTTGGATTTGACGACGTGCTGATTGCCTCAACCAACAACCCGCCGCTCACCACCATCCATCAGCCGTTGCGAGGCATGGGACAAGCCGCGGCGAGCACGCTGCTGGGGCTCATCCGGGACGATCTGCCCCACCCACGCCCGGCGTTCATCACGGTCTATCCCAAGCTGGTAGTACGCAAGTCCACAGGACACGCCTCCTTGCGAACCACTCCACTCTCTGGAGACGCGGACGGTTAGAGCAATGGGATTGTTGCCCCGGCATGAACATGGAGGAGAACTACAAGACAAAAATGAAGGGTGCGCAGCGCGCACCCTTCGGGTAAGAAATGCTCCTGCCATTCAAAAGCTGAAGCGGGCCTGCAGTTGGACCGTTCTGCTGCCCAGTCCACCGCCGGCTACGCCAAAGTCAGTATTGACCGAATTGACCGTGCCGTCGGTATTTATGGTACCCAGATTGTTGTCAATGCCGGTGACGTTCAGCTTATTGAAAAGGTTGAAGACATCCACGCGCAATTCGAATTTCGGGTCTTCGCCCAGGCCGCGAATGTGCGGCAAACCGAATGCCTTGCTCAACGTGGTATCCAGATCGCTATAGCCTGGGCCGTTCAAGCTGTTGCTGTGAATTCCGGGGGTGGGTGCTGGTGACGTTGCCGGAAATACAGCGCCCGGGACGAAGGTGGGTGGTTGGAAGTACGTGGTACCGTTCCCTTGGTAGTTTGGATTGTTCTTCTGCATGAACGTACTGTTGCTCGTCTTTGTGCCTGCCCCGCCCAAATACGCCGCGGGGCGAAGCTGGCCATAGCCGCTGGAACTGTAAATCAGCCCACAGCATACGCTCCCGAAATTGAGATTGTAGATCGGGCTCCACGGGAAACCGGTGTGCAAATTATAGATGCCGCTGAGCGACCAGCCGCCGGCCACCTTTTCCGCTGCCCCGTGCTGTCCGTGGAAGATCACCGGTTGCCACATGCCGAAGATCTTGAACGCATTGCCTACGTTGTAGTCGGAGCGTTCATAAGCCGCCTGCGAGTCCCATGGATAAAAGTCTTCCGAATAGGGGCCGGAGGTGTCATCCATCGTCTTCGCCCAGGTATATTGCGCTTCGAGGTTGAACTGGTGGGCGAAGTTGTGTTTCAAGGTGGCAATCATGGCGTTGTAATTGCCCGTTCCGGTGTTGGCATAGTAGTCGATAGAATTGGCGGCCGGGTTCAAGGCACCGCCGTTGCCGGCCACAATCACATTGAAGTTCGATTGCACCAGCAGGTGGCGCGACTGGCTTCCCTGGTAGCCAAGCGAAGCAACCATCTGGTACGGCCACTGATACTGCGTGTCCAACGAGTAGTGGTAGTTCACAATTGTCTTGGGGTTGGATGGATATGCCGTCACGCCCGTGCCACCGGGCGTCAAAGGCAGGTTGTTGGCGCCGAATGTGGTAATGGCCGCTAGATTGGGCGGGTATCCGAAGATGGAGTTGATGCTTGTCGCCGTCTGGTACAGGATATCCGCACCGGTGCCGGCTGCGATCGAGAAGTTTGGAGTCACGGCATTCGGAGGGTTGCCGAAACCGTTGGCCGTAATGGCGATTTCGTTCTGGTTGAAGTTGATGCCGAAGCCGCCGCGGACGACCAGTCTGTCCACCGACTCCTTGGGCTGCCATGCGAAACCGAGTTGCGGTCCAAAGTTGGACTTCTGTGGCGTATAGAGCCCTCCACCCACGCGAATGTTCAAGCCGGTCAGCACATCGGCGCCCGATCCGAATTTCACCACGTCCAGGTTGTTTTCCTTGGAGTCGTAGGCGCTGAAGTAAGACCAGCGCAGGCCGGCATTGATGGTCAGGTTGGGACGAATCTTGTAGTCGTCCTGGACAAAGACGCCGTAGATGTCGGAGCGATTGTCCTCGCGGTTGGAGAAGGGAACACCTGTCGCCGAATTGAACTCTCCACCCTCGCTCCACGGAGCGTCATTCGCAAAGTCCCACAGATTGTTGAAGAAAAAGTTGGGACGCGCAGCATAGACGGCATTGTTCAGGTAGTAGAGCCGGGTAAGATCCCCGCCGGCCTTGATGCTGTGCCGTCCCAGTATCTTGGTGAGAACGTCGTTGTAGTCATAGGTCCACTGATTCAGATTGCTTGGCCCAGGGGCGCCGAAGTAACTGACACCCGCGCCGCCGATGCCGCCAATGCTGTCCGTCGGCAAGCCAAAGGGCTCCTGGGGATTGGTAGCAACTTCATTCCACCGCCAGCCCGCGGCGTTGCCGCGCGCCTGATTCACCAGGGTGGGAGAGAATGTGTGGTTCCAGATGACCGAAAACGCATCGTTCACCTGCGAGTGGTGCCAGAGGTTGGCCGAGCGGGCAGGACCGTTGTAGAAGGTAGTGGTTACCGGCACCCAGTAGATGGCAAAGCTCAGGTGGTCGTTGTGTGTCGCGTCCGCGTCCAGGCGTCCGTTGTACTGGAACTGCGAGGCGGTCGAGGGGGTGACGGTATTGAAAAATCCGATGTCGGGTACGGTACTGAGCCCGCCGCCCACACCCGGGTTACCCGTGTTTTTCCAGGTCGGGTCCTGGGTGCCGAGCGCAACGCCTGTCAGAAGCGAGCCCACGTTCAGCCCGTCGGATTCGGTGGCGCAGTTGACGCCTTCAACGAGCGCGATCTGCGAGCAGGTGCGCTGAATCAGCCCGTTGGTGGAAACTCCCTCACCGGGAAACGAGAGATACTTGCTCGCTATGCTCCCTGACGGCACGGCCAATTGATCGAATTCCGGCGTGTCATACCAACCCTGCGCCGTGGTAGTGGCAGCGGACGGGCTCTCCTCCATATTGAAGAACGCGAAAAGCCTGTTCTTCCAGATAGGCCCACCCAGGCTGGCGCCATAGTTGTTGGTTCGCTCATCGTCCTTGTTCAGGCCGCGTGTAGCGGGCGTGCCTGCAACGTCCGATCCCAGGCCGTTCCACCGTTGATAGGCGTTCAGCCCGGGCCGCGAGGCCTTGAAGAAGAGGCTGCCGTGCAGAGCATTGGTTCCGCTCTTCGTTGTCACCTCAATCTGGCCGCCGCTGAAGCGGCCAACCTCCGCGTCATAGCTATTGGAGACGATCTTCATATCTCCCACGGAGTCTTCGCTGGGGGAGATGACCGAAGTGCCGCCCCAGACTGCGCTAACCGTGCTGATGCCGTCGATGGAGATGCCATTGGTTTCATATTGACTGCCGCGGGTCTGAATCTGAGGCCCGTTTTCCGTTGAGAAGATACCGGCTGCCCCAGCGCCTGGTCCGCCGGGTCCCTGGTTCCCCGGCAGGCCAAGGCTCCCTCCGCCGCTGCCCTGCGAACCGTCGCCAAAGACTCCTGGCGCAAGCTGCGCCAGTTGGAACACGTCGCGGTCGTACGAGGGCATATGCTGAATCTCATTGCTGCTGATGGTGGCGCTTACCGTCGCGGTTCCCGAGTCGAGCAGCGGGGCCGCCGATCCGGTGACGGTGACCGTCTGCTGGACGTCGCCCAATTGCAGTTGCACGTCGAGGGTGTTGGGCTGCTCCGGAATGAGGACGACCTGGGCAACTTCCTTTTTCTCGAAGCCCTGCCTTTCGGCCACCAGGCTAAAGTGGTCGGGCGGCAGAGCGTTGAATGTGTAGATGCCGCTGCCGTCGGAAGTGGCCGTCCTGGTTGCGTTCGTGTCCTTATCGGTCAGCGTCACAGTTGCGCCTGGGATGACGGCGCCGGTGGGGTCGGCCACTGTACCACGCAGAGAGGCGCGGTATTGCGCATGAGCGGGGATAGCGAGGAAGACGAGCAGCAGGGTGGCCGCCCACCAGGCGATCAGGGACGGCAGAGATCGGGCACTCAGTCGCTGGCTTAGAACGCTTTTTAAATCAATAAGTTGCATTTCGGTCTCCTCCGAAGGAAGTTGGGGTGAGTTTGGTGGACGATTCTGTCTTTCAGAAGCGCATTTGGAACGATCATGTGCATTGCACAATCGATTGCGCAACGGCATATTGTTAACACTCGCACGATTCCCCTGTCAAGAGGGTTGTTGGGCGTCCGCAAACCCCTCTTCCTGGCGGGGTGTACGCTAATCAACGTGTGTGGCAGGTCGCCAATCAAAGTGAGGCAATGGTACTCGTGAAAATACTGGCTCTATTGGTCAAAAAGAAACACCTTTGTCTTCGCTCTCTTGTTCTGGCATGGCTGACTTGCCTTTGCGTTCCGACACTATCTGCGTTCGGCCCCAGTCGTCGTGTTCCACTCTCGCTGAAACCCGACGATGTTCTTCCCACCGGCAATGAGTGGATTGCCTTGCCGGGCACCCGGAGCTTGCCTGTTGCGGCATCAAGAAACAGTTCAACTCACTGCGACGAGGAGGGCCGCAGTGAGGGAAACCAGGCGGCGCCGCGCGGACTCTGACGCGAGGTAGGAAGCAAGTCTTTGCCTGATCATCATCATCTCCTGAAGTCTTATCTTCCGGTCTGCTCAAAGTGGCTTGAGCCAACGCTGGGGAAGGCTGGGAAACTCCCGACTTCCTGGATTGCATTGCCGGAGCCTGTCCGATGGGCCTTTGTGCTGCCCAGGCAGGAACTGTGATTCAGAAACAAAGCATCAGTCGTGAAGCTGTGGGAGAGTCTGGCCTTCGACTTCCTGGACCAGCTTTCTGCCGCACATCGGACAGATATCCAGGGGTCCGGCTCGGACACTGCCGATGAGGAGGGTGTGTTCCTGGCACTCGACTGTCTCGATGGTCCGGACGGTTTGCCGAGAACTCTGGAGAAAGGCGTCGGAGCGCAGGGAACTCGCCCCTTGACGGACCCATTGAACCAGTCGATTCATGCTGCCCTTGTTGCTCATCGGCGCCGAGTGTCGCACGGCATTGGGATGAAGGCAAGTGACCAGTTCTGACAAGTTCTGAAACGGATGAATGTCGCGGTAAGTGGCTGAAACGGATGATAATTAGCGAATTATGGCTTGGTAAAGGGAGACCACGGAATGGGCGCGGGCAAGCGGGGCACCGCGCTTGAGGGATCAGATTGACTCGGGAATGGAGGGCCTGAATTGGCCGTTTCGGGGGTAGGTTTAGGGTCAGGGCGCCGGTAGTTTTGAGTATTCTTCCTGTGCCTGGAGCAGTAATGACAACTGTGGGTCGCCATTCTTCCAGGCGTTGAGGAATGCCTGGTATTCCGCGCGGGCCTCGCCGGGCTTGTTCTGGAGGACCAGAACGCGCGCCAGGCGGAGATGAGAGAGCGTGTAGTCGGGCCAGGTCGGGTCAGTCCCAGGGTTGGCGAGAATCAGCCGATAGTCCTCGGCAGCCTGGTCGAGCATGCCGGCCTCCACCTCCGCCCGCGCCCGCAGATAGGGCACACCGATGTCGCGCATCTGATATTTGCGGGCGGGTTCAAGCTCTTGCACCGCCTCAGCCGGCCGATGGGTCTTGAGGGCCAGCAAGGCACGGAGCATGGGCAGATCGAAGTAGAGGTTGAGCGTATTTCGAGTATCGCTGCCGGTCATTTTGGCAATCTGCCTCTGCCCCGCCGGGAGGTCTCCCAGGTCTACCCTGAAAAGTGCCGTTGTCCCGGCGTCGATCGCATCGCTGCTCATCTGCTTCAAGCCCATATTTCCATTTTGAG
>PLGM01000139.1 GCA_003139795.1 Acidobacteriaceae bacterium | reverse complement strand
GATGGGGTTCAGATAGCGCTCACGAAAGTAATGCGCTGAACGCTCAAAGGCCGTGAACAGATCGATCAATCAAGCTACTTTTGAAGTAGGGCGGAGAGCTTGTTTTCAAGCCATACGGAGTCTTTGGGGCATATCCGGTGAATATGCATGATTAGGGCGCGCAGCTTCCGACAGTAGGAGTCCTTTTCATGTTCTGCAACCAAGCCGCATTCAAGTTTATGTATGCCTGAACATGCACGGTCACAAATCTTCTTCGGCGCGCGTAATGAGCGGCGTCCAAGCCGCGTACCAGTAAGCGTCTTGGTTCGGCCGCTTCCCATAATTGCCGTTTTCTTGTGTGAAATCCGTAGGCCATGGACACGCAAAGCTTCAACGGCAATTTGAATGATCTCTCTGGCGTTGTAGCCGGAAAAAGCCAGGTCATCAATCCAGGTGGAATACTCCGCTCCCAGATCCGCGCATTTCTCTCTGATTGGGCCGTCCACTGACCATATAAAAATGTTCGCCAGGGCCGGACTTGTCGGCGCTCCTTGAGGCAGGTGCCGCTTGTATGTCGTTATCTTCGTCAGCAGGCTCGCCACCGGCGGGGAGCAACCAAGGACGTTAGCCCACACGCGATAGACGTGCGCATTGGTGACGCTCGGGAAGCACTGCCGAATATCCAGGGAGACAAGCACCGGCGCGCCCTGATGACGCTGTGCGTTGCCAATAATTGATCTATGCTTTACTGCGCCGAATACGTGCTCCGGCATGAGGATCGGTTCGAGCAGAGCCTTGTTGATTCGCTCTTGCATCTTCTTTAGCTTGCCTGTCGGCTTATCAATTGGCCTTGGCTTTTTCGGCGGCTTCTTAGCAAAGGGCCGCAGCTTGGGGATCAATTCGAAAGGCCTGTAAAAGCTCTTGGCAGATTCTGCAAGCTGCTCGAGTTCATCGACGTTGCAGCCTAGACTGAGCGCCAAACTTTTCTCATGCGCAATGTTCAGGCGTCTTATCGTGAACAGTTCCGTTCCCATCGTCGTCCTTTTTGAAAAGAAGCCCTGCCAGTTCTAAAGCCAACCGTTGAATCGCCTCCGGGTTGCTCGTCTTTGCATTGCCGGACTCACTGGACAAAAGGATCAATAAATGAAATGGAACGCCCAGTTCGGCAGCGAATCGCTCCAAAAATTCTCTGCTTGGCTTCCGCTTGCCCGCTTCAAGCATTGAAATCAGGCTAGGGTCAACGTCCATCCTGCGTGCGAGCTCTCTCTGCGGTATGTCGGCGAGCGCTCGCACGATTCTGATTGCTTTTCCGTAATCCATAATTGAAACCAAACTGGTTGCGGGTCCCCCTGGAACTAGCTAGGCTACTCCTGGCGAATGAAGTTCTTTGCAATCTCTTCGGCCACTATCCGAACGACGCGATAAATATCGGCATCGCTGGGAGTCGTGTTTCGCCGAAAATGATTTACAGCCTTCATCGCCGTAGCCAAGGCATCTTTCTGCTCCGACTCAAGCCCATCTTGCGCCATCAATTCTTCGATGCAAGAAGTGATGACGTGCAAGTCTTTCTGCTTTCCCATGTGGGTCAGCCTCCTTTCCCTCGGCAACACTCAACCGAGTGCCGCGTCCGGTTGCGCTCCGAGTTGGAATGGGCTTGAATCAGAAGACCCGGCCATTGTGTGTGCCGCACAGCGAGATACATACTGTGTGGGCTCCGATACCGAGAGACTACTGCTGTCCCCTTGGTATGCGGCCTCGAACGGGCAGGAACTGCATCCTGCCGCCACACCATTCAATCGGTGTGGCATTACGTCTTTCCTCACGGAAAGACTCGGCCATGGAAGCGCGAAAAAGGAGTTGTCAAAGAACTTGCTTAGTCGCGGTAACCGCGACCCAAAATCAGACTATCGAAATCGCAGAAGCGTGTCAAGAAAAATGACATGGTGAGAATATTATTGGATGTGACTGGGCCAGGCCTGAGAAGTTACTTCCATCTTTGAAAATGGGTGCCCTGGCCCTCGCTCTTGAGGAATTGGCGATGGTACAGACCTCGACAAGCACCGAGCTTACTCACATATATCCCGATCGGTCCCCTGAAACGGGTATGACTCAAGGATTGGTTATGTCTTCTTGCTGGCCACTATTCTTTGCCGTCGGAGCCTTCAGCGTTTTGGGCCCTGTCTTCCGGCCATAGTGGCGGCTGAATAGCTCGCATCCGCTCATGCTTCAGGTCGGAGACGATCCTGGACCAGTAGGAAATGCTGCGTTCGGTTCGCGCCAACTGCCGTTGCGCTTCTTTCAGCTTCCCTTCGGCATGGCGCATACGCTTGCGCTTAATCGGGTCGAGCTTTCGGTCTATAGACATATGAGCTTTCGAGGTTTGCAGCTCAAGCGATTTTGGGCCGAGAGGTCTCCTTCAGACTACAGAGAAGCCCAGAGTATCGCTTGCGCGACTGATTGTTCCTGACGGCCAGGCCCAGAGCCTTTCTCTGCCCAACCACCACTAGAAACTTCCTGGCGCGGGTAATCCCGGTATAGATAAGGTTGCGTTCGAGAAGCATGAAGTGCTGCATGGCCACTGGGATCACCACGGCGGGAAACTCCGAGCCCTGGGCCTTGTGTATGGTTATCGCGTAGGCCGGTGAGACCTCGTCCAGCTCGCCGTAGTCATAAGCGATCAGCCGCTCGTCGTACCGGACGTGCACTTCCTGTTCGACCGGATCGATCTTCTCGACGACGCCGATGTCGCCGTTGAAGACTTCCTTTTTGTAGTTGTTTTCGGTCTGGATCACCTTATCGCGAATCTGGAACCGCCATCCGAACCGGTCGGCGGCCGGCTCGCCCTGCCGGGGCGGGTTCAGGACCCGCTGGAGCACGGCATTCAGCTCGCGTACCCCGATCGATCCGCGATTCATCGGGCACAGCACCTGAATATCCCCGATGGGATCTATCCCCTGGCCTTTCGGGATCCTGTCCTGGACCAGTCGCACAAGGGTGGCGGCGATCTCCTCCGGGGTGTCGCGTTCGACGAAATGACAATCCGAGCTGGGCTCGGCTGAGCGGAAGTCAGGCATTTTCCCTTGGCGGATCAGGTGCGCGACGGTAATGATTTTGCTGGCGGCGGCCTGGCGGAAGACCTCGGTGAGGCGAACGACGGGCACGACACCACTCTCGATCAGGTCGCGCAGCGCGTTTCCCGGGCCCACGGAGGGAAGCTGATCGACATCCCCGACCAGGATCAGGGCAGAGTTTTTCGGGAGAGCCCTGAGCAGTGCGCACATCAGCGGGACGTCCAACATCGAGGTCTCGTCGACCACCAGCAGATCGCACTCCAGAGGATTGTCCTCGTTGCGCGAGAACCTTCCTGTGGCCGGATCGATCTCGAGTAGCCGGTGGATGGTCTTTGCCTCCATGCCCGTAGTCTCCGTAAGGCGTTTGGCCGCCCTGCCGGTCGGCGCACACAGCAGGCATTTCACCTTCTTGGCCCTGAGGATCAGCAGGATCGAGTTCACGAGCGTGGTCTTGCCCACGCCCGGGCCGCCGGTGACGATGGCAGCCCGGCTGCCGAGAACCGTCTTCAGCGCCTCCCGCTGGCTCGGCGCCAGGGTCTTTCCGGTGCGCGCTTCGCACCATTGGACAGCTTTTTCGAAATCGATCGGCGGATAGGCGGAACGGGCCGCCGCCAACCGCCGGATACCGACCGCGATTTCCTTCTCCGCCCGTCTCAAATGGGGCAAAAAGACCAGCGGCTCGCCGTCGATCTCTTCGAGAACCAGAAAGCCCGTGGTCAGCATCCGCGCCAGCCCTCGCTCGACGATTTCCGCCGGCGTTTCAAGGAGCTTGACGGCCGCGGCCTTCAGTTTTTCCAGAGGCAGCGCGCAATGGCCTTCCGAGGTCGCGCTCAGCAGAACGTGATCGATGCCGGCCCGGGCCCGGTTCTCGGAGTCTTTCGGGATCCCGACGCTCTGGGCGATCCGGTCGGCCGTGGCGAATCCGATGCCGTGGATCTCCCTGGCCAGCGTATAGGGGTTCTCTCGCACGGTCTGGATGGCCAGATTCCCATAGGTCTTAAAGATCCTAACCGCCCGGCCGGTGCTGACCCCGTGGCTGTGCAGGAAAAGCATGATCTCGCGGATCTGCAAGCCTTCCTGCCAGGCGGTGGAGATCCGCTGACGGCGCTTGGGGCCAATGCCGTCGACGGACTCAAGAGCTCCGGGGTTCTCGCCGATCACCTTCAGTACTTCGGCACCGAAGTGGCCGACCAGCTTCTTCGCTAGGACAGGCCCTACACCCTTGACGAAGCCGCCGCCCAGGTACCGCTCGACGCCCTCGCTTGTGGTCGGCGGTGTCGCCTTCAGCGTCTGGGCCTTGAACTGCAGTCCATGTTCCTGATCCCGGACCCACCAACCCCTGCCAGTGAGCCACTCGCCGGCGCTGATCGAAGGCACCGGTCCCAGGACCGTAACCAGATCCCGCTGCCCGCGGACCTTCACCCGGAGCACGGCGAACCCGCTCTCCTCGTTGAAAAAGGTGACCCGTTCGACTAGGCCGGCGATCTCCTCGGAGGGGGTAGTGGACTGTGCGGAGGCGGCCTTCATTCTGATTGAAGTTTATGACGCCGCGGCTGAATGGTTGCAGGTCGCGGGATTTCAATTGCCGTACTTATGGGTACGAATCCTCAGAAGAGGGCCATAAACAGTGGATTTCAATGCAGGTGGCCCCGTTTCTGGCGCGCTTTCCCTGCTCCGGCGCACGGCACCATGAGCATCGTTTCGATCCACCAAGAGCCATTCCGCAGTTTTGCCTCACGCGGATGTGCCTAGCGAAGATCGGCAAGGTTTCGGGCTGTTTTTTGAGGTTGTTCAGAAAGCGGGCTGGCCGCCGCGGTCGAGAGAATGCAGAGAAGAGTGCCTTCCGCTGTGGAATGCAATCGCTGTGCGGCCTGAGCGGAGGCCAGGGCCGCTTGGTAATCGCTTTGCCTCAACGATTGTCGGGCGGCCCGGCGCAGGATGTAGGCGTGAGCCGCCAGCAGCATCAGCGCGGTGAGGTCTGCGCCGCAACGCGAGCAGCGGGGCGAACCGCGTAAACGAGCCCGGCAGACCGGGCAGCCGGCCGGGCTGCGAAGGGCGTCCTTCATGCGCGGCCCTCGACAAAGAACAGCATCTCGCGCAGCTCGTGAACGGCCTGCTTGAGTGCGGCGGCATCGCGATTTTCGATCGCCGCTTCGATGGCCGCATTCAGGTCGATGGCTTCCTCGCGATCTTCATCGTGGATTTGATCGAGCAGAAGTCGGGAGCGTTCGATCATCTTACGGCCCTCGCCTTCGGCCATGCTCCAATCATCCTCGGCCACAGTCGCGGCTTTCGGCATGGGATAAGCAGTGAAATCGACCTCGCTTTCGATCTGAAGCGCATCTTTGTCATCGAAGTTGCCGTTCTCCTCGTCAAAGTCGTCGCTCTCTTTGTCGAGATCATCATCCTGGCGCGTGGCGTAGAGGGCTTCGAGACGCTTGCGGGAGGCGGCAATCTCGGCTTCACTGCGTTCTTCCAGAGCGCGGGCGATAGTGATGTTCTTGGACAAGCCCGACTTCTTCTCGATCGAGGTGACAGTGAGTATGCCGTCCAGATCCAGGCTCATGCGGCAGAGCACCTCGTTGAAATCGCGCATGGGAGTCAGGCCTGTCACGCGATAGTCGCCGATCAGGATATTGCGCAGCGCATCCTCGTCCTCGCCTTCATAGACGCGGACATCGACTTCCTCCTGATAGGGATGGCTGGTGTAAAAGCGCTCGGTGCGGGTGACCGGAAGAGGGGTGTTGCGTCGGATGATCGGCTTGTAGCAGTGGGGATAAGAGACGCCGCCCCGCTCGCCGAGGAAGGAGACGCCGAAGGAGTACGGAGTCACATCGACCAGCACCCGTTCGACCTGGTGGCCCGCAAGCCGCGAGGCCATCACGCCCGCGCCCAGGGCAACGCACAGGTCGGGATGGATTTCTTCCCGCGGGGTCAGCCCGGTGCGCTCCTCGATCATGCGTGCGACCAAGGGAGTGCGCGTGGAGCCGCCAACAAGAAGGATCGCATCCAGCTCTGAGGGACCTTTGCCGGCGTCGGCAAGGACCTGGGACATGTGCTCCAGCGTCCCCTCGACGAGGGGACGGATCATGTCCTCGTACTCCTCGCGGGTGATCTCCAGTTCCAGGTGCAGCGGTTTCCCATCTACGGTGGCCAGCGCTTCTTCGCGCACCGTTACCTCGGGATCGAAGCTCAAGCGGCGCTTGGCCTCCTCGGCGGCCCACCAGATGCGGGCGCGGGCCACCGGATGGCCGCTGCGCAGATCGATTCCGTGCTGGGATTGAAATGCAGCGAGCAGATGCTCGGCCAGCAGATCGTTGAAGTCGTCCCCGCCCAGACGATTGTTGCCATGGCTGGCCAGCACCTCGGTGATGTCGCCCTCGAGCGAGACGATGGAGACATCGAAGGTGCCGCCGCCCAGATCGTAGACCATGGCGATATGGCGGCTGCCCTCTCCATAGGCCAGGCTTGCGGCAGTCGGTTCATTCAGAATGCGGACGGCCTCAAGACCTGCCAGTGTGGCGGCCTCGCGCGTGGCCTGGCGCTGAGCATCGGAGAAATAGGCGGGAACGGTAATGACTGCCTTGGCCACGGTGCGGCCGAGTTGCTGGCTCGCCCAGGAGGCTAGCTCACGCAGAATCAGCGCCGAGATCTCCGGCGGTGTGAACTCGCGGTCTCCCAGCGTAACGGTCTCACTACTGCCCATCTTGCGCTTGATGCTGCGCACGGTGCGTTCGGGATAAAGCGCTAACTGATTGCGCGCCGCCTCACCCACCAGCAGCTCTCCTGACGGGGAAAGGCCCACCACTGATGGCAGCATGTTCTTGCTGCCGGAGCCGAGAATGGTTACCTTGCCATCGACGAAGGCCGCTATCTCGGAGTTGGTGGTACCCAGATCGATGCCTACAATCAGTTCGTTCGAATCGCTCATGCGGATTTCCTTTCGGGGGTGCGCGCCACCTTCACCTGCGCCGTGCGGTGGACTTCTCCGTTCCATTCGTAGCCGTTACGGTAGACCTCGACAACCGTTCCCTCGGCCACGGTGCTGGTTTCCTCAATATCGACAGCCGTCATGCGCCGAGGATCGAAGATCTGTCCGTGGCAGGCGATGCGGCTGACGCCCGCGCCAACCAGGGCCTCGTCCAGCGTGTCTAGGGTGAGGGTGTAGCCGTGGGAGAGCGCGGCCAGAACCTCATGGGTGTGGCTGGCGTATGCGCGGCCAATGCCCAGCCAGCGCGCTAAAGACGGCAACTTTTTTTGCGCCAACTCCTCGGCCGCGTTGCGCGCGGTATTGCCGCCACGCTCCACCCGGTCGCGCAGGTCGAGCAGAACATTGAGGGGCAAGTGAATCTCCTGCTTGCGGGCTGGCTGGGCTTTGGCCTGCTGAGCACGAGCCGGTTCGTCCCCGCTGGCTCTTGTTTCGGAGGCGGACGTATCCAGGCTCTGCGCGCTTTGACTGAGGCTTTCATTCAACTGCTTGAAGGTCCGGCCCTGCAGCCTGACTTCCTGAGTCAGCGCGGTCATGGCCGCCCACAGGGAGTAAAGGTCGCAGCCGCCGTCGCCGGAGGGATCGCACGCCAGCGGCGGAAGCGGCTCACCGTTCTCCAGCGCGGCCAGCAAGTCGGCGGTCAATCCTTGCGGCGCCGGCTCATCGGCCATCGCACGGTCAAGATATTGGTCGAGCCAGACCTCGAAACCAAGCACGATCCGTGCCCGCTCCTGGGGCGAAAACCCTTCGGAGGAATTATTTTCTTCCATCTCCATCTATCTTTCCTTCAGTACCGCCAGCCACGGGCCGGGGCCGGCGAATCGTCGATCGTTGTCCTTGTCATCCAGCAGCGATTCCAGAGGCGCTTCGGGATTGACTGAAAACAGGGTGTGCTGGGCGCGCCGGCGCCGGTCGCGCAGAAGGTCGTATGCGTCGCGAACCTGCTCGAACTCGGCCGGAGACCTGTCCGGCGGAAACTGCTTGAGTTTCGCCAGATACGCGGCGCGAATCTGCTCGTCCTCGGCGCCGGGGACAAGGCTCAGGACGGCATAGGGATCGGGAATTGGCAACGCGTTCTGGTTCATCGTTTCACCCTAAAACAAACTGCCCTGTTCCGGCGGCGGAACCTTTGCGGACTTTTCGGTCTTTCTACTCTTCGGCGTTTCCGGCGCTCTCGGCTCGAATGATCTCTCGCCCAGGATTCTGTCCATGGCGGTCTTTGGGTCCTCTCCGTTGGCCCTGGCCTTTTCCAGTTCCTTGATCTTCGCAGCGGAAAGACCCATCATCTTGCCAAGTCCCTTGAGAAGTTCCGAAAGGGCAAAGCCTCCGGGGTCAGCGAAATCGTCGTCTTCGTCCTCGAAATCGTCCTCGTCGCCGTCGTCGACAAACTCGTAGCCGCCCGCGCCTGTCTCGCCGCGCCTTGCCCGGCACTTCGGGCAATCGCAAAGAGAAGCGTTCAGATCCTCGGAATATTTAGGCGCCTCATTAAAGCCGTAGCCGGGAAACTTCTTCAGCGATAGCTCTTCCTCAAGAATCTTGGCGAGTAACTCCGGGGAAACGGCGCGGCTGGCAATCTCCGGATCGTCTCCGAAATTGCTTCCCGGCCTCCAGCGCTTCCCTGGGCTGGAGTTGTTCCCGTTCAGAAGATCCAGAATCCTGCCCGCCAGTGCGGTGTTGCGCTCCCTCCGGGCCAGTTCGAGAGAAGCCGTCAAACAGCCCTCGCGCCTGACAGAGGCCGACAACGACGGCAGCGAGCGGGCGCGCAGGAAGAGGGACTCCGCGTTCGCCCCGCCCTTGGCCAGTCCGGCAACCGAGACGGTAAAGGCGAGTTCCGCGGAATAGCCGTCCAAGGCCGCCTCGCCAACAACCAGCATCTGCGCGGTATCGGCCGGGCAGTTGTGCGGCTTCATCGCGGCCATCAGTGGATCGATCCATTCGCGCGGCAGTTCGATGGGAAGGCCTGCCCAATCGCCCAGTGCGCGGGCTTTGGCCACGCCGGCCAGCAGTTCGGCGGCGGGAATCTTGGCAGCCTTCAACACCTTCGACGAGACCGCGAAGAGCATCTCCGCCTTTCCTGCCACAGACACGATCAGCAGATGCGCGGCCACGCTTCCCATCAATCTATTCAGTTGCGCCTCCTGCTCGTCCTGGGCAGCCTTATCCCGGTCCCCCGCGGCCGCGGACCAGCGCAGCGCCGCGGCCAGCGCGGCAATTTCCCCCGGCCGCACCTCGGGCACGGTCTCAATCTGCTCGATTTCCTTCAGCGCCAGGTGCGTCATGCGCTGCTGCAGATGGCGCAAGGCGGCGGATAAAAGCAGCCGCAGCTTGGCTCGTCGCACCTCGGGATTCAGCCGGTCCAGATTCTCCGCCGCCTCCAGATACTTCAGCGACTTCTTGAATGCGTTGCGCTTCTCGGCCGATTCCATCAGGTAAAGCAGCGGTTG
Organism: Acidobacteriaceae bacterium; assembly: GCA_003139795.1. Classification (GTDB taxonomy): domain Bacteria; phylum Acidobacteriota; class Terriglobia; order Terriglobales; family Acidobacteriaceae; genus Telmatobacter. The sequence goes on along the minus strand of PLGM01000139.1, from coordinate 2,668 downwards.
AATGTCAGTGGCCCGCGCCTTTCGCCACTGCTCAGCAACCTCGCTGGCCAATGCCCCAGACTCGTTCTTCCGCGCCCAGCTCAGCCAGGCCTGGAATACCTCCGGATGAGGGTCGGCCTTGCAGGCGCGTTCATACAGCGCTCCCGGAGAAGGCAGGCCGTCGTTCTTATCCCAATCGCGCGGCTTGCGGTAGTTCCCCATCTCCGCCCTTATCTCATCGATGAGTTCCTCGGGCACCTTCTCGATCAACTGCCCCATGTGCAGCGAGAGGATTCCATCCTCCAGGCCGCCGGAGGCAAACCACTTCTCCTTGATGGCCTCGCGGCGGAAACCTGCCCAGGCCAAGGCCGCTTCCGCATGGGCATCCACATGCCCCTGCTCTTCCAACCCCATTGCCTGAAGCCGGAGGTAGTAAGCACACACTCGTGGAGCGCCTCCCATGGCGGATTCCACAGCTAATCGTGAGACCTGTTGGAGATCGGCGCGCACCGCGATGTGCTGGCGCAGGCGGTCCCGCACCTCGGGGCCGCAGTGCTGGCTGGCCGCCATCGCTTTCCGCGCCGCATCCAGAATCTGCTTCTGCTTTCTTTCACGCAGCGCATCTTCCAGGCTGGTCAGGGCAGCGCGTAAAGCCGTGCCATGATCCGCGGTCAGGCTGACCAGCTTCTCTTCGGCCAGACTGAGCTTGACTTCCGCGCCAGACACGGGCTCGGTCCTCAGCATCGCGGCGAATGCAGGAAGCAGGCGCGCGGGCACAGAATCGATCGGAATCGTCTGCAGCCACCTGTGGCACTCTTCGTCCTCGCGCCGGTAGTAACAGCCAATCGCCCGGATCAGAGCCTTCCACGGGGCCAGCGGGCTGCGCCGCGAGACCTCCGGCAGCGCCAGAACCGCGTCCTCGACCGGCCCGCTGGTCACGGCCTGCAACGCAGCCGCCACCGCCGATGCAGCCGTGCGCAGGGAATGCTCCGGTGGCAGGGATGAAACCCCCGCCAATGCCGGCAGGTCATGAATCCGCTGGCGGATGAAGCTCTCGATGCGTTCGCGGTCTCCCGCCGGAAGTTCTGGATCGGCGAGCGGCGCGACAACCTCCTCCAGCTTGCCATCCTGCGCGGATATCTCCCGGCCAAGATCGGTCAATCGCGGCAGCGCCGAGGGAAACCGCTCCCGCACGATCCCCAACAGAGTCTTGGCCTCCACGGTCATTCCCAGTTTGAGCAGATCGTCGATGCGAGCCTTGTAGGCATCGGTGAGCAGAGCTTCCGACTCCGGCGTCGCCGAGTGCTTGTAGAGATCCTTGGCAAGCTGCAGAGCGGTCTTGGAATGCCGGCCAGCAATCTGCTCCCGTACCCGCGCGATCTCTTCCGGCAACAGCCCGGCGTCCGCCCCCTTGGCGGCGGTGTTTAGCGCTGGACTATTTCTCCTGTTTTGTTTGCGCGACATGAGATAAGACTGTCTAAGACAGTTTAAGCGCCAGACTCCGCCTCCCCCTTCTGGGAAAGTGGCTCCGGCAGTGCATAAGTCACCTTGTCTGTGAAAAAGCAGCGCGGCCCGGTGGCAAAGCGGAAGCTGCATTCGCCGTGGAGGATCGGCGACTCGGAGAGTGAGCCAAATCCATGCTCAATGGAAGGAAAATCCGCGGAATATCAATCTGGGCGGTGGCACAACAAACCAGAGCCCGTTGTTTGGCTGAACCGCGCCAACCGGGATAGGTCCCCCGAAACGCTCATCGCGCCAGGAATCTATGAACGGGCTGCTAGCAAAGACAATTTGGGGGCAACTTTGGGGGCAACTCTGGTCCACTAATCGCTTGATTTAGGCGACTTTTCGGCCATTGAGACAGCTTTGCAGTAGCGTCTCTGGCCACCACATTCTAAAGAAGTTAGCTGTAAGTTAGAGAAATTATAGGAAATACCGCTCACCCCTTTTCCTCACCCGCTTCGTTCCGTTGTCCCAAAACTGGGGCAAAAAATGCCGTCATCATATCGCCCTGTGCGGTCAGCCGGCTATTTACCCTTTTCTTGACTCATGTGGGCCACCTGGCTATGTAAAAAAGCAACCAGCGTCGCTTCGCTCCGATTCTGGCCAACCGGAATCACCGGCCCACATCACCGGAATAAGCGCCAGGAGGGGAGAGCCTTCATTATCCTGCTTCCACCGCCCTGAATTCCTCCACCTGGCCGCAATCTTCCAACAGAATCGGTTGTCCGGTCACAACATCGAGCGGCAATTTCACGAACAGCGCAACAACTTCGGGATCGAATTGCGTCCCTGCATATGTGAATAGTTCGCGGATGGCCTGCTCGTGGGTCATTCCCGGCCGATAGGACCGATTGGTAGTCATTGCGTCGTAAGCGTCCGACACGTGGATGATGCGCGCGTCAACCGGCGTCTCCTCGCGCGATTGGCCTTTCGGGTATCCGGTGCCGTCCCAGTTCTCATGGTGCAGTTCCACGGCATCGAGGTAGCACGCAAGGCCCTGCACGCCTTCGAGAATCCGGCGGCCAATCACAGTGTGTTGCTTGACAATGGCAAACTCCTTGCTGGTGAGCCGCCCAGGCTTCTGCAGGACGCTGTCGGGGATGCCGATCTTCCCGATATCGTGCAAGAGCGCACCTATACGAATCCGTTCGACCTCTTCGGGGCTTAGCCTGCATTATTCGTGAAG
>PLGM01000210.1 GCA_003139795.1 Acidobacteriaceae bacterium | reverse complement strand
AGAACCTGGCACTGTCCAGTTTGTAATTGTAAGCGAGAAAAGACTGCAATCTCCCCGCATGCTCGATGAAGTGACCATTGCCGAGCCCCTCTGTCAAACTGAGAATGCAGCCGGCACCAGAACCGGCTGGTTAAGAGTTACGCATTCTGAGGGCAAGGTCACACCGCCGATCCGCAAAGTCCTCTGCCCCAACAGGCTGTTACAAAAGTCTGTGTTGGCGAAGGGAATCATGGGAAAATGCCCTCGTGGTGCGCGAAAACATTTTTGAAGGGTTTCATTCAAGGCGAGGGGCGAACCCAGGACACATTGTTTCCCGGGACGCTTGACGATCTGGTTCCGGAACCCGAGCCCGCGGACGGGACTGGAATAGCTTTGTCTTTCGACCAAGGAGGCCATTTTTGTCTTGCGGAACCGCACAAAACCAGTTAACTTGAGGCGAGTCAGTGCAGAAAAGGGAGCTTCCAGTTTAACTAGCCAGGTGACCTTTGCCGAACAATCGAGTTTGTGAGTTTGTATTCGCCCCGCGGCCAAGTGCGCAGCGCTTCGGCGGCGATTTTCGCCTCAACTGCCTTTCCATTCTGGCCGCGCTCTGCCTTCTTGCACCGCAACTCGCGCACTCCCAGGAGTCGGAGACCGCGGTGGTGACGAACACCCCGCTGGACACGAACGCTCCGGCGGAGACAGACACCGGGGTGACGACGAAGACCCATGCCAGGCAGCCGGTGGAGAGCGAACTGATCGTGGAGGGAGAGGGTTCCTTTGGCCATTACCACGTTTTTGCCTACACCTGGTGGAGCGAACTCTACACGGGTGGGGTAGAGTACGACCGTCATTCCTGGGATTACTTCCGCCGCCTTGGAGCACGGCTGGACTATGTGGCGGAGGCTCTGCCGGTGGCTATTCTGCGTCAACCGGTCAAAGCCGATATCTATGGCGACCCACTAAGCCAAGCCCGGCAGCTCGTGCCTGGGGCGGCGCTTTCGCCGATCGGCCTTCGCATGATGTGGAGAAGCAAGAAGTCCATCAAGCCCTATTTTATTATCAAGGGCGGGATGATCGTCTTCGACAAGAAGGCGCTCTCGCCGGCTGCGGCCTATCAGAACTTCCTGTTGCAGATTGGCATCGGCATGCAAGCCAGACTAACGCAACGACTCGATCTGCGCGTCGGTTACGCCGATATTCATTTTTCGAACGCCTTCATGGTGCCGAACAATCCTGGGCTGGACGTCATGTCCTACAATGGGGGGCTAAGCTACCATTTTGGCAAGTAGGGTCTGAAGGGTGCCACAGCAACCGCTGCTTCCTCCTCAGGGACGCGGGAGTGCGCTTTCCATGCCTGAGGCGATCAAGCCGGCGCGCAGGCGCTCCACGGTGGAGAACTCGATGGCTTTCATGTCGATCGGCTACCTCTATCAGCACCGGGGCGCCCCCAACATCGGCGCGAATACGCCGGGAACAGACACCAATCTTTATGCGGCGGTCTCGCGCTTCCGGACCAAGAGTTACCGCTGAGCAGTTTGCTGCCGAACCGCGTGCTGCCGCTCCAAGCGGGAGTCAGGCGGCGACAGTCTAAAGAAGGGGCCTTTCTCCTTGAGGGAAAAGACCCACTGGTCTCAATGTTGAAAAGGCAATCGAACACTCATCCGGCGCTGCTTGGGGACAAAGCCTGAAGTCAACCGTTCAACAACTCCTGCAGCCTCTTGAGTGCGCGGTGCGGGTCCTTGGCGGCGCGGCGCTGCCCGTCGATTTTGGCGATGGAGTTTGAAAGCTTCCCTCCACGCTTACTTCTATCCGGCAATTTCGCGCTTCAGAAAGCACGGCTATCGCTGAGAGGCCAGCCAACCCTAGAGGCTAGCTCCGTTCTCGTCAACGCGCATGGATTCGCCTGAAGTCGTAGGAGGCACCGACGGTGAAGCCCTGGGGGTTGAGGAAAGAAGTGGTATTGAAGAAACCAACCCGCCAGAACTGGTATTGATAGTCTACGCGCACCGAGACGTTGCGCCACGCGCGATACTCGACCCCACCACCTGGGGCCCAGATGGCCCACCTGTCGGCCGTATACCAGGAGGGGAGCCTTCGGTTCTTGATATGATCCTCGCCACCCAAATCCGCCAGAAACTTTGCGTAAGGGTGGAAGTTGCGGAAGTGGCGCAAAGTATAGATCGGGCCTCCCCCGGCGGTAGCCTGCCGCAGGTTCTGGCCCTGCGGTTGACCGAAAACGAGACCGCGGGCCTCCGCCTCAATACCGAATCCGTGCAAAAACGACGGGGCATGATAAAAGTTCCAGTCTGCCCACACCGTGGGGCCTTCCATGCGGTTGTGCACAAACATCTCGGTGTAGTAACTGGAGAAGCCGACGCCGACGACGAGTGGCAAGCCGCCCTCCGTGGCACTCGGCACGACTTGGGAGAACACAGGAAGTGACGCTGTTAAGAAGAGTATTGCAAGAACAGACTTCAGGTGCATGCAGCTTCTCCTTGCAGGGTGCTGACCACCTCTCTCGAGGCGAATCCCTTACAAGGAGTTTACATAGAAGGCACAGAATTGCCAGCCTTAAATTCTGTCAAAGGGAATACATGGCGAACTCAGGCTATCTCCAAACTCCTGTTTGAGCCGCTTTCAATTGCGGCAACCGGATCATCCCGCTCCCGCTCATCCTCGTGTATGTCTGCAGTGACTCCCAGGAAGGAAAACTACACAGCCGAATGAACAATCAAGCAAACGCTCGCGCTTCATGACTGTGGCAGGCAGGCGCCGGGGAGTTCGGGAGACAGCGCGAAAGCGCAGCTCAGATTAACAGGCTGCCAATATGATTTACGCCCCGCATTCCAGTCGGCCTAATCTGCGTGGCCGATTTCTTAGCCTCTGGAACGTTACTTTAGTCATATGCACATATCAGCCGGTCAGACCTGGGTGACCGACTTGTTAGCCTCTAGGACGTTACTTTGGTCATATGCCCTGAGAAAACATTTTCTTCCGGTTATTCTTGTCCAGGGTAGGGTAGAGCAAATGCGCCCTAGTTCGACTTCCTTCATGTGATCGGCATCACGAATCGAGAAGACTCGATCCACCATGCCTTGCAGTTTCCGAGCGCCTTAGATTGTCGAATGATCTGTTCGAACTGGTTTATTTTGAAATACTTAACCAAGCGCATCGGCGGCCGAGAGTGATCCAAAGCGAATGAATTTGATTTACTTCATAAAAAACTAAAGATTGCCCCAAAGGCAAAAAGCCTTGTCAGCCTGACATATCGAAGCAATTCCTCCTCTCAGCAGGCGTTGCTCCCCCCCTGAGCAGGCGTTGCGTCACAGATTAATCGGGTACTTTTGACATATCTCGAGGATACTATAGTATGGTTCTATCTGAATCCTGCACTGCGTTCAAATGGTGCAGGCGGGGCATGCAAGTAAGCGCTCACATGCGGGTTTGTGGGAAATCTAACAGCTAAATCCACTTGGTTCCGAAACGAAGTTCACTTGGTTCTGAAAGGAAGGTAGGAAACTTCCTATCTAAGTGAGAGGGGCGAAGCCATGTCTGAAAATGCATATCGACAAAGGCCTCTTGATTTCAGCGAACGTGTGCCGGATTGCCGGTTCGATATGCCGGTCGTGCCGAAGTGGTTCGCTGTCTTCACGTCCCCGCGCCATGAAAAGCGCGTAGAACATCACTTTAGTCTGAGGGACATTGAGCATTATCTGCCGCTCTACCGCTCGCCGCGCAAGTGGCGCAATGGCTTGAACGTCGTCCTGGATCTCCCGCTCTTTCCTGGTTACATATTTGTTCGCATCAAACGGGCAGAGCGCGTGCGGGTGCTGCAAGTACCGGGCGTGCTGGCAGTTGTGGGCGGCCCGGCGGGCGAAATGGCTCCGCTGCCAGAGGCTGAAATCGACGCACTGCGATCTGGCCTTCATTTGCGCCTGGCTGAACCACACCCTCTTCTGACGGTAGGACAGCGGGCTCGCATCCGATCAGGCGCTTTTGCCGGGTTGGAGGGCGTCGTGGTACGCAAGAAGAACAGCCTCCGCGTTGTCCTAACCATGGATCTCATAATGCAAAGCGTCGCCCTGGAAGTTGATGGAGAGGAACTGGAACCGGTGGTTTCCGGCGTCCTCAATTCTTCCGGGAGCTGCACGTCATAGTCCAGCGGCCGCACGGCCGGAGAGCGATATGTCTGAAGCTAAGGGGTGGGTCGGGCCTGGCGCAGGTGAGCGCATACTGGCTACTGCAACGAGTCTATTTGCCCTGCACGGATACAAAGGCGTCAGCACCCGCGAGATCGCTTCCGCTGCGCAAGTCAATGAAGCCACAATCTTTCGGCATTATCCGCGCAAGCACGACCTTTATTTGGCGGTGATGACGTCGGGGCTGCAACAGTTGCATCTCCGTGGCGATCTGTTGGCCAGTATCGCAGAAGCCCGTGATGGGCAAGCAGCTCTTGCGCGGACTTTTGAGCTGATCGCGAAGACCCTGATGGAGAAACCCGAAATCCTGCGGCTGTTACATTACAGCGCACTTGAGTTGAGAGCGGATTTCGATCCACTGGTCCGCAAGCACCTTAGCCAGCTGGTAGAGGTGATTGCCCACTATCTTGACCCATGGATCAAGAGGGGCGAATTGCGATGTGCAAATGCGAAAACTGTGGTTCTCACCCTCATCGGAATTGTGATCAGCCACGATTCCCTTCAGCGAGTGTTCCTGGGCAAAGGGCTTGGCCCGGAACGGATGTTCGAAACCTACTTGGGCTTTGCAATGGCTGAACAGGCTGCGACCGAAGAAACTATGGTCCGCCTGCAACACATCGACACAGCCGTGCGCGCAATCGGCGCGGAGTGAATATCGTTTGGTTAACCACCAAAGTCCGCGGCGCAGCGAGCCTCTGCCAACCTGGACCTGAGCATCATAAGAATCAGGAAACAGGATTCACGTACCGGGTCCAAATGCAGAAAGGGGTGTATGTCCCATAGATCCGACCCAACCCGGCTCTATAGCGTGAAGCTAATCCGGCATCGCCTTGTGGCCTACCTCTTGGACTGGGCAGCTTTTGCCTTCTCCGGCCTGCTTGCATTCGAACTGCGATTTGACGGCGCGCTGCCCGCGAAATACCTCCATCCGATGGGGGTGTGTCTGTGCATCTGGATTGTTGCAAAGTCGGCCGCCTTCATCGGTGGCAAGTTGGACCGCGGGAATTGGCGGTATACGTCCACATACGATGCCGTGCAGATTGTCTTAGCAAATTCAGCTGGATCAATACTGGGCGGATTAGTCATATTTCTTCTGTTCGGGCCAAGGGGTATTCCGCGTTCTGTATATGCTCTAGACTGGATGCTTTCCTGCTTGTTGACTTTGGGGGGCAGGCTACTAGTGCGTGTGCTCATTACCGATCACAGGTTGCAGCGGAGGACAGAAGGTGACCAGGCGAGAACACTCATTTACGGCGCTGGCTCAGCGGGGTTGGCGCTCCTCCGGGAATTTCGTCAAAACGAGGCTTTGAGGTGCAATGTCGTAGGCTTCATCGATGACGATCCATCGAAACGTCATTTGATTTTGCAGGGAAAGCCAGTGTTTGGAACTGGAGAGGATCTCGCGGCCTTGGCGCGGAAGCACGCCATCAAAAAAGTGCTCATTGCGGTCCCATCTGCAACGGGGCAGGAAATGGTGAAGATTCTCAAGTCTGCCCTCGATACCGGTGTGGAATTCAAGATGGTGCCGGGTTTGGGTAACCTGCTTGATGGCGCCGAATTGGGCAAACAGATCCGGGATGTCGCCGTCGAGGACCTGCTGGGAAGAAGGCCGGTCCATCTGGACCAGGACGGTATTCTGGAGCGTATTCAGGGCAAAGTCGTCATGGTGACTGGCGCAGGCGGCTCGATCGGGTCAGAGATCTGCCGGCAGATTGCTCGCTTCGATCCCGTTGCCCTGGTCGGCTTCGATGAGGCGGAATCGCCGCTCTTTCAGATTGACAGGGAGTTGCAAAAGACCTTTCCCCATTTGGTGTTTCACCCGGAGATAGGGAACATCTTGCAGCCCGAAACTCTGCGGCGGGTGATGCATCGCTATCAGCCGTCCATTCTGTATCACGCCGCCGCCTACAAGCATGTTCCGATGATGGAAAGGCATGTTTTTGCGGCCGTCGAAAACAACATCTTCGGCACGTGGCGGGTCGCCCAAGCGGCGATCAAACATGGCGTCGATGATTTTGTCATGATCTCCACCGATAAGGCAGTCCGGCCAACCAGCATGATGGGAGCTACGAAGCGTGCGGCGGAATTGGTGATTCGTGCACTCCAGAAGGGGGGCGGCACCAGGTTTGTTGCGGTGCGTTTTGGCAACGTGCTTGGGAGCAATGGAAGTGTCGTGCCGATTTTTAAGGAACAGATTGCTGCGGGCGGCCCCGTGACCGTCACCCATCCTGAAATGTGCCGTTATTTTATGACCATTCCCGAGGCGGCCCAGCTGGTTCTGCAAGCTTTCTCGATCGGCAAGGGCGGGGAGGTTTTCGTCCTCGATATGGGTGAGCCTGTAAAAATCGTGGATCTCGCCAGGAATCTTATCTTGCTTTCGGGCCTTCAGCCCGACCGGGACATCAGGATTCAGTTTACCGGCCTGCGTCCAGGGGAGAAGCTGTTTGAAGAATTGAACCTGCAGGATGAGCGCCTAGCCGCGACTTCGCACGCACAGATCAAGACCTATATCTCCCCCATCGATCTCGATGCAAAACAGATCAAGAGACATTTGAGCGAATTGGAGCAGATTTGCGATGAACAGGATATTGGCCGTCTTCTTTTGCTCCTCAAGGAGCTGATTCCTGACTACAATCCGGGCTCCGAACTCCTGCGTGCCGCATTGTCATTCGAACCGAGCCATCCCGAACCGGTTAGATACAAGATTCCTGCCGGTCAGGCTGAGAGCGTTCTCTCGGCCAACCTTGCGCCGGCACCTCGTGCGAATTGAAACGATACAGGGCAACGCGGTCCAGTCGGAGGCCGCAAGACGCAATACTCTCAATCAATAGGCGGCTGTCATTAACGAACCGGGTGCCGCACATTTAAGGAAGTCAATTGAGTAATTACGAAGTTCCCCACTCAGGGTATGATGCTTCGACGGATTCCACGGCCGCCCCAGTCCATCATCAACTGGCCCCTGCGAATGCGCTGCACAATCTCCTTCGCGTATTGACGAGACGCAGCAAATGGATCATCGGATCGATTGTGATCTGTGTGTTGCTGGCCCTTATCCTCACGATGATGATGAAGCCCACCTACGACGCGACAGCGACGATCGAGTTGAACAAGGGCAGTTCCGGCTCGCTGGATTTGGGACTCGGAGATGCATTGCCCGAGCAATTGACCGCAGGCGGGGAAGGCCTCCAGACAGATCTCCAGACCGAGACCGCGATCCTCAAAGGCGACTCATTGGCCCTGGCAGTCATTCAGCGGCTTGGATTGGCCTCACAGGCGCCGTTTGCAGCCGAGGAGGGCAAGACTCTTAAGAACCCAGAACAAGGATTGTCGCTCGATGAAGCGCCAGAGACACGGACGCGACTGTTGGGGGTTTTCAAAGCTCATTTAAAAGTGCAACCAGTTCGTGGAACCCGATTGATTCTTGTTACCTATGAGAGTCACAATCCAAAACAGGCCGCACAAATTGCGAACGCATTGATCGACAGCTACAAGAGTCAGTACCTCCAATCCCATTACGATGCGACGAGTGAGGCTTCGGAATGGTTAACGAAGCAGTTGTCGGAGCTCAAGACAAATGTCGAAGACTCAGAGAAGAAGCTCACCGATTTTGAAAAGGGGTCCGGGATACTCAGCCTGGACATGATGTCGGGCCCAGGTTCCAAGAGCGACTCCGATGGCGCGGGCGGAATCCATAGTGTCGTCATTCAGAAGCTCGACGCACTGAATGCCGAGTTGACCGCGGCTGAAGCGAATCGAATCGAGAAGGAGGCAATCTACCATCTCGCCCAAACAGGCAATGAAGATGTGGTTCTAGGTCTTGGAAACGATCCACTGGCGATGCAAAGCAATTCGATGGTACTCACGCAAGGTGGGGGGATCTCGAACCTTCAACAGTTGCGGCAGCAGAGAAGCCAACTGAAGATCAATCTTGCCGACGCGTCGACAACGTTCGGGGCGAACAACAGGCACCTAAAGGAGATACAGACCCAGATAGGCGCAGTGGATGAACAAATTCATCAGGAACTGCAGGAGATTACCAAGCGCGCGCAAGTTGACTTCCAATTGGCGCAGCAGACAGAAGATGAGATTCGCAGGCGGTTCGACGAGCAGCAGGTAGCGGCAAGCAAGCTTAATGAGAAGGCTGTTGAATTCGCCGTGTTGAGTCAGGAAGCCTACTCGCGCAAGCGGCTATACGAAGATCTCTACACCAAGCTCCAGGAAGCGAACGTTTCTGCGGGCATCAAAGCCACGAATATCACCATTGTGGATCCGGCTCGTTCGCAGTCTGTTCCAATCAAGCCCAAGCGAGGGTCTAACCTGGCATTGGGTATGCTGTTTGGGATATTCGTTGGGCTCGCCGCAGCGTATACCGCAGAGAACTTCGATCGAACCCTAAGAGGTCCTCTGGAGATCGAGGAAATCACTGGAATTCCGGTCATCGGCGTCATCCCGAGTTTCGGGGAGACGGCTAAAGCCTATGGTTCGAGACGACGGAAGGAAAAGAGAAAAGAAGCTGCGGAAGATATCTCCCACCCGGGCTCCGTCTGGATGCTGACCCATCCCGAGTCTGCAGCCGCTGAGGCTTTCCGGGCTCTCCGCACCTCCATTATGCTTTCCCGCGCCGGGGGTGGGCCAAAGACTATCCTGGTTACAAGCTGTATTCCCGGAGAGGGCAAGACTACTATCACGACGAATTTGGCTGTTGCCTTCGCGCAGCATGACAAGAAGGTGATCATCGTTGAGGCCGACATGCGCCGCCCGGGGATGAGGCATGCGTTTGATGTTGCCAACAAAGTTGGTCTCAGCAACATACTGGCCGGCTCAAATACAAGCGAGGAGGCTATTCTTCGGAGAGTACAGGTGCCGACGCTCGATGTTCTGCCCGCAGGACAGCATCCGCCGCTCCCATCAGAAATCTTGGGGTCGACAGCATTCGACGAATTGTTGAAGGATCTTCGTTCGCGCTACGACATTGTCTTGATCGACAGTCCTCCAGCGCTGTTGGTTACCGACGCCGTTTCAATTTCAGCGAAGTCAGACGCCACCATTTGGGTTGCCCGGGCAGGTGTTGTAACCCGTCCGCAACTTGCTCGAGCCGCCAATCTCATTGAGCGCAATGGAATGTCGGTCGTAGGCTTCATCGTCAATCGAATGACCAAAAGCGTGGCCGGATATGGCTATGGGTACGGGTATGGGTATGGTTACGAGTACGATAACTACGGTTCCTACTATGAGGAGAAGAATCCAGATGAGGCGTAAAGCGATTTGTGCTTTGCTTGTCATTCCCCTGCTGCCTATTTGCCTTTCCGATGCCGGCCGTGCCCAAATCGGAATGCAGCAGACGATTGGTTCTCAGAGCGGCGCTACGACAAGCCGAAACCGGCCGGATGCATCCGCCGCATTGGGCAAATCCGGGTTGGGGATGGTCCCAGAGGATTTTGCCCAATTGAAGTTGGCCCCCGGTTTTCTTTTGAGCTTGACCGTTCTCGACGATCCTGATTTCGTAGGAGCCTTTCGCGTCGACGAACAAGGCGATATCGCGCTGCCTGTTCTAGGGACGCTTCATGTTGCAGGTGAAACCGTCTCCGAAGCAAGACTCCAAATCGGGAAAAAGCTCTTGGAGGGTAAGATTCTCAAAGACCCCCAGGTTGATCTGTCGATTCTTGAATATTCGGCGACTGAAGTGTCGATCATCGGAGAAGTGGCCAGCCCAGGCAAGTATCCATTGCTGGTTCCGCGCAAATTGGTGGACGTTCTGGCGCTTGCGGGGGGCACTACAATCACGGCCGGCAACGAAGTGCAGATTACACCCGCCAATTCGGGTGCAGAACCAGTTCTGGTCCACTATTCAAAAGCCACAAATCCGAAGGCGGTTGAGGATGCAATTGTGCATCCCGGCGATACAGTGCAGGTTAAACGCGCGGGCATTGTGTACGTACTTGGCGCAGTAAATCGGCCCGGTGGGTTTGTGATGCAGGAAGATGGGACACTCAACGTACTGCAAGCCATATCGTTGGCGAGCGGTACAACGCTGCCAGCATCGACCGGTACTATTCATCTTCTGCGCCGGAATGCAGACGGGACGGAAGTGGACATATTGCTACCCTTCAACAAGATGCAGCACGGACAGCGCACTGACGTGCAACTGCGCGCGACAGACATTCTGTATGTACCCATCAGCAAGGTCAAGTCGACCCTTACCTTTAGTCAGGGCATTCTGACTGCGGCAGCCTCAGCCACCATCTATGCCGCGGCGGTTTACTAGGTTTGCGAGACCTTATCTCATTCTTGGGCCTAAGGAGACTCTGCACAAG
>PLGM01000247.1 GCA_003139795.1 Acidobacteriaceae bacterium | reverse complement strand
TTCGACTTTTAACCGGACAGCCGTGATCCTAACGTTACGTCGGAGTCTTGCCAATTTCGCCCGCCTGGGAAGTTGGGACGGGCATTGATTTGACCGCCAGTTCCTCGTCAGGCCACCGATCCTTCATTCTCGTGCGTTTTTTCGATTACATCCTGCATAGTTTTTGGCAGATCAAGATCTTAGAGCGGCCGGCAGGGGCTACAACTTTTTCGACTCTCCCGAAGTAATCTTCCAACACCTCCTGCTCGTGACGAAGAAAGGTCATGGCCAGTCCGCCACCTATGAAGGCGAGTCGGAAGTAAAAGAGCGTTCTCACGAATGGGTTTGAGGGGACATCGTGCTCCATCATAAGAAAGGCTCCCCCCGGCCTCAGAATGCGAACGATCTCCTGCAACACCCGTTTCTGCGTTTCCCCCTTGAGTTCGTAGAAGGCATGTGAACAGGTAACCGCGTCGAAGATTTCGGACGCAAAAGGAAGGCTGTCTGCATCCGCTCTCACTAGAACGACGTTGGGCAGGTTCCGTGTCCTTCTCTCGGCTATTTTCAACATACCGGGGGAGAAATCGACCCCAACAACTTGCCCGCTCGGGCCGACTTTCGCTTGCAGGTATGTGAGCAGCGTATCCGTACCAGTGCAAAGGTCGAGGACCGAGTCGCCGTTCTGTACGGGAACCCTTTCAACTAAGAAGGTCCTGGCTGTACCCTGCGTGTCGCGAGAATGCAGGGCGATGAAGCCATCGTAAAACCTCGAAAAGATGTCGTAGTAGACCCGTCTCAAGCCTTTCATAAGCCTTCACTCGGCCACAAAGCTGATATATTTCTGGCCATCATGTGCCGGAGACCCGGACGCTCAGGCCGGCCCAGAACTCCACCACGCGTCTCCCGAACTGCTTCTGTAACGAGCCATCGGTTTCGAGCACCGTGCAGTGACAGGGCGCTATCAGCCTACAATCGAGGGGCCTACCCGGTCTATTCAAGTCTTTGGGAGGGAATAAATAGAAGATGCGGCTTCAAGGGAAACATGGGGGCATATTGGCTCATAGCCCGGAAAGCGAGATCGGAGTCCTGGGTTACACTATTTGCTTGGCTATGCGGCGCACCATCGCAATTTCGCTGCTGATGATGTTCAGCTGGATGCTGATTGCGCCGCTCTTTGGCCCCGACGCCGACGCGAATCTTCCCCCATGCTGCCGCAGGAACGGCAAGCATCACTGCATGATGCGCATGATGAACCGGCTCAGCGGCAACCGAAAGAACTTCAGCTCCGCTACCGAGAAGTGCCCCTACTTCCCGGCAAACACCTACGCCATTCATTCTGCAACGAACAAGCCGGAACATGGGGAACAATTCTACGCTGAAGCTGGCCGTAGTACGGCGTGTTTCCCGCAGACTGAGGCTCTTTTCCGGATTTCATTTCCACGCAGCCATCAAAGGCGTGGGCCGCCTGCTCTTCTTGCCTGACAACTTGTAGTGCTACACGGATGGGATGGGCGCTTGCCTGTCTCGTCCCGGTGCTTTGCGCTTTTTCAAGCAAGAGGAGAACCCATGAAGAGCAAGCTTTGGCTGGCCCTGTTGCCAGCCGTTTGCCTGTGCGGGGCGGCGGACTCGACCCATGCCCAACGAGGCTCTGGAGTTGAAGTTGCCCGCTCTGCGGAGGCTGCGTCGGCACAGAACCAATCGATTCCCTGTGCAACGGCAAACCTAGCCTCGGCCGGTCGCATTGCGGGAGTCCTGAGGGATCAGTCCGGCGCGGTTGTCTCAGGGGTGAGGATAGAAGCCTGGCACCGGGTCTCGGGGACCAATAGGTCACAGGTGACCGATAGCCAGGGCCGCTTCGATTTCGATGGGGTTCCCGCGGGCCGCTACCAGGTCACAGCCATTGCCCCTGCCTTTGAAACCGCAGTCATCTATGATATCTCCGTTACGGCGTGCATAGAGACAACTGTAAATATAGTTCTGAGAATCGCTCCGGCAAGGACCGTTGTCGAGGTAATGGAGCCGACCTTTGGAGTCGGCTCCGCAACACCGCACAAAGTAAACGAGAGCGATCGGGCGCGAAGCCGCAATACAGCCGAGATTCTGGGCAACACGCCAGGCGTGAGTTTGCGGGAAAGCGGCCAGCTTGTCAGCATCCCGTTGCTTCATGGATTAGGAGACGAACGCACCAAACTGATGGTTGACGGCATGACGATTTCCTCAGCTTGTTCGAACCATATGAACCCGCCGCTTTCCTACATCGTCCCAGCTTATGCGACAGAAGTGACTGTCATGGCGGGCATTACACCGGTGAGCATGGGCGGGGACAGCCTTGGGGGAACAGTCTCCGTTGAATCGCAGCCGCCAGCCTTCGCCAAAGCGAGTGAACGGTTGCATGAAGAGGTTGCTGCATCGGGATTCTTCCGCAGCAATGGCCAGAACTACGGAGGCTCGTTGCTGGAATGGGTTGCCGGGCGCAATCTCGGCCTGGGCTACAACGGATCGTGGGCTTCCAACGACGATTACACCGACGGCAGCGGCCACAAGGTCACTTCCACCTATGCGCAGAGTACCGACCACACCGTTACTTTGGCAGCACAGGGCGCAGGCAACCTGTTGGTTCTCCAGGCAGGGCTGCACCACACACCATACGAGGGGTTTGTGAGCGCTCAGATGGACATGGTGCGCAACTATGCGGAGTCGCTCAATCTCCGTTACCGTAGAAACCTCAACTGGGGCCTGTTCGACGCACATGTCTACTGGCAGGGGGCTTGGCACTCGATGAACATTGGCAGGGACAAATCGACGTTCCCAATGCCAATGTGGATGCCGATGAACACTCATGGAAGGGATCTAGGGTATACCGTGAAGCTCGACCTCCCACTCTCCACCCGGCACACTCTCCAGGTGGGCAACGAACTGCATCGCCTTGTCCTTGACGACACCTGGCCCGCCGTCCCGGGCAAGGGGCCCATGATGGGACCCAACACTTTCGTCAACATCAACGACGGCCGCCGCATCCGGCTGGGGACCTTCGCCGAGGTATCGAGCAAGTGGAGTCCCCAATGGACCACCCTCGTCGGCGTGCGCAACGATACGGTCTGGACGGACGTCGGCCCCGTGCAGGGGTATTCGAGCATGTATGCGGCTGATGCCAACACATTCAACGGATCGCATCGTGCCCACGCTGATCCAGACATCGATGCTACCGCGCTGGTCGGCTACGAGCTGAACGCTTCGCGCACCTACGAGTTTGGCTACGGGCGCAAGACCCGATCGCCCAACCTCTACGAGCGCTACGCATGGTCTACCAACTGGATGGCCAGCGGCATGATCGGGTGGTTTGGCGATGGAAACTACTATGTGGGCAACGTCGGCCTCAAGCCGGAGATTGCCCACACCGTGAGCGGATCGGCAAGCTGGCACGACCGGGCACGCAAAGAATGGGAGATCAAGCTTACGCCTTATCTGACCCACATCAAGGACTATGTGGACGTGGATACGTTGGCGACCAGGACCTATGGCATGAGCAACTTTGCGCAACTGCGCTTTGCCAATCACGACGCTCGGATCTACGGGGCGGATCTGTCGGGCAGCGGTGTGCTTTGGAACAGCGTCAGGTTCGGCAGCGGCCAACTCAGCGGTGTTGCGGGATGGCTGCACGGCGAGCGGCTCGACACGCAGACCGGCCTCTATCAGATGATGCCTCTTAATATCCGCGTCGCTTTCGACGAAGAGCTGATGGGATGGACCGCTGGCATCGGCGTTCAGGCCGTGGATCGCAAATCCGATGTGGACTTGCATCGCCTTGAACAAAACACGCCGGGGTACGCACTCTTCAATCTTCACGCCGGCTATCAGCGAGGGCACCTGCAGATGAGCGCGGCAGCCGACAATCTGCTGAACAAGGAATATGAGCTACCACTGGGTGGCGTGAACTTCGACGATTTCATGGCGAGCATGTGGATGAGCCAGATCAAGCCGCTCACGGGCCGGGGACGGTCATTCTATGCAAGTTTTAGTGCTCGGTTCTGAAGCGCATGGAAGCACCCGTCCGACCGAAGGGGTCATCTGTCAGCTTGACGCACGAACCCTTCAACGATAACCCTAAAACTGCTTTAACGACCAGGGGACACCAACCGGCTGTCCGTTCTGGATGGAAGCGACCAGCCTCCCTGCTGCATCCACGGCGACCAGATTTGCCGGCCGGCCCACGGCGAGGGAGCCGGCCTGGTTGCCAAGGCCAGTCATCGTGGCTGGGTTAACAGTGACCAACCGCAGCGCCAGTTCCAGGGGCGCGCCGGTGAACGCAATAAAGTTGGCCAAGGCGCGGTTTAGGGTGAGTACGCTGCCCGCAAGAACTCCCCCGGCCATCGCCCTTCCGTTAGCAACCTGAACCGGGAAGCCGCCCAGTAGATACTCGCCGTCGGGCATGCCGGTGGCGCTTATTGCGTCGGTCATCAGAATGGCGCGCTCCGGTCCCTTGGCGCGCCACCACAGCTTGACTACTTCCGGAGCGACGTGAATGCCGTCGCAAATCAGCTCTGCATAGAGGGAATCGTGGGTCAGCACGGTACCCAGGATACCCGGCGCACGGTGGTCAAGCGGGCGCATGGCGTTGAAAGTATGCGTTGCGCTCACGGCGCCGGCGGCAATTATCGCGAGGGCCTCGGCTGCGGTGGCGTTCGAGTGGCCCAATGAGACGCGCACCCCGCGCGCCGTGGCATGGGCGGCAAGTTGAGCCGCGCCGGGCAGTTCGGGGGCCAGCGTCATCAAGCGAACATGACCCTCTGCGGCTTCAAAAAGCCGGTCGAAGAGGTCGATGTCGGGCGCGAGCAGATACTCGGCCGGTTGGACGCCGCGCTTGACGGCGGAAAGAAACGGTCCTTCCAGATGAATGCCCAGAAGCCTAGCCTGTGCCTGGGCGGGTGGCTGCGCCAGCAGATTTGCCAGTCCGGAGAGCGCACGGAGGGTCGCATCCAGAGATGCAGTGACGGTGGTGGCCAGAAAACTGCCTGTCCCATGCGAGGCCAGAAAGCCACCGATGGCAGTGAGGGCTTCGGGCGTCGCTTCCATCACGTCATGGCCGGCGGAGCCGTGGATGTGCACGTCGAGAAAGGCCGGGGACAGTGTGGCGCCAGGGTATTCGAAAATGCGCACCGGGCCAGGCAACTCGCTGGCCGCGCGCGTGCCGATGGAGTCGATTCGTCCGTCCTCGACCACAACAACGGGATGGTCAAGCAGGTTCGTCCCGTCCCAAAGCTTCTCTGCCGTGATTGCTGTTCGCATACTGGATACACTCATCCGAGCGATGAACGTGATGCTCTCGACTCGAGAGGTTTGTGTGTGGTCTCCCGGACACCGGAACAGGATCCGCCGCCGGCCATGTCTATTTATGCAGGTGCTTCTCCCTGCCGATCAACAGAATCATCTTGAGGTTGATGCTGAAGAATCGCCGTAACTGCCAGGGTAGAAACGTTCGCATGAACAGCGTGAAACGCGTTGGCTGCGTTGCATATACGTTGGTGTTGATCTCTCCCACAGTCGCACTTTCCTTTCCGCTTTTCCACCCGTCAACTTGTTGCACGCTCATTCCGGAATGGCCCGCCAGCCCGGATGCAGCCGCGCCTTGTAGAGAAACATATAGTGCAGAATCACCTTGATCCAATGGCCGGCCAGTCCGATCTCACCGGTTGTGTACTTGAGATCGCGGCCGTATTTGGGATAGCGCTCGTAATCAGGCACAATCGGAAAGACGGTCATGGAGGCCGCTGTTCCCTTCAGCAGGCTGGAACCGGAGGAAGCGACGCAGGCGGCGCCCAGCTCCGCCATTGAGGCAGCGTGCAGCGGGCCTTCCTTTCCTGTCACTTTGTCCGCAATGCTACGGGCAACCACTCTGCCGATGGTGGCGGAAGGCATGCCAGTCCGCGGCGCCGTCGCGAAGATCGGAGTGCCCTTGGGGCTGGTGTGCGGACGCGAGATGGGGTGGGGTGGGGCAAAGGCGATGCCCGCGGCGAAGATGTTTGGATAGGTCGGGCATTGGTAAGTACGCGGCCAGTCCGCCGCCTTCCATTGCTCATAGGGCTTTTGCGTGTAGTCTGCATCCACCTTCATGAACCCGTTGGGCGCGAACAGCTTTGCGGTGATCTCTTCGCCCGCGCGGTCGAACGCCTGCAGACCCACCCCGGCAAAGGGCGGCAGCAGCATGGCCATGTCGAAGGTCAACTCGTGCTCTTCGCCCGCCAGTGTTTCGTAAAACACTCGGCCCTTCTCGATCTTGCGCACATGCGCGCGGGTAATGGACCAGATATCACGTTCGGCAAGAACCGACTCGGTGAAGATGTTGGTGGGGGTGATATATCCATTGCGGCGGATGAACGCGCCGTCCATGCCGAAGTCGCCCAACTCGTATTCATTGGTGAGAAAGATGACCTCGGCCTTGTCCCGCACTCCGTGCTGCCGCAGCTCGAATTCCAAGTTCACCACGTACTCGAATGCTGCGCCCTGGCAGGTGCATTGACCGTGGCCGGTTCCGACGACGAAACGGCAACGTGCTCCTTGTTTCATTCGTTCGACCAGTGCCAGGAATTCTTTCGCAGCTTCCGTGGCGTGATCGGGCGTGCAGACCGAGACGGTGTGTTTGCCTGGGCCGAGTCCTTCCGTAGCGGCAAAATTTAGCTTGGGGCCGGTTGCGTTGATCAAATAGTCGTAGGGGATGGGGATGCGCTCCACGGACTGCCCGGGAATCCTCTTTTCCACCACAACATACGGAGCGGCACTATCGGCGCTTCCTTCTGGATGAATCGCGACCGCTCGGGCCTGCTCAAAGCGGATACCAGCTTTGCTATAGACCGGCGCCAAAGGAAAGGCGACCTGCTCTTCCGTCATCAAGCCGAGTCCGAGCCAGATGTTGGATGGAACCCAGTTGTAATTCGACTGGGGAGAAACGACGACTACCTCGTGCGTCTTGTCCAGCCACGTACGCAGGTAAGGGGCTGCCGTATGGCCGGCAATCCCCGCTCCCAAAACGACCACTCGCGACATATTCTCGTTGTCTCCCGCATTTTGCGCGGCGCTGGGCCCGTTCAATTCAAACCGGAGCGATAGCGGTAGTCGCGCATCCGCCCAATGAATCTCGTTGGCAAGTAGTCTGAGAGAGTTTCACCAGACCTGTCAAGGACAGCTGGCACATTTGGAGTGGAAGTCGGCTACCCTGTACTCCATCGGCAAGCGAATGGATGGTCCTCAGCAAACGGGAAGTGCAGGAATAGGCGATGAAGCTCCGACGACGGCTGCGAATGGAACTGTGACGGTCGTCACAACGCGCGAAGACAGGCGGCCTCAAATGCTTCAAAGGCTGTGCACTCGAATATTTGTGCCACGACTGGTGCAGGGCGATTCCTCCGCACAAATCACAAGTGCAGGCGTATTATGAGATGCTCGTTTAGAAGTCATACCGGAGCCCGGGATGGAGCCTCATGCCTTTGATTTGCGAGGAGGCTCCCTCGTCCTGGAGAACCAGCGCGTTTGCCGATTCCGAGATGGTGTTTCAGGTGGCATATGAATCTTGAGCTCGACTGCATATCGTGTTTTGTCCGGAATGCGCTGGCCGCGGCCAGGTTCGCAACTCCTGACACAGACGTGCATGAACGAATCTTGCGGGAGGCACTTCAAATTGCTGCAGCAAGCGACTCGACACAGTCAGCGCCTGCGATGAGCCAATATATTCATCGCAGATTGCGCGAGCTGACGGGGATTGCCGATGTATATCAAGATGCGAAGCAGCGCTTCAATGCTCTGGCCCTGGAGCTTCTCCCAGAGCTGCAAACCAAAGTTTCGCAGGCTGAAGATCCATTCGCATCTGCTGTGCGGCTGGCAATCGCCGGCAACGTGATCGATTTGGGCCTAAACGGCAGCCTGAAGGAGGTGGATATCAGGCGTTCCCTCCAAGAGGTTCTGACAGAACCCTTTTTCGGGGATATGCACCTTTTCCGCACGACTCTCTCGACGGCCGGGCGAATCCTGTACCTTGCCGACAACACAGGAGAGATCGTTTTCGACAGGTTGCTTATCGAACAACTGCCGGCTGGCCATGTCACAGTCGCAGTGCGCGGCGGCCCCGTACTTAATGATGCCACCCTGACCGATGCGCGGGCTGTCGGCCTGGATCAAATAGCGGAAGTAATAGACAACGGGTCCGATGCGCCGGGGACCATCCTGGACGACTGTAGCCGGGCATTTCAGGATTGCTTCAACCGTGCGGACGTAATCGTCGCCAAAGGCCAGGGAAATTTCGAGAGTCTGCGCAACGCTTCCAGGAACATCTTCTTCCTGCTGAAGATCAAGTGTTCCGTGGTCGCGACTCAGACCGGTCTTGCGATCGGTACGCAAGCTCTCGTATACCACCACGCCGCACCGATAGGGTAGCGGACGGTCGCAAGCAACAAAGGCAATGTCGGTCGTCGTCAAGGTTGTGTTTGCTGACTGCTCCACGGCGAGATCGATTCGATGCGAATGGGTCGGCACTCCTGCGCAGATCGTAGCCTGGTCAGGGGCAACCGCATCACTTCGGCCTATTCAGTTGGCGATGGCTACGACTCGACTGGTAGTGCCTCGTCACGAACCTGGATAGCCCCCTCTGAGATGACTCAATTGTGCCCTGCCAGAGGCAAACTGCTCCCCGCACGGGGATTCCCATCGCACAGCGCGCCGGTTATACCTTGGCCCTCAGTGATCGTGTATATGCGGTTCACCGCGGGAAGCTTCACCATCTCTTTTGCGCCGGAGGGCCAGTGAATTTTTGCGGTTCCGGCGTCGGTCGCGTCGCCCAGCCCGAAGTGAACGCGCAAATCGTTGGAGGAGAGATAGCTTCCGCCGCTCAGAACGTCTCCTCGTTGACGGATCCCGGCTGCTGCGAGATACACAGTGGTTCCGACCGCGTCGCGGGGGCTCTTGAGCCCACCAATGAGTCTCAGCTCAACCCATTGGTGGTGATCCGGATTTACGTTGCGAAGCAGCACCGGAACGCCGTCCATATTGTTGATGACCACGTCGATCTTGCCGTCGTTGAAAATATCGCCAAATGCGGCGCCACGGCCAACGCTGACCACCGCAAGCCCGGTCCCCTCGACCGCGGGAACCAGTTCGAACTTGCCATTCCTCAGATTCCGAAACAGCAAATGACGCTGGGCATAACTTTCTCCCCACTCGGGATGCTTATCCGCTTCCGGATAGACGTGACCATTCACAATGAGCAGGTCTTTCCACCCGTCGTTGTCGTAATCGAGAAACCCGTCCGCGAAGCTGACAAACGGCATGGTATGCGTTACCAATCCGGCTTGTAAACTTACATCGCTGAAAAACCTGGTTCCGTCGTTCTGAAAGAGGACATCGTAGTCGTCGGCAAAGTCGGTATTCACCACCGAAAGGTGACCGTTGTTCTCATAGTCTCCCGCAGCGATGCCCATATTCGCGATCTCGCGGCCACTCCCGTTGAGCGCGTAGCCGCTCGAATAACTCTGGTCTTCGAAGGTTCCGTCTCCCTTGTTCATATACAGATAGTTCGGCGAGGTATCGTTCGCCACCAGGAGATCCGGCTTTCCATCCCCGTTTACATCCACAAATAGAGCTCCGAGGCCATAGTATCCGCTGGGATCGTCGACACCCAGTTTCTTGCTGACGTCGGTAAAGGTTCCGTCGCCATTGTTATGAAACAAATGGTCCTGTTCGCCCTTCAGGCCCCGCGGGCCGCACATCACCTGCACCCCGCGGTACTGACAGAAAGCGTAGCCGACCGCCTTTGACCCGGAAACTGGAGGATTGGACAAATCGAAGCGAAGATAGCCGGCCACGAAAAGGTCCAGCCGCCCGTCGCCATCGTAGTCGCCAAAGGTTGCCCCTGTAGACCATGTGCCGACAGTGACTCCGGCTTTTTCCGCAACATCGGTAGACGTTCCGTCGTGGTTGTTATGGTAAAGGCGGTTCTTCCCGAAATTGGTCACGTAGAGGTCCGGCCAGCCGTCGTTGTCGTAGTCGCCAACCGCGCATCCGTATCCCCACCGATCGTTGGCAACCTCGGCCGTTTCCGTCACCTCGGTGAACGCGCCATCGTGATTGTTGTGAAAGAGAGCCGCGTGCGGCGGAGTGGCTTTACCGGCAAGCGCATCGTAGTTCGAGCCGTTCACAAGATAGATGTCCAGCCAGCCGTCGTTGTCATAGTCCAGCAGGCAGACACCCGGGCCTTTGGCTTCCAAAATGAATCGCTTTTCAGGAGTCCCCGACTGATGATGCCAGCGCGTAAGCCCAGCGCTCGCAGCTATATTCTGAAAGACGATGGGCCCGTTTTTTGCAAAGCCGCCGGCGGTAATCGGACGGTGCTGGCTGTCAAACTCAGCTTTCTGAGGGCCGGCATTGGCCATTCCGCCAACAGATTGTTGCATTCCATCCTGCTGCTCTTGCTGTGAAGCCAATGCTGGCGAGGCCGAATCGGGAACAAGGAGCATCCAGGCGACGAGAGCAGTCAACAATCCAGATGTGTACGACAAGGGGGATTCCTCCAATGCGCGACGTTCATCGCGGCGAGTCTGGCGCCGGTTTGCCCGCAACTTCCTTGACGGTGCAGGGCTTGCCCTCGCACAGCGCCCCGGTAATCCCCTGGCCCTCGGTGATGGTGTAAATGCGGTCCACCGCGGGCAGCTTCACCATCTCCTTGGCGCCGGAAGGCCAGTGAATCTCGGCGGTTCCGGCGTCGGTCGCGTCGCCCAGGCCGAATTGCGGGCGCCGGTCGTTGGCTGAGATGTAGCTGCCGCTGGCCAGCACGTCCTGGCGCATGCGCATGCCGTTGGCCTTCAGGTAGACCGTCGCGCAGGTGGCGTCGCGGGGGCTCTTCGGCCCGCCCACCAGCTTCATCTCCACCCAGTGATGATGATCGGGATTCACGTTCCTCAACAGCACGGGCGGCCCGTCAATGGGATTGATAATCACGTCGATCTTACCGTCGTTGAACAGGTCGCCAAATGCCGCTCCCCGCGCCGGAATCACCACCGCCAGTCCGGAACCCTTCACCGGCGGAACATACTCGAATCGCCGCCCCTTCCCGTTTGCTTCCGGCACGTTGTGAAACAACAGCGGCCGTTCGGCCCAGGTGGTGCCCCAATCGTGCTCGTCCACCTGGGGATAGACGTGGCCGTTGACCGTAAGCAGGTCCAGCCAGCCATCGTTGTCGTAGTCGATGAAGCCGTCTCCCCAGCCAACAAAGGGAATCGTGGTCTGGGCGATACCAGCCTTGTAGCTCACGTCGGTAAAGCTGGCGTCGCCGTCGTTGTGGTAGAGCACCTTGTAGTCGTCCCCGAAGTCGTCGACAAAAAGGTCTATCAGCCCGTTGTTCTCGTAGTCGCCCACCGCAATGCCCATCGAGGCAATTTCGCGCCCGTCCTTGTTCAGCGCGAATCCAGAAACGTAGCTTTGGTCGTCGAAGGTTCCATCGCCTTTGTTGATGTAGAGAAAGTTGGGCTCCGAGTCGTTGCCTACCACCAGGTCCGGCTTGCCGTTGCCGTTGAGACTCACAAAGATCGTGCTGAACCCGTAATAGTTTTCCTTGTCCTCGACGCCGGCCTTGACGGTCACGTCGGTAAAAGTTCCATCGCCATTGTTGTGGAACAAGTGGTCCGGTTCGCCCTTCAGGCCACGGGGGCCGCAGTTTACCGCCGCTCCGCGGTACATGCAATTGGCATACCCAACCGCCTTGCTGCCGGAGAGGGGAAGGTTGTCGCGATCGAAGTGCACATAGCCGGTCACATACAGATCCAGCAACCCGTCGCCGTCGTAGTCGCCCCAGGCCGAGCCAGGCGACCAGTTGCCCAGCGCCACGCCGGCTTTTTCGGCCACATCGGTAAACGTGCCGTCGTGATTGTTGTGGTAAAGCCGGTTCTTCCCATAGTTGCCCACATAGATATCCGGCCAGCCATCGTTGTCGTAGTCGGCCACGCTCACGCCGTAGCCCCAGCGATCGTTGGTGACGCCGGCTTGGGCGGCCACGTCGGTAAAGGTTCCGTCGTGGTTGTTGCGGAAGAGCGCCGCGTGGGGCGGTTCTTCCTTGCCGTCCAGTGCATCGAAGGTCGAGCCATTGACCAGGTAGATAGACAGCCAGCCGCTGTTGTCGTAGTCGATCAGGGCCACCCCTGAACCGTTGGTCTCGACGATGAACTTCTTCTCCGGCACACCCATCTTGTGGATCCAGCCGGAGAGTCCAGCGGCTTTGGTGATGTCCTGGAAGACCACCGTACCCTTATCCACAAAACCGCCGGCTGTGATAGGCCGCCTCTGCTCGTCGTAGACCGGGGCGGCCCCTATGCCACCGGCGATGCCGCCCATGCCCTGCTGTGCCTTGGGCGGCTCTTGCGCCGCCGACTGCTGCATGGGTTGCTGATCCGGAGGCTGCGCCTGTTGAGATCGGCAATCACCCGGGATGGAAAGAGCGGCAATCAGGAAGCTGGGGAAAAGTGCGCGAACAGGTAACAACGGGAGCCTCCAAGCCCTGCAGTATAACCCAATCGGGCGCATTCGATCGGTGGCGCAGGTAACGCATGGGGCATTCACTTGAGTTTGATTTAGCCAGAGATCCCCTGCACCTTGGGCGGCCTCTTCCTTAGCAGCCTGTGGTGAAAG
>PLGM01000314.1 GCA_003139795.1 Acidobacteriaceae bacterium | reverse complement strand
ACCAACAAGCCCTACCTGAACCTGATCCTGGGCGACAAGACCGGCCAGCTCGAAGGCCGCGTGTGGGAGCCCGGAGACCCGCGCATCGCCAGGGACTTCGACAAGGGCGACATTGTGAAGGCCCGCGGCAGCGCCTCCCGCTTCGACGACCGCCTGCAGATGAAGATCGACCAGCTTCGCCTGGCGCAGCCGAACGAGGTGGACAAGACCGACCTGCTGCCCTCGACCACCTATGACGTTGCCGCGCTCTGGCGCCAGCTACTCGGCTTCGTCGACAGCTTCACCAACCCCGACCTCAAGCTGCTTCTGGCCACTCTCCTGGCCGACCCGACCCTCGCCCAGGCCTACCGCGAAGCCCCCGCCGCCAGGCTGCTCCACCACGCCTGGCTGGGCGGCCTGCTGGAGCACGTGGTCAGCCTGCTCACCCTGGCCGACCGCGTCGCTCCGCACTACCCCGTCTTGGACCGCGACCTGCTGCTCACCGGCGTCATCCTCCACGACATCGGCAAGGTGCGCGAGCTGAGCTGGGAGATCGGCTTCGACTATACAGTCGAAGGCGTTTTACTGGGCCACATCCAGATCGGCGCGGCCCTCGCCGAGCGCGCCATGGACAGCCTGCCCAACTTCCCGCCGAAGTTGAAGCTGCTCGTCCTGCACATGATTCTCAGTCATCACGGGAAGCTGGAATTCGGTTCCCCCAAGCTCCCCATGATTCCCGAAGCCCTGGTGCTCAGCTTTCTCGACGATCTGGACGCCAAGATGCAAGCCGTGGCGAACGAATTCGAGAAGTCGATCCGCGAAGGCAAAGGTCCGGACGAGCTGACGGGGAAGGTGTGGGCGCTGGATCAGCGGCAGTTGCTGAATACCAAACGGTGGCTGGGAGAAGGCACGGAATAGGTGATAGGGATCCGGGAAAAGAAGGCGGCGAGTCGGCGGCGTGGGCAGAGGGTTGTGGTTCCCAGGTCTTAAACTCGCTTTGAGACCTGGGACGCTGATGTTTGGTGCAGTTGATCAGATCAAAATAACATCCAAGCCCGGAATAAGCTTGAAGTGCCGCAAGTTATTGGTCAGCACAGAGAAGCCAAGCGAGAGCGCCGTGGCGCCGATCAGCAGGTCCGGAAATGGAATGAGAATGCCTCTGGCCGTCTGTTCTCCGTCGATGCGTCCGGCGAGCAATGCGGCTTCCTCTGTGTAGGGATAAACAGTCAACGCAGTGCGAAGCTCTTCTACAAAGGATCGGCGGCGAAGACTTATCTGCGCCGAGTTTGCCCGATGGATGCCATGCACCAACTCAGTAAGTCCCACGGACGAAAGGGCGGCCTGCTGATTGCCGGCCAGAGCGATAGCCTGCTCGACCAACTGCCGGGGCGTATCGCCGCGACGCTCGGCGGCGATCACTACGCTGGAGTCGAGAATCACTCCCATGCCGGAGGATTCAACGGTTCGCGGTGGCTGTTGACGATCTCTTCGAGGTCGCGGCCGAACTCGCCATCCAGGGTTACGGCGGAGTCACGCTCTTTGAGAATTCTGAGCGATTCTGAGAGCAGGCGGGGGCGGTGCGCATCGGCGGGCAAAAGCCTGGCGACGACACGCGCATTCGATTCGATGAATATCTCATCGCCGTTCGCCGCGCGAGCCATCAGCCCATCGAAGTCGCTTGCCGCGTCTGCACGCGAAATGTGAATGACCGCCATGCAATGATGATAGCGCAGCTTCGGCTCCAGCGGCAGAGGTACCTTTGACAGCCTTATGGATTCCGCCTGTCGCCGGAGATTCTGCGCCGATAGGTCTCGGGCGTTTCAATAAGAAATGCCATTTGCCCGGCCAGCGCCAGCAAATCGTCGTCGCCTGTGACCAGCAGATCGGCTTTGCCGCTTTGCGCCAAGTCGAGAAAAAGCTGGTCCTTCACGTCCCGGCATCGGATAGGGCAGTCTTCCGTCACTCCTACGATTTCGCAGTAGCTGAGGTAATCCCCCAAACAGTTCGATTTGGCACTCGGGGCTCAACTTGAGCTTGCGGTAGCCAAGAACCCACTTCAACTCCGCCGCCGTCCCATGTGACACAAGGGGGACCGACCGTCGCTCACGCCAGTGTGCCCTCAGCCATGCCAAGCGACCGACCGTGAAAGCGAGTGCGGAAATGACGGTGTTCGTGTCGAAGACAACCCGCAGCCTTTCCAGGTTGGTCAATGGCTCTCACGCGCCCAGGCAATAGCATCTGTCACGTCCTGCTCGGTAATCCCCAGGTCAGCCAGATGCTGTCGCACCTCGTCGGCCTTGCTCGGGCGCAGCGGCTTGAGCAGGATAGCGGAGCCATCCGTGCTTACGTCGAAGTACTCGACTCCGGCGAACCGCGTGGCGACCGCCTTGGGGAGCGTAAGTTGGTTTTTGACGGTCAATTTGGCCAGCATGATGCGCCCATTCAAGGAAACAAGGAAATCTTACCAGATTCCGGCTGAACTTTCCATCACGCCAGGAACCAATCCCACTGCTCCTCGGTCAGCGGAACCACCGAGAGCCGGCCGATCATCACCAGGGGCGACTTGGCGAACAGCGGCTCGGCTTTGACGGCGGCGAGGGTCTTCGGATGCTTGAGGCGCTTGCCCACCTTCACATTGACGATGGGAACCTTGGGGTCGGCAGGGTTCACGCTGACCACAGTTCCCGTGCCCACGGCGGTGCGCTCGTCGCCGGTGTGGTAGAAGATCCACTTCGTTCCCGCCTTCATCTCGCGCAGGTACTTCACGGCAGTGGGGTTGGTCACGCCATCCCAGATCGTTTCCTTTTCGCCAAGGAAATCGTCGAAGGAGTAGACATCGGGCTCGGTCTTGAAGAGGAAGTAAGCCATGCGGTTCATCGTAAGCGAGGCCAGAGGGTTCAGCAAATCCATTATGCTACTCTTTCGCCATGACAGGCAGTACACCGGAGACCCTGCTGGCCGAGGGCTATCAGGCCCGCAGAGAACACCGTCTCGCCGACGCCGAAGCGCATTTCGCAAAGGCAGTCGATCTTTGCCGCAAGGCCGGCGACAGGGCATTGCTCGCGCAAGCTCTCACAGATTCAGGGCGGATCGAGCGAGACCTGCACCGCGCGGATGCCGCCCTCAAGCACTACGGGGACGCCGCCGACCTCTATCGCTCCCTTGACGCCCCGCTGCTGCTGGCTCACACCATCCGGCATCTTGCAGACATCCTTCAGGACCAGCGGAAACTGGACCTGGCCGCGCGCCACTACAAGGAAGCCCTTGAGATCTATCGCAGCCATGATGAAACGCCTCCGCTCGACCTGGCAAACGCCCTTCGCGGCTTGGCGCTTCTCAAAGGTGAAAC
This sequence comes from Acidobacteriaceae bacterium, assembly GCA_003139795.1. Lineage (GTDB taxonomy): Bacteria > Acidobacteriota > Terriglobia > Terriglobales > Acidobacteriaceae > Telmatobacter. The sequence continues at coordinate 49,946 of PLGM01000314.1, read as the reverse complement.
GGGCGATATGGAAGGGGCGAAGAACCTTTGGCAGGAAGCCAGAGGCCTTTATGCGGCAGGCGACGTGCAAGCAGGCGTCGCCGAGAGCGACGCTCGAATTGCCCGTCTGATGGAGCGCTAAGCTCGTTCCCGTTCGAGCGCCGCCCGGCGGTTGACGACTGACAACTGACCACTGACAACTGTTCCTCCGTTACAATCAAACCAATATGATCCGTTTCTCAACCGCCGGCGAATCCCACGGGGAGGCGCTCATCGCTCTCATCTCCGGGCTGCCGGCCGGCGTTCCCGTCGATCTGGACTTCGTCAACCGCGAGCTGTGGCGGCGCCAGCAGGGCTACGGCCGGGGCGGCCGCATGAAGATTGAAGCCGACAAGGCCCACGTGCTCAGCGGCGTGCGGCACGGTAAGACCATCGGCTCGCCGATTGCGATCGAGATCGTCAACCGCGACTGGAAGAACTGGGAGGAAAAGCTGCCCGTCGAGGCCGGCGACCCCGGCAAGCACCAGGTCGTCGCCTCGCCGCGTCCCGGCCACGCCGACCTGGCCGGCGCCCTCAAATACAACTTTCCCGACGCCCGCTACGTGCTGGAGCGGGCCTCGGCCCGCGAATCCGCCGCCCGCGTGGCCGCCGGCGCCCTGGCCAAGCTGATGCTGCGCACACTCGGCATTGAGGTTGCCAGCCACGTGATCCGCGTAGGCCGCGTGGAGCTCGACCGCACGGCCGCCTGGGATGAGATCGCCGCCGTTGCAGCTCGCGACGAGATCGTCCTCAGTTGTGTCGATCCAGCCGCCGAAGCCCGCATGAAAGAAGAGGTCGAGGAAGTCTCGCGCACCGGCGACACGGTGGGCGGCGTCTTTGAGGTGGTGGTCCACGGCGTGCCCGCGGGCCTGGGCACCTACGCCAACTGGGACGAGCGCCTCGACGGCCTGCTGGCCTGGGCCGTCATGAGCCTGCAAGCCGTCAAAGCCGTCGAAATCGGCTGCGGCGTCACCGCCGCCGAGTCCTTCGGCTCCCAGGTCCACGACCCCATCCACTACGCCGCCGGAGAGACCGCCAGCCCCACCCGCTTCACCCGCCCTCGGAACAACGCCGGCGGCATCGAGGGCGGCGTCTCCAACGGCGAAGACATCGTTGTCCGCGGCTACCTGAAGCCCATCTCCACGCTTCGCCGCCCCCTGGAATCGGTCCGCTTCGACACCCGCAAAGCCACCAGCGCCAGCTACGAGCGTTCGGACATTTGCGTAGTGCCGGCCGCAGGCGTGGCTGCCGAGGCCATGGCCGCCCTCACCGTCGCCGGCCTCGCCCAGCAGAAGTTCGGCGGCGACTCGGTCCTCGAATTGCAACGAAACTTTCTCGGCTACATCGAACAGATACGGGCGTATTAACCGGGAATTCAATTCGGGGTACACTAATGCAGGAGGGGCGCGATGGTTGAGCTTGAGTTCAATCCGCAAGTCGGCGAACAGGTCGAGAACTCTTGGAATGGTGCGCAATTCGAAGTTCTCGGCCGGCACACGAGCGCTCTTGGGGAGGTGCTGCTTAAGCTCAGGCGGCTTCAGGACGGAAGAGTATTTGAAAATATTCCCTCTACGCTTTTTTGGTATCCCACCGACGAGCGTGTCCGGCGTGAGCTTAGGGATATCCTAGCCCATTGCGTATCCTTCCCCGAGGACTTTCAAGAGGGCCGGTTCGACGTCACATGGGACCCGATGTACGACGAAACCCCGCGGATAATGGTCTATTTCCATCTGAAGCCGGAGGTCGTTCCTTCGCCTGCAAAGGCGAGAATCTGGAGTGATTTTTACGCCCAGCTTCGCGAGAAGCTCCAGCCGCTGATGGATTCTGGAACCTGGCTTCAGTTTGCGGCGAAAGAAGATCGGAGCGCCCTGCGTGCCGCTGGCTGACGAGTTGCTTGACCATGCATCGAGGTTGCTTGTTGCTCCGGCAGTTGCGGACATCGATTGCCGGCGGGCAGCGTCGGCCTCTTATTACGCTGTGTTTCATTTGCTCTCTGACGCGGTTGCGACCCAGGTGAGTCCACCGACGCCGTCAGGCATGAGCGGTAGAATTCAGCGTGTATTGGGGCACCGTCCGATGCGAGATGCGATGGCTCCGTTCAGTGACTCGAACAAATGGAGGACGTTTTCGACCAACCTTGGTATCCCTTGCGTATTTTCCCCAGATTTGGCGGTGATAGCCCAAGCATATGCGGAGCTTCAGGATGCTCGGCATATTGCCGATTACGATGTTGTTGATGCGAAAGGTACTATGGGCCTTTTATGGGCTTCGGATTGTCTCGACAAAGCCAGACTGGCCTTTGATGCGTGGATTCGAGTCAAGTCCACCGACGAGGCGAGGTTGTTCCTTGCTACGTTGATTTTCGGTGTCAAGTGGGCGAATCGCACTTAGCCACCGCAGAAAGTCATCCAAACACGAAGCATGATACTGAAGATTGTCAAATATCCCGATCCGGTTCTCTCCCAGCCCGGCGAGCCGGTTACCGAATTCAACGCCGAGCTGCGCAAGCTGGCTGACGACCTGTTCGACACCACTTACGCCTCGCAGGGCATCGGGTTGGCCGCGCCGCAGGTGGGCGTGTCCAAGCGTGTCACTGTGATCGACCTCAGCATGGGCAAGGACCCCAAAGACAAGCTGGTGCTCGTCAATCCCGAGATCATCTTCAGCGAGGGCAAACAATACGAGGAGGAAGGCTGCCTGAGCTTCCCCGATATTCGCGAGAAGGTGGTGCGCCACGCGAAAGTCTGCATTCGCGCCCAGGACTTGCACGGCAAGTGGTTCGAGATGGACGGCGAAGAACTGATGTCGCGCTGCATGCAACATGAGATCGACCACCTCGACGGCATGTTGTTCATCTTCCGCATGAGCGCCCTCAAGCGGGACCTGAATCTGCGCAAGATCCGCAAGATGCAGCGCGAAGGCAAGTGGTAGGCGCGCAAGGAGCAAAGTGAAACTCGTCTTTTGCGGGACTCCGAGCTTCGCCGTGCCCACCCTTGAAGCGCTGCTCGGGGCGGCCCATGAAATCGCGCTGGTGGTCTCGCAACCCGACCGCCCCGTGGGCCGTGCCCGCCAGCTCACCGCGCCGCCCGTGAAGCAGGCCGCGCTGGCCGCCGGCCTTCCCGTTACGCAGCCAGAAAAAATCCGCTCCAACGCCGAGTTTCGCGCCCAGCTTGAGGCCATCGCACCTGACGCCATCGTTGTCGTCGCCTACGGGCGCATGATTCCGCCCTGGATGCTGGCGCTGCCGCGGCTGGGCTGCATTAACCTGCACGCATCCCTGCTGCCCAAATACCGCGGCGCCGCGCCCATCCAGTGGGCGGTGGCCATGGGCGACGCCTTCACCGGCAACACCACCATGCTGCTGGAAGAAGGCCTCGACACCGGGCCGATTCTTCTGCAGCAAACCCTTCCCATCGGCCCGGACCAGACGGCGGTGGACCTGTTCGATCTGCTTGCCAAGGCCGGTGCCCCGCTGGTGGTCGAAACCCTGGCTGGCCTCGGCAACGGGACGATCCACCCCCAGCCGCAAAACCACGCTTTCGCCACCTTCGCGCCTCTTCTGGACCGTGAAGACGGCCGCATGCGCTTCGCAGACAGCACCGCCCACGAGCTTTATAACCGCTGGCGCGGCTTTCAACCCTGGCCGGGGGCCTTCACCACCCTGGCCGGAAAAAAGCTCATCGTCCATCGCCTTGAAGTTGCGCCCGCGCCCGGCGCAGCCGAATCCAGGCCAGCCGTCCCCGGCCAAATGCGCGTCGAAAACCATCGCCTGTTCGTAGCCTGCGCCGGCGGCACCTGGCTCGAACTTCTCGAAATTCAACTCGAAGGCAAAAAGCGCCTTGCCGCAGCCGAATTCCTGCGCGGCGCTGGAAATGCCAACGGGCTCGCCGCCAACACGCGGTTGGGTTGAGGCCGATGGCTGCCGTCTCCCCCGCCCGCAACGCTGCTTTCCAGGTCCTGATGGCCGTCGGGCGCGGCCACGCTCACTCCGACGACCTGCTCCGCGGCAAGGCCGTCAGCGCTCTTTCACCGGCCGACTGCAACCTGGCCACAGCCCTGGTCCTGGGCGTGCTCCGCTGGCAAATCCGTCTCGACCACCAAGTGCACGCGCTGCTCTCGCGCCCCAACGCCGGGCTCGATGCCGAAATCCTCATCGCCCTGCGCCTCGGCGCCTTTCAAATCCTGCATCTGGACCGCATCCCCGCCCGCGCCGCCATCGACGAGAGCGTGGAGTTGGCCAAGCAGGCCGGCCACCGCTTCGCCTCCGGCATGGTCAATGCCGTACTCCGCAAACTGGCCGGCGCGCCGCCCTTTCACTTTTCGGAGGAGTTCCCGGCAGAACTGGCGCTGGCCCAGGCGCATCCCGCCTGGATGGTCGAGCGGTGGGCCAACTTCTACGGCCTGGAAGCAGCCCGCGCAATCTGCCGCCACGGGCAGAGCCAGCCCGCGCTGACGGTGCGCATCGAGAGTCCAGCCGCCGAAGCCGAACTCGTTGAGGCCGGAATCGTTCTTGAGGCTGGCGAACTGCTCACCGCGGCGCGCACGGTGGTCTCCGGCGACATCGCCGCCAGCGCAGCCTTTCATGAGGGCCGCATCCGCCTGCAGGACGAAGGCTCGCAACTGGTGGCCGAAATCGCAGCGCAGGCCGGCGCAATCCCGGCAAGCTTAATTCTCGACTGCTGCGCTGCACCCGGCGGCAAAACGCTGATCCTGGCTGAGCGCAACCTCCAGGCCCGCATCGTCGCCTGCGAGTCCAACCCCCAGCGCCTCGACCAGTTGCGCCGGCGCCTGACCCCTCATGCAGCCCGCATCGAATGCCGCCTCGCCGACGCCACCAGGCTCAGCGAAGAATCCGCCTTCGACATTGCTCTTGCCGACGTGCCGTGCAGCGGCACCGGCACACTGGGCCGCAACCCCGAAATCCGCCACCGCCTGTGCCTCGAAGATCTCGCCCGCCAGGCCGAACGCCAGCGCGACCTTCTCGCCGCTGCCCTGCGCGCGATCCGGCCCGGCGGCCGCGTCGTCTACTCCACCTGCTCCCTGGAGCCCGAAGAAAACGAACAGATCGTCGCCGCCGTGCTCGGCGCATCGCCCAACGCCCGCATGATTCCGCTCGAAGGCTGCGTCGCAGGCCTGCTGCGCGCAGGCATTCTGACCGCCCCAGGAGCAGAGCGGCTGCAAGCCTCGCTCACGCCCGAAGGCGCGCTTCGCCTGCTCCCCGGCGCCTTCAACACCGACGGCTTTTTCATCGCCCTGATCGAGAGAACTTCGTGAAAGGCAGCGGCCGTCAAACTGCTGACTTGCTGACGCGCTGAGTAGCCCTACTCCGCCTCCAGCCGCAACTCCGCGTAGTCGCGCCCCAGCAAGCCGCACAGCGCCTCCACCACCAACTCGTGATCGGCGCGCTGCGGCAGCCCGGAGACGGTCACGCTGCCCACCAAACCCGCACCCTCCACGGCAAGCGGAAACGATCCGCCATGCGTGGCATAGTCGGCCAGCGGCAGGCCCTGTTGTTCGGTGAGCGTTTCGTTCTTCGCCTTCAGCTTCAACCCCACCGCATACGAGCTGCGATGGAACCGCGCCACCACGTTGCTCTTGCGCCGCACCCACTCCACATTGTCCGGCGTCGTCTCCTCGAGCGCCGCATAAAACAACGGCTGCCCGAACCGCCGCACATCGATCACCACCGCCAGCCCGCGTTCTTCTGCCAGCGTCCTCAGGCGGACGCCCAGGTCCCACGCCACCCGCGCGTCCAGCCGCGGCAGCCGCAGTTCATGTTCCTGCAACGCCACCCGCTCCAAATCTTCGCTCAGTCCCATTCGGTCTCGCCTCCGCGCAACGCTGACTCGCCAACTCGCCAACTCGCTAACTTTCTAACTCGCTAACTCGGTGACCTGCTAGCTCGCTGCCTTGCTGATCCCTGACCCCTGATCTCTGATCCCTGTTCTTTTCACTGCGCCACTGTCAACTGCACCACCGTGCTCTGATACACGCGCGATCCGGCCGCCGGCGCCTGCGCCGTCACAGCCCCCGGGTTGACCGGCGGCCTGATCGGCGCGTCTCCACTTCCCAACGGCCCCACCGGCACCGCCACATAGGTAGGCTCCGCCGCCTGGATGCCCACCCTGGCCAATGCTGCCTGTGCGCTCACCACCGGCAAGCCGACCAGGTCGGGCATAACAAACCCGTCGGCCGCATCGTCGCCCGGCGCCGCCAGCAGAAGGTTGATGCGGGGCCGCGCAATCCCCTGCGCGTGAGCCGGCGGGTCCTGCGCCAGCACTGTTCCTTCCGCTGTCTTGCCCCAGGGCAGCCGCGCGGTCGCGCCCACCTCCAGCCCCACGCGCCGCAACGTGAGCGCCGCCACCCGTTCGTCCTTGCCCACCATGTCGGGCACGTCCACCTTCTGCGGCCCAAGGCTCTCCGCCGCGCGCAACAGCCACTCCCGCCGCACCACCGTTCCCGCGGCCGGCGACTGCGACAGAATGTGTCCCGCCGCCACGTCCGCCGAGTAATAGCGGTTATCCACGTCCAGGTTCAGCCCCAGCCCGGCGGTCTGGCTGCGCGCATCCGCCACGGTCATTCCCGTCAGCGCCGGCACCTGCACCTCCGCGCCATGAATGGCAAAGTGCATGGTCGTGATCGCCGCCAGCAGCGCCACCGCCACCAGCAGCAGCACCAGCGACGCGATTTGAAAGAAATTGACTACCGGACGCGTCTTCATGGCTCCGGCTCTCTGTCCACAAACACGATCTCGTACTCGATCGCCGCCGCCTTCTCCAGCATCTTCGACACCGAACAATAGGTGTTCTTCGACAGCGCCACCGCGTCCTCCACGGCCTTGCGGCTCAATCGCCCGCTCACCGCATAGGTCAATTTGATCTTGGTAAACACCCGCGGCGACGTTTCCGCCTGTTCAGCCACAGCCGAAACCCGCAGCCCCGACAGCGGCTGCCGCTTTTTCTTCAGGATCGAAACCACATCCACGCTGGTACATCCGCACAGGGCCATCAGCACCGCTTCCATCGGGCTGGGGCCCTGGGTGTGCGCCGGGTCCGCGTCAAACAGAACCGTGTTCCCGTTCTCCGCAACTCCCTCGAAGATACTGTCGTGCTTCCATTCGCTGTGCGCAATCATCGGACTTCCTTCCGGAGGTATTTACGGTCATTGATGAGTGTATACGAAATGTGTATTCTTGAGGTGAAAGGGCACGCCGCGATGAACAGCCGGGAAGTCATTCGCAAGCTCAAAGACGATGGCTGGTTTGAAGTGGCGCAGGCCGGCAGCCACAAGCAATTCAAGCATCCCGTCAAGCCGGGCCGGGTCACGGTTGTCTACCCCCAAAGAGATGTTCCTGAAGGAACTCTCAGGAGCATCGAAAAACAATCTGGCCTCAAGCTCAGGTAAAGGAGCAACCATGGAGTATATCGCCTACCTTCACAAAGACAAAAAATCAGACTACGGTGTCAGCTTTCCCGATTTTCCCGGCTGCATCACCGCCGGTTCCACCCTGGAAGAAGCGCGCAGCATGGCGGTCGAAGCTCTTGCGTTTCATGTTGCCGGTATGCGCGAGGACAGAGAGCCGATTCCCAAGCCTGCCACCCTCGACGATCTGCGCGGCGATCCGGCCATGAAGGGTGCGGTAGCCTTCCTAACGGAACTCCGCGAGCCGGAAAGAACGGTCCGCATCAATATTACAGCCCGCCAAAGCCAGATTGCGGAGATTGACCGCCGCGCCCGCGCAAAGGGGCTCACCCGCTCCTCCTACATCGTGCAAAGCGCCCTGAAAGAGAAAGCCGCGTCCCGCTAGCAAGAGCCCAATTCAGTTGCCTATCGCAAATTATCCGTCGCCGGCTCGGGGTGGATCGTCACCCGGTACACCTCCGGGCACTCCAGCTTGAAGCGGTCCTCGAGACCGGTAATCACCTCGTGCACCCGCAGCATCGGCAGGTCGTCCGGCAGCGTGCAATGGCAGGAGAGCGAAATGTGTTCGGCGGCCCTGCCCACGACGATCTCGTGTACATCCACAATCTCCGGGAAGAGCCTGGCCGCGGCCCGCAGCGCGACCTCGATCTTGCGGTCCACCTCCACCATTTCCTCCGGCAGCTCGATGGTGGCCGGCTCGCTCTCAATGTGCGTCAGCACCGAGTCGATCTCCGGCGTCTCGCGCAGAATCTCCGCCTCCATCGCGGTTACGAACTCATGCGCCGTCCTGAGCGGCAGTTTTTCGTCCAGCTCCAGATGCTGCTCCACGCGCAGCCGTCCATGGTGCGACTGCACGCTCAGCTCGTGCACGCTCACGTTGTTGCGCGCCGCCACCGCCCGCACCCGGTCGAAGATGCTTTCGGCCCTGGCCTCGCGCGGGACTGTATGGATGACGACGTCCGCCTTGGGCAACGCGCGGTGCGCGGCCTCGGTGGCCGCCAGCACCAGCTCTCCGGTGTGCTCAAACGTAAACCGTCGCGGCAGCGCCAGCGTCAGGTCGGCAAAGTAGCTGGCACCCGCGCGCCGCACCCGCGCCTGCTCCACGGCCAGCACGCCCGGCACCTTCCCGACCTCCGCCACCAGCCGCTGCCGCGTCTCCGCCGGGACTTCGTCCATCAGCACGGCCACCGTCTCCCGGCCCAGATGCAGCGTCATGCGCAGAATCATCAGCGAAACCACCACCGCCGCAAACGGGTCTGCGTAGCGCAGCCAGGCGATCCCGAACCGCGCTCCCACCCAGCTCGCGCCCAGCCCGACGAGCACCGCCAGCGTCGACCAGATATCGGAAGCAAAATGAAACGCATCGGTGGCCAGCGCCGTCGAACCCGTCCGCTCCGCCACCGCCCGCAGCCGCCGCGATCGCCAGTAGTCCACCCCAATCGACGTCACCAGCACCAGCGCCGGCCATACCGAGTGCCGCAGCTCCATCTTGTGGTTGAAGATCCGTTGCATCGCCTCCCAGATGATCCACGCGCAGGAGACGGCCATCAGCCCCACTTCGCCAAACGCCGACAGGTTCTCGATCTTGCCGTGCCCGTAGGTGTGGTCCTCGTCGGCCGGCTTGTCGCTCACCCGGACGGAAAAGAACGTCAGCGTGACGCCCACCAGGTCCAGCGCCGAGTGCGCCGCGTCCGACAGCACGCCCAGCGACCCCGACAGCAGCCCCGCCGCCAGCTTCAGCAGCGTCATCACCCCCGCCGCCACCATGGAGTGCAGCGCCACGCGCCGCTTCTCGGCGGAAAACCCCGCCAGCCCCAACGCGGAACCCCTCACCGCCGGACTGGCAGCAGCTCTACTCATCGCGCTCCTCAACCACAACCGGCCGCGCCGCCGTGTACAACCCCGCAATCCCAAACGTATAGGGCTGCCACGCGCATTCTTCGTACCCCATCGCCCGCATTAGATCCAGCATCTCGCCAGGCGGAGGAAAATTCCCCACCGAAGCAGGCAGATAGTTATACGGCCCATCCTTTCCGCACACCAGCCGCCCAATCGCCGGCAGCACGCGCCGGAAGTAGACCGCATAAACCCTGCCCAACAGCCCGCCCGGCTCGGCGAAGTCCAGAATCCCCAACTGTCCGCCGGGCTTCAGCACCCGGTAAAACTCCCTCAGCCCAGCCTCGTAGTTGGCCAGATTCCTGAAGCCGAACGCCGTCACAATCAAATCCAGCGACGCGGAGCGCAGCGGCAGATGCAGCGCATCGGCCTCGAGCGCCACGGCACACGGTGCGCCGGATTTTCGCGCGCCGAATTTCCGCGCTCCACGGCTCAGCATCCCGCGCGCAAAATCCGCCGCCAGAATCGGCGTTGCCCCGCGCGGCCTGCGGTTCAGCAGGGCCATGGTCAAGTCGCCCGTTCCGCAGCAGATGTCCAGCACCGCCGCATCCGGCCGCGCCAACACGGCCCTGAACCGCCGCGCCGTCCGCCACCACCAAAGCCGGTCCACATTGGCCGAGAGCACGTGGTTCAGAAGGTCATACCGGGGCGCAATCGCGTCGAACATCTGCCGCACCGCCCGCGCCGCGTCCGCCTCATCCACCACCCCCGCCGGCTTGGCCCCCGTCCCGCTCATCTGAACCCCAATCTCCGCTTCCAACTCTGCTAACCACGCCGCCCTTGCGCTTCTTCCCCAGCCCGCGCCAGCATATACCCCACCGCCGCCTCCAGCTCCGCCGCCGTCACGTCCTCCACCACCCCCGCGTCGCCAATTCCCACCGGCAGCACAAACCGTCTCACCCCGCCCACGTTCTTCTTGTCCCCGCCCGTCGCCGCTACCACTTTGCTCGCCCGCAGCTTCAGCGCAGGCAGCGGCCCATACGAGTGGATCAAACTCTCCAGCCGCTCGAACTGGAGGCCCGCAATCGTTCCGCGCTTCCGCGCCAGGTAGAGCGCAGCCACCATCCCCCACCCCACCGCCTCTCCATGCAGCAGAGTCTGGTAGCCGGTGACCTGCTCCAGCGCGTGGCCCACCGTATGCCCCAGGTTCAAAATCATCCGCAGCCCGTTCTCGCGCTCGTCCCTGGCCACCACCCCGGCTTTCATCCTTATCGACGCCGCAATTACCTTTTCGAGGGCCTTCGCCTGGCGCCCCAGCACCTCGTTCACGTGCTCTTCCATGAAGCGCACCAGCGTACGGTCGCGGATAATCCCCGCCTTCACGCTCTCCATCAGCCCGGCCCGCAACTCCCGGTCCGGCAGCGTCCCCAGCAGGGCAATATCGGCAAACACTGCCAGCGGATGATTGAAGCTCCCCACCAGGTTCTTGCCCTCGGGCAGGTTCACGCCCGTTTTGCCGCCCACCGACGAGTCCACCTGCGCCAGGAAAGTCGTCGGAACCTGAATATAGGGGATGCCCCGCATATAAATCGCCGCCAGAAACCCGCCCACATCGCCCACAATCCCGCCGCCAAAGGCAATCAGCAAGCTCCCGCGATCTCCGGCCGCCCGCGCCATCTGCCGCAGCAGGCGCTCCGCGCTTCCAAGCGTCTTATATTTCTCGCCGGGTTCGAGGAACAGCACCACCGGCGCCTCGGCAAAGGAAGCCTGCAAGGCCTCGCCCCACAGGGCCCAGATAGGCGCTGAAGTCAGCACAAAAACCCGTCGCGGCAACCTGCCCGCAACTCTCTCAATGCGCGGCGCCAGCGTCTCAATCAGCCCGCTCCCCGCAATCACGTCGTACCTGGCCGTTGGTGTCTCTACTCGTATCGTTTGCACGCTGCTTTCATCCTAAAGCAAGCCTGCCGCGCCCCTGCTTTATCCGTTCGTTCGGGCGACTATAGAGGATGAGGAAAACTCGGGATTTCGGGTGAAATTGACGGAAAGCTTCCCTCCGGGGCTAAAGCCCGCGTTGATCCTGTTGGCTTTATGCGGGGGTTGAAACCCCCGCCTCCCTCCTGATCGAGTTCTTCCGCAGCCTGTATATCCTGGCTGTCGCGTCTCACAACGAAACTGCGAGGCCCCAGGAAGCTTTGAGCGGCGCAATCAGGTCAGGCGGGCAAGGCGGCGCGATGATTCAGGAAAGTCGACTCCGGTGACAAACCAGGCCACGGCGCTGCATCCGATCGTGACCAGAATCGAGCTGATGCGCAAGGGGAATACCCGCGGCATCGCCGGGCCATGGACGCAGGTCACCACGGCTCCGGCTACGACTGCCAGAGTTGCGATCCACTGGTAGAGACGCAGTCCGTAGAAGACCAAGGTCTGAGGTTCGCCGCGATAGGCCTCCTCGACGAAGCGCCCGGCCCCCGACAGCAAGAGGTATACGCCGCAAATCAGCGTGGCGGAAGAATGCAATTGGAGGAGGCGCAGAAGGGCGGCGCCGACCACCAGGTTCCACAGGATGGAATAGACAGGCGTCGCATGCACGGGAACTCCGGAAAGCTGCGCGAGACGGCAAACACGCGAGCGGGGGTGTGTGTAACGAATCCCATCCGCCGTTTCCGTGGCCCGTCCGTGACAGCACCCCTGAACCAGACAGCGCAGCCTGCCTATTCCCTGTATCCATGGCGCCGCGATGCAAATCGCCGCAAACACCATCCACAAATCGAGATGGATCAAGAGCGCGGAAGCGCCTCCGATGGCAGCGCCGATCATGCCTCCGTAAAAACCCATGGGGCGCAGCAGCGCCGGCGATCCCTCCACCCACTGAGCCCAGAACGCCGCTCCCACTGTGGAGCAGACAAAGATGCTGACCACCAACCATTCGCGTCCAGGGCCGAGCAGCGCGCCGATGAGCCACACTCCGAGCAGAATCGCGGCTGCCGCGAATCCGCCGTGGTTGATGATTCTTATCGGCCCAATCCGCCACTCCCGCCACGAGTTTGCAATCCATTCCGCAACGCGCAGGATGGCCATCCAGATAGCGTGCATGCGGACAACGATGGCGAAGGCGACAACCCCGGCAAGCACATCGGCGATCGAATGCATCCCCGTCGTGACGCAACTGACACCGACCAGCGCCGCCCACGTCCACCATGCGTTCATTTTTGCGCGCCCGCCCTCACCCAATGCGGAGGCGGCTATCAGCGCCCAGACAATATGAAACGAGGGAAAGGCGGCAATCCCCGAGTAGGGAGTTCTCTCCCACAACAACAACTGGCCGATCGGCGTGGCCGAGTGGAACGGACGCGGCGGAACGAAGAACGGCAGCAGCAGATAGAGCGGAAAGATGAGCGCCATCGCAACCAGGCCGCGCAGCGCAAAGCGTCGCAACGCATGGCCAGTGCCAATGAGCAACGGCGCCAGCAGCACAACCAGGTAGGTGCTGGCGTAGACGGCCTCCGTCTGCTCAATCACCGGCAGGCGGCGCTCGAAAGGCAAGTACGTGGCGATGGCGCCAACTGAAGTACCGAGACGCCACAGGAGCTCAAAGACCGCCAGCCACGGCAGCAACACCACCAGATAAACGCGCAGGCGTTCTGGAAGGGACGGGGCCGCAGGCCCATCGCGCGGCAGCCAGACGGAGAAGGCAGGCGCTCCAAATCGGCTCCGCAGGTCGGGCAGCTCATAGCCCAGAACCAGCGCGGCGCAGCCCAACGCCACAGTGGGAGTTACAAGCCACAATCCGCTGGCTGAACCGGAGAGGATGGCGACACCGGCGCAGGCAATCACAGATCCGCCATAGATCGGATGCGGAACCAGGCTATAAATGCCGTTGGCGACGAGACGCACCGGAGGAAAGGCGTTCATGGGCAAGCCGCCGCCGTACCGCCAGAGCGACATCATGCCCGTCAACGCGATGGCCAGGCCAAACGCAGCCAGCGCAGATCCCCAAAGCACCGAACGCTGGGCCGCGAGATGCACCGCGTCTCTTGTGGCATGCGCCCACAGCACAAGCGCCAGCGGAAGCACAGCCACAAAGAGCGTCCCGTATAACACTTTGAACAGTTGAGAACGGCTTACAGTTCCCAATGAACCACCTCGTGAATGACCCAGCCGTTGCTGCTGCGTCCGTGCGCGTTCAGAATTCCGCGGCTCCTCCACTTCTGTTCTTCAATGTTGAAGAGTGAGCGTGGCAGGAGTCTGGCCAGCGCGGGTGCTCCGGGGAGAATTGTGGAGCCCAAGCGCCCGGCGCGAAGAGGAAAACTCTCTTCCATGCGCAGCGAGAGATCGCGCAGTACGACCTCGGAGTCGGTGACCGACAGTGTCTGACATGGGAGGCTGTTGCAGACCGCGAAGCTGGTGGAATATGGCCCCTGCCAGTCGACCCAGGCAAGCGAATCCTGCTGCGAAACAAAGCGCCCCCAGCGCAGTTGACGCATCGGCAACTGCCATGGAGGCAGCGTCAGGGTGAGGCACTCGGCGTAACCCAGGCCAGTCCACTCACGCTCCCCGACGCGAAGATAGACCGACGATCTGGGCTGCAGGCAGTTCCACACCACATTTCCCGAGGCGCTCTGGTAAACAACTCGCTGATAAGGCGCGGCAATAGCCTCCCACCTCCCAGAGACTCCCAGCCGGGGAAACTCGACCAGGATCTGGTCGTCCGTCGAGGAGAGCCGGTAGCGGGTCATCGAAGAATGGGATTCGGCCGCCAGCTCATTGACGGTAAGCACGCTGCAATAGGATGCATGAATGCCGCGCCAGCAAAAGTCGGCGCAATAGAGGATTGCGGCGTCGCCGGAATCGGTGACGCAATCCATATACCACTTGACCAATGAGAACGGACCTGGTTCCACCCGCAGTCAGGTTCCTTTCCGAGGAGGGCCTCAAGGTTGGACATGCACGGAGAATGCTCGATTATATTCCCTGGCTGGCAAGTGGCCCACATCCGAAATCCGGGCGCCCCAGGTCCCGATTTTGAGACCCGGGATTCGGCTCTGCCAGCTCGCCGCCTAAGCCTTTCTCAGGGCTAAGAGGCGTAACGGAAGACGCCTGCCGGCCTCCAAACGCCGGGCGAGACCGGCGGGGAATCTGAATTCATCCCCTTTTCACATTGAATGCCTATATTGACCAACTGAGCAGACGCATCGACGATTCGGGTGGATCGCGTGCGCGTTGTCCTGCTTTCCGGGGGATCGATGGATCTGAAAATGAGAGTAATGATTACGGCGCCCGCGGCACTGGCAACGCTCGCTGTTCTCATGGCAACGGGTTGCAACCTCTCCGAAGACGGCAGGCCGGCAGAAACTAAAACTGTCAATGCCGCGATACGTTCGCTCTCCGCTTCCGGGAGCACGGCCATCGAGCCGCTGATTGACCGCTGGGGCACGGACTACGAGAAATCGCACCCGCTGCAGGTCAATTACCGGCCCATCGGCAGCGGCGCCGGCATAGACAACCTTCGTCGCGGCTACGGGGCTTTTGCCGCCAGCGATGCGCCGCTCGGCGACAATCAACTGAAGGGACTTCCACCCATCGTCCAGATTCCGGTCAGCGCCGGCCCGGTTTGCGTGGTCTATAACCTGCCGGGCTTGAAGACCCCGCTGAAGCTGAGCGGCAAGACCCTGGCGGGCATCTACGCCAGTGAGATCATCAGTTGGCAGGACCCCGCGATCGCCGGTGAAAATCCCGGCGCCGCGCTGCCCCATGCGGCCATCATCGTGGTCCATCGCGCCGACGGAAGCGGTTCCACCAGCATTTTCACGAACTTCCTCGGCAAGGCAAGCGCTGCCTGGTCGGCTAAATTCGGCGTGGGTCTCTCCGTCAAGTGGCCGGCCGGCATCGGCGTCAACGGAAGCAATGCCGTTCTCAAAACGGTAATGGACACGCCGGGAACCATCGGCTATCTCGAACTGACCTTTGCCAGAACGTCCGGAGTGCCGGTGGCCTCGATTCAGAATCGAGCCGGCGAGTACGTGGCGCCCAGTCCTGCCAGCGCCTACGCGGCGGTGAATGCCTCTGTCGACGCGCTTGCCAAGGATCTCCGCACCTCGATCGTCGATCCTCCGGCAACGGCCAGGGGCGCATATCCCATCACGGGCATCACCTTCATCCTGATTCCCAAGGACAACAAGAGCACCGACGGAGAGCAGGAAGCGCTCAAGGACTACCTCGCCTATGCGCTCACCACAGGGCAGGACGCGGCTGAAGAACTCTCCTATGCCAAGTTGCCGACTCCGGTTCAGCAGCAAGGCCAGGCCCTCCTGTCGCAGTTGACCGACAACGGAAAGCCGATCATCTGAGGCGCGAAGGACCGCGCACCTGAGGCCGGCACGAGTACGCCCCTGCCGGGGCGATCAGACCCAAATGTCCCGCACATGCAAAAGCGGCGGAGCAGGTTGGCTCCGCCGCTGGTTGCACAAACTGCTGCCTGATGCAGCAGCTAGAGGTTACCGGTGTCCGCCACCGCCGCCGGCATGTCCGCCGCCGCCGCCGCCGCTAAAATGTCCGCCACCACCGCCGCTGCTATGCGCAGCTGAGGCGTGGGATGCTGTTGCGCGCGATGTGCTGCCACGCGCCGCTGTGGCGTGGCCTGCGCTGGGTCTTGCGCCACCGCTCACGCGAGCTCCGCCGCCTGCATACGCAGCGCGACCGCCTGCATATCCGCCGCGACCGCCCGCATACCCGCCGCGACCGCCCGCATATCCGCCGCCGCCGCCTCCGAAGCGATGGCTACCCCAGCCGTGGCCGTAGCCCCAGTTGGCCCATGGGCCCATGCCCAGGAATATGCCGTTGTAGAAGTACCCCGGCCCGTAAAAACCGTAAGGCGAGCAGGCGTACGGCGCATAGTCGTAGTAGCCATAGGCACAGACGGGTTGAATGCCGACATCGACGACGACTTGCGCTTTAGCCACCGGCGCCGCCAGGGCCAAGCCCGCGAGCAATGCTGTAGTTCCGATCAAAACTTTGAGTCCGCGCATATATGACCCCCCCTTAAGGTGGCTGCGTTTCCGTTTGTCGCGTGGGAGGCTGTGCCGCTGTCAAGAATAACCCGGTTGCAGCAGCCACCATAAGGGGGGTTCTTTCCGTTCATGAATTCCCGTCACTTTATCGGGGCCGTCATCTATCTACCCTTACGTTCTCAACTCTAGGCGCAGGTGTCGGCCGAGTCTGAGCAATAAGAAGCACGTCTTCGGCCGGCGGCGGGAAACTGAGAGCCGGCATGACAAAGCCCGCCAATCTCGCGGTGGTAGGCTAATCGTTTATGGTAAAGGCCTCTCAGGTGGATTTTCTGGTGATGGGAGCGGGCGTGGCGGGGCTGCGGGCGGCTGTCGAACTGGCGCGCCACGGTGAGGTCCTGGTGGTCACCAAGGAATCGCTGGGCGAGTCGAACACCCACTATGCGCAGGGCGGAATCGCCGTGGCCATGGAGGGCGATGAGGATGTAGCGCTCCACTTGCTGGACACGATCAACGCCGGCGACGGGCTTGTCCGCCGGCCGGCGGCCCAGGCGCTGGTGGCCGAGGGGCCGGTGCGGGTGGCCGAGCTGATCGAGTGGGGCGCGGCCTTCGACACCGAGGACGGTAAGGGGGGCGGAGAGCTGCTGCGCACCCGCGAGGGCGCTCACTCGCTGCCGCGCATCCTGCACGCCCGTGGCGACGCCACCGGCGCCGAAATCAGCCGGTCGCTGGCCGCCTTTGCCCGCGTCCACAAGCGGATTCGCTTTGCCGAGTGGACTACGGTCACCGGCCTCGCCGTTGCCGATGGTCGGGTGATCGGGGCCGATCTGCTGGACAGCGAGAGCCGGCTCAAGCGGGTGAGCGCGCGGGCCGTGCTGGTGGCCGCCGGGGGCGCGGGCCAGGTCTACTCCGACACCACCAACCCCTCTGTAGCCACCGGCGACGGCATCGCTCTGGCCGCCCAGGCCGGCGCCGCGCTGGCCGACATGGAGTTCTACCAGTTCCACCCCACTGCCCTGTCGCTTCCCGGCGTCCCGCGCTTCCTGATCTCTGAAGCCCTGCGCGGCGAGGGCGCTTATTTGCGCAACGACCGCGGCGAACGCTTTATGGAACGCTACCACCCGCAACTTGAGCTGGCCCCGCGCGACGTGGTGGCGCGCGCCATCGCCCGCGAAGGCATGGCGGCGGCTCCCGACTCGCCGCCGGGCTGCTCCCGGCCCGTCCATCTGGACATGCGCCATGTGAAGAACATCGATCTCGGTCAGCGCTTTCCCGGCATCAGCGCCTTCCTTGCCCAACACGGCCTCGACCTCGCCCGCGACCTCATTCCCGTTCGCCCGGCCGCGCATTACCTCATGGGCGGCATCAGGACAGATCTGTTCGGCCGCACCACTCTGCCCGGTCTGTACGCCGCCGGCGAGGCGGCGTGCAGCGGCGTCCACGGCGCCAACCGGCTGGCCTCCAACTCGCTGCTCGAAGGGTTGGTCTTCGGCGCGCGGGCGGCGCATTCGATGCTCGACGATGGGCTCCCGCTGGTAGCGGCCGACGCGACGGAGAGCGTTCCTGTCCCGCTCACTGCCGGGGAAGAAGCTCCTCTCGAAGAGCTCATCGCCGGCCTTCGAACGGCTATGTGGGCCTACGCCGGATTGTTGCGCCGGGAGTCCACGCTGCTGGAGGGTCTTGCCGCACAGGCCGTCTGTGCCGCAGGCCTGGCCCAGTTGGCTGAGCAGGGGAAGGGGAGCCGCCGCCTGAGCGAGGCGCAGGCCATGAGCCGCGTGGCCCACGCCATTCTGCACTCGGCTCTGGCCCGCACCGAAAGCCGCGGCGCCCACTTCCGCAACGACTATCCGCAGCGCGACGACGAGCGGTTCCTGAAGCACTCCATCCTTAATCGCAAGGGCCCCGAGGGGCAGGTGGTGTTTGAGGCGTGGTAGAGCGCCGTGGCCTCCCTCTGCCAAAGCTGTACTATATAAATTGTCCTGTTATTCGGTTCCGTTCCGGCGCCGGGCCGTCTCTTTCCTCTGGTCTTTCTTGTTTCACGCGGCGATGGGTTCTTGAGAGAGCAATTCCCCAAACGCATGGGTCTGTGTGGATTCGTCAGGCGGATGGAATCGCAGTGCTTCCATACGCGTCTCTCAGAACCGGAAAAGAATCCAGCCAAGGAGCCGCCTCCCATGTTGTTGGTTTGGACGGAAAATCTGACGGTGGGCGTCGAGGAGTTCGACCAGGAGCACAAGAAACTCATCGCCATGGTGAACGAATTACATGGCGCCATCGAGGCTGGAGACAGCAAGGAAACACTCGGAATCGTTCTCGATCAATTGGAAAATTACGCCCGGCACCATTGCCTACGTGAAGAGCTGCTCTTCATCAAGACCGGCTACCCCGACGCGCCGGCGCACATGAAAGAGCACGACGAGTTGAGACAGATGCTTGCGGGCTTAAGAGAGCGCCACGAGAGCGGCCTGCGCGCCAGGCTCTCAGTGGAAGTGATGGATTTTATTTACGGCTGGTTTACCAATCACATTTGCTGTACCGACAAAAAATACAGTGAGCATATGCATGCCAATGGCGTTTTCTAAGGCGTTACCAGGGATACTGTATCCTGTCCAATTCCGCAGAGGGTCGCCGCTCGCTTCGCCCCACGGACGAAGACCTATCCATGGGGCTCCGGCAGAGATCGGGGATCAATGGTCAACCGGAGCGAGGCGCTTCATTTCTCATCCGTGCTACAAACCGGCCACATAGGGGACTCTCTCCTTCGCACCCATCCAGCGCAATCCTAATAGGTTACTGTTCCCTGATCACTGTTCCCCGCGAACCAGGAAACCACCGCGCAGATTGCGAGAATCGCGCCCATGACGGCGAGCGAGAGGGTGATGGGGACCTCCATCCAGCGGGCAGCGAGCATCTTCAGCGCCGCAAACGCCAGCAGTGCGCCCAGGCCGTAGTGCAGATAGCGGAAGCGGTCCAGCAGCGAAGCCAGCGCGAAGTAAAGCGAACGCAGGCCGAGGATGGCCGCGATGTTCGACGTGTACACCACGAAAGGATTGTGCGAAATGGCCAGGACGGCGGGGATGGAATCAGTGGCAAACAGCACATCGGTGACTTCGATGGCCAGAATCACCGGCAAGAGCGGCCCCCTGGCCGGTTGCAGCTTGCGAATCCACTCCGGCACGGCCGCGTTGGCCGAGCCGCCGCGCACCAGCCGCCAGGCCGCATAGAGCAAAAACAGGCCGAAGATCCAGGTGATCCAGTCGAAGCGCCTGAGCAGCGCGATGCCCGCGGCAATAAACAGCGCGCGCAGCACTACCGCTCCTCCTACGCCCCACATCAAGGCATCGTGCTGGCGCTGCGGGCTGATGCGGAAGCCCTGAAAGATGACCATGAAGACGAAGAGATTGTCCACGCTGAGCGAGGCTTCGATGGCGTAGCCGCCGACGAATTCGAGCGCCGTTTGGCGGCCCTGGGTGACGGCGATCCAGGCCGCAAATCCGGTAGCGGCCAGGACCACCGTCGCCGTGCCCAGCCACGCAAAGGCCTGCGGGTAGCGCGTGGGGCGCCGGTGGCCGGGCAGCAGCGAATCGGCCAGCAGCAGCACCACCACCACAGCGTGAAACCCCAGCCACCAGACCCAGGAGACGCCGGCAATCATAGGGGAATGGTACAGGTGTTCCCTGTTCCCTAATCCCTGTTCCCTATCTTTTTCATCTCTGATTGATCAGCCGTATCGTCTCGAGAAACACGTCGCCATCGATGGTCAGGCTGTGGGCGCTGATCTTGTCCATCGTGTCCTGGGCGGTGTGGTGGTAGCTGTTGTTGGGGCCGTAGTCGAGGTCGATCACATCGATCGAAGGCACGCCGCGCTGGACAAAGGGCAGATGATCGTCTTCGACCGGCTCCTCGGTCTGGAAGAAATGGCGGTCGTAACCGAATTTATGCGCGGCTTGCCGGACCAGGTCGACCAGCCAGCCGGTGGATTGGGCTTCGCGCTGAATGTCGAGGTCCTTGTCGCCGATCATGTCGGCCAGCATGAAAGCTTTAACGCGGCCCAAAGTTCCGTCCTTTCCCCATTTGGCAGCCAGATGGCGGCTGCCGTAGGTGGAGTCGGACTTGGACCAGCTCTGAATGGCCTCCTCGCCGTCGAAGAAGACCAGCCAGACGGAGTAGCCGTCGAGGGTCTTGCCGCGCAATTGGTCTGCGATGGCCAGCAGCAGCCCCGTCGTGGAGCCTCCATCGTTGGCGCCCACAAAGTTGATGGTGCGCAGCGGGTAGTTAGTCTCGTAGTGCGTACCCAGCACGATCACGCCGTCCTTTTTGCCCGGAAAGCGCACGATGAAGTTGCGCATGGGGACGGGGCCGATGGGCGTGTCGGCCGTGAACGTATCCTCTTCGAGCTGGTCGTGCTGGAAGTGGTTGCGCAGGAACTCTTCGGCCTTGACGTGGCCCTGGCTGGTGGGCCAGCGCGGCCCGATGGCCACAAACTGGCGGGCGTATTCATAGGCCCGGGCGCCGTCGAAGTGCTGCTGGGCGGGGGCGGCGAGAGGCGCGGCCAGCAGCATGATGGCCGCGATCTTCTTCCAAAACGAGAACGAGTGCATGGTCTGGGTTCCTTGGGACTCCTTCAACAGGTCTTGTTGCACGGCGGACATTCCCTCGGTGGCTAAAGCCACATCCGTATTTGGTCCGTCCACGGGACGGCTAAAGCCGTGCCCTTTCAAAGCAACGAGTTTTTCCGCGGCGTGTAAAGCCGTGCGCTTTCAAAACAGCGAGTTTTTCGTGCCCTGTAAAGCCGGGCCCTTTCAAAGCGCTGGCTTATCCAGCAGACTCCTTGGCTTTCTTGGCTTCCTTGGCCTTGCGGCGCGAGGGATGCACCCACCAGGCCACGCCGATGCCGATCAAATACAGAGCCAGCATGGGTATGGCGTAGATGCACATGGTCCATGGGTCGGGGCTGGGGGTGATGATGGCCGCCACCAGAAAGATGGCCAGAACGGCATAGCGGATGTTCTTCCAAAGGAACTTTGGGCTCACGATGCCGAACATGGCCAAGAAGAAGATGAGGATCGGCATCTCAAAGCTGATGCCCAGGCCAAGGATGATCGACAGAAAGAAGCCGCTGTACTCCTCGATGGTGACCATGGGGGTGAAATTGTGGCCGAAGTCCACGATCAGGATCTTGAGCGCGCCGGGGAGAACATAGTAGTATCCGAAGGCCGCGCCGCCAAGGAACAACCCCACCGTGGCCAGCATGAAGGGAACCACGAAGCGACGCTCCTTCTGATAGAGCCCCGGCGCAATGAACAGCCACACCTGGAAGAGGATGAAGGGCGAGGCCAGAATCGCTCCGCCGACCAGCGAAACCTGCAGATCCAGGTTCAAAGGGTCCATGGGGTGGGTGAAGACGAGCGTCTTGCCGATGTGGTTGAGCGGCGCCTGGATGAAGCCGACGAACCGGTCATGAAAGGCCCACACCGCAACGAACCCCACGGCCAGATAGATGGCCGAGTGGACGATGCGGCGGCGCAACTCGTCCAGGTGCTCCATCAGGCTCATGCCGGGGAGGTCCGCGCGCTGGGTTACTGCCGCCCGCGCCTTGCCGATGGCCTCCGCGGGATCAACCATGGGGGGCCGCCTGCTCCGTGGCGGGGGTGGTCTCCGCAGCCGGAGATTCCTCCACGGCCGCATCGCTGGCTTCACAAGCTTCGGAAGCAGGGAGAATTGCGGCCGAACTCTCTGCAGGGCTTACCTCAGGGGATAAAGGTATGGGTTGAAACCCGTCCCTGCCAGCCACCGTCGAATCCGCAGGGCTACTGTCCGGGTTAGAGCCCGGACCTTCCGGGCCCGCGCCTACTGCCGAAACGGCTTCTTCCGCAGTTTGTTCCGCAGGCGCAGGAGCCTCGATCTGCGCCGCCGGGCTGCCCGGCCGCGCCGCCGGCACCGGCTCGCCGGTCGAGGGAGGCTGAATGCGGGGATAAGTCTCTTCCTCAGGAGCCTCAGGCGAGGCAGCCGATGCCACTGCGGGGTACTCGGTCTCTCCGGGGTAGGGGCTTGGGGTTGGGAACTGACCGTCCGCTACGGGTGTCCCGGCCGTCGCTTCGATGGTCCTGGGCGGCGCCGCCAGCGCCAGCGCCCGCAGCCGTTCCTCTTCGGCCTTGCGCCGGTCGGCCTCCTCGGCGTTGCGCAACTCTTCTTCCATCTGGAACTTGAAGTCGTTTGAGGCCTTGCGGAACTCGTACATCAGCTTGCCAATCTGGCGGCCGATCTGCGGCAGCCGCCGCGGCCCGAAGACCACCAGCGCCAGCACCATCAGGATCAGCGAGTCTGCCATGCTCAGGCTAGCAAACTGAATTGTCGGCGGCGTCCCCATCGAGAGCAATGATACCTGCCCGGACAAGGCGGTCACAAACTCTTCTCCTTCGCGCTCCGGACGCGGCGGCAATCGGCTCCAGCTGCAAGACTCCTGGGCCAGCTCTTACGGCTGCGTTACACTAAGCTCCAACGAGGCGGCTTTTGCCGGACCGGATCTTTTCAGAGTCAACCGGCCCCAGGCCGCGTCTAAAAGGGAAAGGGCTGCAACAACCCCGTGGATGGGGAAGCTTGAGGGGTTCGGCGGTTTTGCCGATAACCTCAGGCAGGTCAGTGCATCCACTGCAGCCGCGTTAGCTTTCAACATCCCCGTCCGCCGCCTCCAAATAAACAGAGCGAGCTGGACTGAAGGCGGAATCGAATGAACCTGGTTCTTGACGAATTGACGGCGGCCTCGCCGGAGGCCGGCAGCGCTTGCAGCCTTCAAGACTACCTGGCGCTCCCCGACCACTCCATGGATATACGCATTGCGGAGGCGCGCGCCAAATTGGGCGCGACCACCATCCTGCTTGGCCACCACTATCAGCGCGACGAAGTGATTCGCTTCGCCGACTTCACGGGCGACAGCTACAAGCTCTCCAAAATCGCGGCCGAGACCGATGCGAAGTACATTGTTTTCTGCGGCGTCCACTTCATGGCCGAGAGCGCCGATGTGCTCGGCCGCGACGGCCAGCAGGTGATTCTGCCCGACCTCAATGCCGGCTGCTCCATGGCCGACATGGCCGAAATCTCCCAGGTTGAGGCTTGCTGGGAAGCGCTCACGCGCCTCGGCCTGGCGGAGGAGACCATTCCGCTGACCTACATCAACTCCACCGCCGCCATCAAGGCCTTCTGCGGCGAGCGCGGCGGCCTGGTCTGCACCTCCTCGAACGCGCGCGCCGCCTTGGAGTGGGCCTTTGCCCGCGGCAAGCGCATCCTTTTCCTGCCCGATCAGCACCTGGGCCGCAACACCGGGCATTCCATGGGCATTGCGCTGAACGAAATGGCTGTTTGGGACCCATGGGCGCTTCAGGGCGGCCAGACGAAGCAAACCCTGGCCGCCAGCAGCATTCTGCTTTGGAAGGGCCATTGTGCTGTCCACCAGCGCTTCCTGCCCAGCCACGTCGATCGGGTGCGCGCCAAATATCCCGGCATCCAGGTCATCGTTCATCCCGAATGCCGCTGGGAGGTCTGCCAGAAGGCCGACGCACTAGGCTCCACGGAGCCGCTTATCGCCCTCGTCGAGCAGGCCCCCGCTGGCACAATGTTCGCCGTCGGCACTGAGATTCACCTCGTCAACCGCCTGGCCCGCCGCTTTGCCGCAGAAGGCAAGCGCGTCATCACCCTCGACGATACCGGCTGCCTGTGCACCACCATGTACCGCATCAGTCCCCACCACCTGGCCTGGGCTCTGGAAAACCTGCTGGAGGGCCGCGTCGTCAACCGCATCCAGGTGCGACCGAGTGTCAAGCACTGGGCTCGCGTAGCGCTGGACCGGATGCTGGAGACAGCCTCCAGCTCCCAGCCTCTAGCTTCCAGCTCCGGCTAGAGGCCGATTTGCAGAGATTTGGACCCAACTCGACGCCAAGGTGGACATTAGGGCAAAAGGCTGGCAGCTAGAAGCTAGTGGCTAGAAGCTGTTCCCCATTCCGTCGTATCCTATAGCCAAGGGCATTTCCCCATGAAGACCTTCACTCTCGAAGAAGCGCAGTCCCTGCTCCCGGTGCTGGAATCGCTGCTGAAACGCGCCATCGAAGGCAAGCAGTCCGCCGAGGAAGTCGAGTCCGGCCTTTCTGAACTGGCCCGGCGCATCTATCTCTCCGGCGGCATGAGGGTGGACGTGGGCAAGGTGGCCAAGTCGCGCGCGGAGATAGAAACCCACCTGCAGCGCGTCCGGGAGAGCATCGCCGAGATCGATTCCATCGGCGTGCAGGTGAAGGACATCGATGCCGGGCTGCTCGATTTTCCCTGCCGCCTCGACGACCAGGTGGTGCTGCTCTGCTGGCGCATGGGCGAGCCCTCCATCGAACACTGGCACACGGTCGATTCCGGTTTTCAGGGCCGCCAGCCCGTGGACGAGCGCTTCCGCCGCCGTTCCGCCTCCGGCGGCCGGCCCAACTAGGCGCGACGCCACGTCGTTCCGAGATACTATCGACGACTTCGCCGGGTGCCCCACCCTCGCGGTCCGCCGCCGCGGATTTTTGTTGCTAGGGTGGGTAGCCAAACAGCCGCCCTGCCCCGTTTTTTGAGGATTACCGGAACCTATGTACGTCCCCGAACAAGAAGTTCGCGCCGTCCTTACCTATGACGCGCTGATTCCCGCCATTCGCCAGGCCCTGATCGACTACTCGGCCGGCCTTGTCGAGCAGCCGCCACGGATCGTCCTGCGCGCCGGCAATGCCGAGGGATTCCTGAACGGCTGGTTTGCCGTGATGCCGGTGATTTACGGCGACGTGATGGGCGTCAAGACCGTCACGTTTTACCCCGGCAACGCCGACAAGGGCCTGCATACGCACATGGCGGTCATCGAGTTGCTCAGCCGCTCCACCGGCGAGCCGCTGGCCGTCATGGATGGCCGCCTGATCACGGAAATGCGCACCGCAGCGGTCTCCGCGGTCGCGCTTGCGGCTCTGGCTCGGCCTGAAGCATCCTGATCACGGAAATGCGCACCGCAGCGGTCTCCGCGGTCGCGCTTGCGGCTCTGGCTCGGCCTGAAGCATCCAGCCTGGGCATTCTGGGCAGCGGCGTGCAGGCGAGGCCGCACATCCAGGCGCTCAGGCTGGTCTGGCCGGCGCTCACGGATATCCGTATCTGGAGCCGTACCCCGGCCAACGCCGAACGGCTGGCTATCGAGGCCGGAGCCCGAGCCGTGGCCATTGAGGAGGCAGCAGCCGCCGACGTTGTGCTCACCGCAACCGCTTCGCCTGGCCCTGTTCTGGAAGGCCGCTGGCTGGCGCCCCATGCGCTGGTGCTGGCCGTGGGAGCAACCGGGGCCAGTTTGCGCGAACTGGACGACGAGGCCATGCTTTCGAGCTTTGTGGTGGCCGAGTCCCGCTCCTCGGTCGAGCGCGAATCGGGAGACGTGCAGCTCTCCGGCGCCAGGGTGCAGACCGAGATCGGTGAAATTCTCTCCGGTTCCGTGGCCGCGCCCGCCGGCCGGCGCATGGTCTTCAAGTCCGTAGGCATGGCCATAGAGGACCTGACCGCGGCAAGGCTGGTCTGGCAGGCGCGCACCTCGATCCCGCAATAGAATCGCAGGCCCAGGAATCTTGAATAGCTGAGCGAATACCCGCCGGGCCGCGTCTCTGACTTTAGGACCTGAGGCCGCCTATGTGCGTCTAATGCGGTAGCAGGACAGGACGCAAGCGAAAGCGATACCCTTTGAACGTGGCTCAGCAGGCGACGACCAAGGAGCGGCAATGAAACTCGGACAATGGGCAAGGCTGTTGCTGGCGGCGGCTCCGCTCCTGGCTGGATGCGGAGATTTCTGGCAGGCGCCAAGCGGCGGCAACAACACCAGCTTTACGCTTACCAACAGCGGCAACATCACCGTGAGCCCAGGTGCGACCAACACCTCGACCATTACCGTGACGCCAACGAATTCGTTTACCGGCACGGTTACACTGACTTGCGCGGTGACCACCTCGCCATCGGGCGCCTCCAGTCCCACGACGTGCAGCCTTTCTCCGACTTCGGTTACGATCAGCAGCACGACGGCGCAAACGGCCACGCTGACCGCGGCCACTACGTCCACGACGACCACCGGAGCTTACGAAATTACGGTTACCGGCGTTTCCGGCAGTGCTTCGGAGACCACCACCGTTTGCGCTGAGGTCACGTCATCCTCAGGCAGTTGCAGCGGCGCGGCCGGCGCCAGCGGCGTCTTCTACGTGCTGAACCAGACGACGGACCAGATCGTCGCCTTGACTATTTCCTCCGGCCAGCTGAATACGATCGGCGCCTTAACCCTGCCCGCCGTGCAGCCCGTGGCCATCGCCGTGGCTCCCAACGGCCTATTCTTGTATGTAAGCACGGAATACGGTATCTACCTCTACACCGTCAACTCCAGCACCGGTGCGCTAACCCTGGGAAATGGCGGTACAGCCATCACCACGGATCCGGCCTATACCATGCAGGTTGACGCGACCGACTCCTGGCTGGTCGAGGCTGTCTCCGGCGTGGCCCAGGTCAACGCCATTAACGTCATCAGCACTGGCGCCAACGCTGGAACGCTCGCCACCGCCGGCGAGAAAGAGCAATCTGTCGCTCTGCCCGCTTCCACCGTGTCGCAGTTGGCCATCTCCCCCAATGACTCCAGTTCGTGCGCCGATTGCTATGTCTTTGTCGGAATGGGCTCAGGGGGAACGGAGCTCATTCTCTTTAATCCCGGCAGCGCCAATCCCTTCGGAGGCACCGGTACCATTAAGCTGGTGAATTCCGCAGGCGGAGACAATGCAGTGGCCGTGGACCCCAGCAACCGGTTACTCTATGTCGGAGAGGCTGACGCCCTCCCCTCCGCCACCCAATCCGGCGGGCTGCGCGTCTTCACCATCGCCAGCAATGGAGTCACCGAGCTCACCAGCGCCGGCTCCCCGTATGCAATTGGGGGAACGGGACCCTCTGCCATTCTGCCCACATCGGACGGCAACTACGTCTACGTCGCCAACCAATCGGTCAGCGGCGGCTCCACCGGCAATATCGCCAGCTTTTCGGTCTCATCCACCGCGCTGACCTCGATCAACACCGCTACGGCCGGGCCCACCGGCCGGATAGACCTGGCAGAAGACTCGACCGGCAGCTTCCTGCTTGCAGTGGACTTTGCGGGGAATCCCGACCTTGAGGCCTACACCATGAGTTCGGGCACACTCACCTCCACGCTCACCGTTCCCACCGGAACCGACCCCGTCGGAGCCGTCGCCATTGCGGCGGCGCCGTAGAAAGCAGGGGCCGGTTGTCTGGACCGGCGGCGAGTGAATTCGGGCC
The DNA here is from genome assembly GCA_003139795.1 of Acidobacteriaceae bacterium. Taxonomy (GTDB): domain Bacteria; phylum Acidobacteriota; class Terriglobia; order Terriglobales; family Acidobacteriaceae; genus Telmatobacter. The sequence goes on along the minus strand of PLGM01000314.1, from coordinate 22,335 downwards.
ACCCACTTATCGGGGTTCGTGGTTTCCCAGGTTTCAGAACCGGAACCTGGGGAGCCCGGAGCTTGTGGGACGGTGTGATTCCCGATGAGGTTGTCCCTTCCCTGTTCCCTCTCTCCCTGATCCCCTGACCCCTGTTCTCTGCTATCCTCAAGAGGAACGCCACTGGCTGTGTTCACGCGATCTCCAATCCCATTCGTCCCTTTCCTCAGGCTCCGCCGGGCCTCAATGCCTTCGTTGACGCCATTGCTTTCGGTATTGGCCCTGTGCTTTCTCTCCCTTGCCTCGGGATGCAGCCAATTTCGGCATGAACAGCACGATACGGTCTACGTCTCAGCTCGCCAGATGTACCTCCACGACCGGGTTGCCGCCGTCTCCAATCGCGTAGCCGAGGTGGCGAATGGACAGCCGCTCGAAGTCCTCGATCACGGCCGCCGTTTCCTCAAGGTGAAGACGCAAAAGAACGAGATCGGCTGGATTGAAGACCGTGCCGTGATTGACGGCAAGACCTATGATGCGTTTGTCCAGCTTGCCAGCCAGCACCGGCAGGACCCCGTAGTGGCCACCGCCGCCCTCCGCGACGACCTGTATCTGCACATCCTCCCCGGCCGGGAGACGGAGCACTTTTATCTGCTGGCCGGCAACGCCAAGGTCCAGCTTCTGGCCCGCGCTTCGGTTCCCAAAGTGGCCACCCGGGGCTTGGGAGCGTCCCTCAAGCCAATCGTGCCGAAACCTCTCTTGCAACCGGGTCAGGAGGGCAAGAGTCCCGCGCCGGCCTCCAATTTGCCGAAGGGTACTGGAAATGCCGTCTCGCCCGCGCCCAGCTCACGGCCGGCCCCGGCCGGCGCAGCGCCAACTCCCAGCCCGGCCGAGGGGCCGCCTGTCGTGATGGAGGACTGGTGGCTGGTGCGCGACACCCGGGGCCACGCCGGCTGGCTGCTCGCCGGCCGCATGGATGTGGATGTGCCGGATGAGGTAGCCACCTACTCCGAAGGCCAGCGGATGGTGGGCGCCTACGTGCTCACCAAGGTCACCGATCCCGAGGCCACCACCCCCAACCACGAGGTTCCCGAGTACGTAACCGTCCTCACCCCGCCCAAAGCCGGCCTGCCCTTCGATTTCGACCAAGTGCGCGTTTTTACCTGGAGCGTCAAGCGCCACCGCTATGAGACGGCCTTCCGGCTGCATCCCATCCAGGGCTTCCTTCCGGTCCGAACCGGCTTCCAGCCCGCGTCCGGCGGCGCCGTGCCCACCTTCAGCTTCCAGATCGCCAACGGCCCGGACCTCGCCGTCGATCCCTCCACCGGCATCGCCCGCCCCGTCGCCCCGCGCACCATCAACTACGAGATGATCGACACGCAGGTCAAGCGCATCGGCCCCGACCTGGGACCTATTCCCGTGGGTCACCTGGAGGGCGAGAAGCCCAAGTCCGGCAAGCCGGCGAAAAAGAAATCCAGGTAGGTGTAGCTGACGGTCGAATCCCACACCTCAGCGGCTCGGCAAAGTGCGGGTCGCCGGCACATTTCTCGTCTCTGCAAGCCATAACCTGAGCGCTTCATCCGCGCGGCGTTGCCACCCATTGCCGGTTGCGCGCAGGCCCTCCGCCACATCGGGAGAAAGTCGAATCGAGATGGGAACTTTCTTGGGAGTCCTCTGCGGCCCGCGCTTGCGAAGTTTCAGGAGCGTTTTCTGCTCCGCCTCCGGCAGGGCGGAGAATGGCTTAAAGAGGGCAACATCTTCGGCTGTTATCTCCCTGACCTCTCCATCCTCATCAATCAATGGTTTGCGGTTTGCCATAGAGTTTAGCCTCCCTTTTGTTGGTTTTGCGAAAACTGATGACGCGGATTCCGTCCGGTTTGGGTATGTAGCAGAGCAGGTGCAACCGCCTGTCCAGATACCCTACGGCAATGCGTCGCATTTCGCCATGACGGGTGTACTCCGCGATCAATGCCGTCTCGAAATCGAAATCCGCCGCCCGCTCGAAAGAAAGCCCACGCTCCCGGATGTTGCGCTCATTCTTGGCGGGATCGTACGTGATTCCCATAGGTTTATTGTATATACTATTTAGTTGGAGTCAAGAATGAAAGAACGGCGATCGATGCCGTCCGCCAGTTCCTCATCAATGCGGGGGTGAAGCCATGATGGAATACAAGGGTTATGCGGCCGGCCCAATCGACTTCGATCCGGAGGATAAGACGTTTTCCGGCACGGTCGCCGGGCTTCGGGACGTGATTCATTTGGGGGTAAGAACTGCCACGGAGCTGGCGCGCGTTTTTCGCGAGAGCATTAACGGCTATCTGGAGCTTTGCGCCGAGAGCGACCAGCAGCCCGACCGCCCGTTCAACGGCAAGATCCTGGTGCGGACCGAGCCGGAACTGCACCGAAAGGCTGCCCTGCGCGCGGCGATCGAGGGCGTAAGCCTGAGCCACTGGATTCCCCGCCAGATTGAGAGCGCGCCGTGAGCGGGTTCGCAGTTTCACTTGGTTAGGTTCGTGGTTTCCCAGGTCTCAAAGCGAGAACTGGGGCGCCCAATCATTTTGGATTGGTCAGAACCTGGGCCACCCGCCCAGATCTGTGAGGTAAGAAGTTTGGGAGGGGCAGACCTGGGCCACCTGCCGAAGTTGACATCCTCATTACTTTGATCTGCACTAATTAGCACAGCGTGCTGAAAGGTCCGTGTGACGCCAGAGCTTGAATACGAAATCGCATACAGTAAATTGACAACGGATTTCATTGAAACCGTACTGTCTGACGCTGACTTTATGAACGAAACCCGCATCAGACTCACGACAACCTATGCGCGATTGAACATAGAACATCAATCCACGATGCGTATTCTTGTCGAGCAAAATCATCGGGGTTCCGCATTTGCTCTACTTCGACCACAGATAGAAGCCTGCTTTCGAGGGCTATGGGTCCAACAACTAGCGAGCGAAATCGACGTAGAGGCGATCAGGAAAGATGGGGCTGAGCCTTTTCCGAAGTTTAAGAAGATGGCGAAAGACCTTGACGACGCGCTGAGCGCGGACGGTCTATTTACCGGAATCGCAACTGGCTGGCAAACCATGAGTGGATTCACTCACTCGGGGCTACAGCACCTATCCAGGTTCTCCCTAAGTTCCGGTGTCTTGGCACCCAAGTATAGTGACGAAGATACTTGTAGAGTGCTTCGGATATCTGCTTCAGCGGCGTTGCTGATGCTCCCACCTGTGTTTCGTATGAACGGCATGACAGAGAAGGCAGCCTCAATTGAGGCTTGGTTAGACGCCAAATTGGGCCGTTCGTAGGATTGAACCGACGGAAGACAAATCTGTGCTATACTCGTCGGTGCTCAAAATCACCGTCTTATTGATCGCGGTATGCATGCCCGTGGCGGCGCAGGCCCCTACGAGTGAGACACTAACCCTGTCCCTCAAGACAATGAGTAAAGCACTGTCCGGTTGCCGTGAGTCCTACACGCTGGTCCAGCCCGGAGCATCCGCTCCCCTCATCAAATTGGTGATTGGCGCGGATCCGTACTACAGAGACCTTAAGAGCTTGGACGAGGCTAAAAGGTTCGCGGATTTCCTTATCGCGAACCCGAGCCGCATAACAGGGAAGGCTCTCGTTGCCGTTCTCTCAACCTCGGATGATTTTTCAGTCGGCGCAGGCTCCACAGAGAGCGACATCTTGAGAGCCCTAATTCGCGAAGACAAAAACATCACTACACAAATGGCAAATGGGCTGGTGCCGTTATCAGCATCCCTAAGCGATTGCCAAAAGTCACTGTTCAACGGGGGGGATGATTACGTAGAACTCGTGATGCGATTTGTTGGTTCAGAAGACGAAGAATTGGCCGCATCGAAGGCCAAGCGAAGATGAGCCTTCTAAATATGCTGGCGGGTGGCCCGCATCTCAATCTACTCCAGATGCGTGGGTGCCCCAGGTTTCGCTAGATTTTGAGACCTGGGAGACCACACCGGCCTTACCCTCCGCTCATAGCCTCCTGCGCCGCTTTGGCAAGGAATCCGGAGCGGCTCAAATGCCGAGCGCCGCGCCTGGGGAAGGTGGACAAGCTGTCGCATTGAGCGACAATGGCATCCACGTAGCGTGCTGCAATTTCTGGTGAAGCAGCCAAAGCAATTTGCGCGAGCAGGTCAGTCAATTGCTCCTCAGCCCGCGGAGAATAGGCTACCTGGTACAAGCTATCCCGCCCTTTGCAATGCCTTGTACGCTTCCGCAAGGGATGCGCGCACCTGATCGCTGGTTCGCACCAGCGAAGGGTTGTCCTTTACAGCCTCGATGGACGGAACGACTTCGTTTTTGAGCCACGCCTCAATCGCTCGGTCGCGGGTCTCTAAGGCGCGCAGACCGTCGCGGATGACTTCGCTCTCGCTGGCATACTCGCCCGATGCGACCTTGGCGCGCACCAACTCCGCCATCTCGTGAGGAAGGGTGATGCTGAATTGTTGTGTGGACCGCATTGACTCACCTCGATGGACCAGTAGGATTTAATCCTACTCCATTCTTCGTCCCGGGCGGAAGGGAATTCGTATCCTACCTCACCCGCGCCGGCGCAGTTCCAGTTCCACCACGCGAAGCATCTCCGCTTCGGGAGCCGGCTTGCCCGTCCAGATCTCGAACTGGCGCGCGCCCTGCTGCACAAACATCTCCAGCCCCGTCACCACGGGAATCCCGCGCTCATTCGCCAGCCTGAGCAGCGGCGTCTCCAGCGGGTTATAGACCATGTCGAAGACCAGCCCCGCATTCAGCTCGTTCTCTTCAATCGGCAGCGGCTGCTTTGAGCCGGCCATTCCGCAGGGCGTGGTGTTGATCAGCACGTCAAAGCGGCTCTTGGCAAACTGCTCGCGCCGGAGCGCTTTGGCCTTTGCTTCCCTGGCCAGCGCCACGGCGCTTTCGTGGGTGCGGTTGACGATGAAAACCTCAGCGCCCTGGTCAACCAGGCCGAAGACGGCGGCCCGCGCCGCGCCTCCCGCACCCAGCACAGCAACCCGCGCGCCCTTCAGCCGCAGATGCTTTTCGAGCGGCCTGACCACCCCCGCCACGTCGGTGTTGAAGCCGTAGAGCTTACCGTCCGCGCCGGTGCGCAGCGTGTTGCAGGCGCCGATGCGGGCCGTCAGCGGATCCATGTTGGCCAGGTGGGGCAGGACTTCTTGTTTGAGCGGCATGGTCACGGCCACTCCGGCCAGGGGCAGTTCGCGCACCAGCGTCAGCAGGTCGTCCAGCATGCGGACTTTCAGCGACAGCAGAACGGCGTTCACGTTGTCGCGGCGAAAAGCGGTGTTGTGCAGCAGCGGCGAAAGCGAATGGGCAATCGGATTGCCGGCCACTGCGAAAATCCGCGTCGCCTGGTCCAGATGTTCCACGCGGTAGAGGTCGCGCAGGGTTCGCGCCGTCACCTGGCCCGGCGCCGTTGCCAGTGCAGGGCCGGTCCCGGCGCCATCGTCCATTGCAGCGAAGGTGAATGCCGCCCCGGCCCTCGGCCCCAGCACTCGGCTCACCAGTCCCTCTTCGCCCATGGCGATGCCCACCACATGCGCTGTCAGGGACCGGTCCTCAATCAGCCGCAGCACGGCAAGATTGTCGGCCAGCGTCCGCGCCGTCGAAACTACCTTCACAAAATCGGGCGCAAACACCTCGATGCGCTGCGCCGCCTTCTCCAGCGCCTTGGTGCGGGTAAAGTCGTGCGAGCTCACCAGCAGCGCCGCGCCCGCCGCTCGAGTCCCGGCTCGAAACTGGGCCAGTTGCGCCGGCTGGGCCTCCTCGGCCGACTCCACTTCGAGATCCACAATCTTGCAGCCGGCCTGCGCGGCCCTGGCCAGCACGTCCAACTCCGCCGTCAGCGTCCCCTCGAAATTCCCGCCAAACGCCTTGCGCCGGCAGGTGGCGATCGCCGTCACGTCGCGGTGATCCGCCAGAAACTCCTTCACCCTGGGCAGCGCCGCCGCCGGCCTGGCGAGTGCATCCAGCCGGAATTCCAGGAACTTCGCGTCCTTCAGCGCCGCCTCGGCCCGCTCGATCATCTGCGCCGCCGAGCCGGCCTGAATGGCCACGCACAGCTTGCCCACGCGCAGCCTCGGCGCAGGCGGCCCGGGAGCGGAAACTGTCGTGCTGGAAGCAGTGTGAGGCATAGCCATCAATTGACGCATCTTAAAGCGCTTCCGTTTGGGATGCAACTGGAGAATGTAGCCGGCAGGCCCTTGAACCGCCATGGCGCGCGTCCCAGTGAAGGGTACGGGTTGCATCCCGCACCCATCGCCAGAATTCAACGCATTGGACGGATACGCGGCGCGGTCGCCCAAGCGCTTCTTCTACTCATCCCGCAAGGTCTTTGCCGGATCGATTCGCGCGATGCGCAGCGCCGGCGCCGTCGTGGCCAGCAGCGTCACCGCTACCAGAGTCAGTACCACAACCACAATGGTCGTGGCATCGTAGACGCCTACCCCGTAGAGCACACTGCGCATCGCGCGAAGCGCTCCCATGCACAGGATCAATCCCGACAGAAGCCCGGCCGCCGACGCGCGCACCCCCGGTCCGCCAACCTGGACCATGGCTTGACGGATGCTCGAACCCAGCGCGATGCGAATGCCGATTTCGCGCGTTCTCTCCACCACCATGTTCGCCACCAGCGCAAAGATGCCCACCGCGCTCAATAACAGGGCGAGGCCGGCCATCGCGCTCAGCAGCGCCACTTCGATTCGTTGTGTTGACAGCGTTTCCGCCTGCAGGTCGCTCATCGAGTAGAAGCCCGAAAAGGGCAGGCTGGGGTCGGCGCTGGAGAGCGCGCGTTGCATCTGCGCGGTTAACCCCGCTACCGGCGCGGCGGTGCGGACAATCCAGCTCGGCTGGAACCAGATATGAACCATCGCGAGGTAGCGGGGATTGTTCATCTGCGCGGCAGGCATATACATGGTCTCTTCGCTCATCAGCGGCGCGACGGGATTCAACCCCGACGAAAGTTGAACATCGGCCACCACCCCCACAATCACGGCGTTCTTGTTCACGGTGCGGCCCACCGGATTGGCTCCGTGGAAGAATTTGTTTGCGAATCTCCGGTTGACGATCACCACCGGCTGCGTATCGGGGCCGTCCGCCAAGGTAAAGCCGCGCCCTTGCAGCAACGGAATCTGCAACGTATCGAAGTAGCCCGGCGTAATGTACACCACGTCGGTCCCGAACTGTTGCCCGGCCTCTTTGCCATCGTGGATGGTGACCGCGTCGTTCAAGGCGCGCTCATAGGGCAGGGTCAGTCCGACGGCCGCATTTTGCACGCCGGGAATCCGCTGCATGGCGGCAGTAGTCTCATTGAGAAGTTTTCTGAAGGCCGCCGAGTCGTGATAGCGCGCATCGTCCAGCGACGCCTTGGCAGTCATCACCCCTGACGGATTGAACCCAGCCGGCAAAGTTTCCAGGTGGATGAGCGTCCGGATGAGCAGGCCGGAGGCAGCCAGCAGTACCACCGTCAGAGCCACTTCGCCGGCAATCAACGCCTGACGCAGGCGCAAGCGATCTCCGCCTGTTGCCGCGCGGGTGGCCATCGAGGAACGCAGATCCACCTTGCGGAAGAGGAGCGCCGGCATCATGCCAAACAGCACACTGGTCAACAACGCCACCACCAGCGTGAACGCCAGCACGCGGCCATCCAGCGGCACGCTGGCTACGGGGAGAAAACCTTCAGGCAGCAGCGAGAGCAGCCCGCGCAGAGCCAGAAATCCCACTCCCACGCCCACCAGCCCGCCCACCAGCGCCAGGATCAGATTCTCCACCCATAGCTGCTTCTGAATCTGCCAGCGTGAGGCGCCCAGCGCCAGCCGCGTGGCCACTTCAGGAGTGCGCCGCGCCATGCGCACCAGGGTCAGCCCGGCAAGGTTGGCGCAGGCGATCAGCAGGATGATTCCCGCTGCCAGCATCAGCGTCAGGGCCTTGGGGCGCAATTCGGCCGTCTGGCCTTTCTGGAGCGGCACAGAATAGTAAGTCAACCGCCCACCGGGGTTGTGTTTGGCGAAGTTTGCAGCGCGGGCCGCCCAGGCGCGATTGATCTCGGCGTCCGCCTGTTGCCACGTGGCGCTGTCGCGCAACCGCGTAATCGCTTCAAAGTTGGTTCCGCCGCCCTCACCCTCGCGGCTGGGCTGCAGCGCTGTGTACACATCCGCGTTCGAGGGAGTGTTCGCGTTCTCCGGCAGCACGCCGATAACCGTATACGGTTCGCCTTTCAGCCGGATGGCTTGTCCAAGCAGATTACGGTCGCCGCCGAATGTGTTGCGCCACAGACCATAACTTAGAATTGCGCTCTTCGGCCCATGCGGCAGGTCTTCGGCCTCTGAGAAGTTGCGCCCGGCGGCAGGGCTGATGGCCAGCACGTCAAGGTAATGCGCCGAGATGCGCCCTGCATGGACATACTGCACATGTGAGCCGGCCTGGAGATTGACCCCGGACGTCCCCCCGCCGATGGCGGAGATCAGCGACGGCACATTGTCGCGCAGCAACTCCCATTGCTCTCCGTCCAGGTCGTTCTGCTCATCGGACGCCTGCGCACCCACGATGCGCGTATAGATGGCGCCCATTCGTTCCGGGTGCGCATAGGGAAGGCTCTTCAGCATGAGCGCATTCACGATGGAAAAGATCGCGGTGTTGGCGCCGATCGAAAGGGCCAGCGTAAAGATCACCGTGACTGTGAAACCGGGATTGCGGCGCAACTGCCGCACGGCAAATTTGAGATTTTGACCCAAGGTACCCATCGGTGAGCCTCCAGGCAAGGAACTCCCCTGGCATATGCGTTGTGATACGGTCGCGAGCCGGCAGAAGTTCCGGCCGTCGGATCGTCTCTGTGGGAAACAGACGCGAACCCCACCCGTTGTGGCACCCTAGAAGTTTGGAGGAATTTGCTCACCATGCCTGCTGAAAGCCCTGCCGTCGACCCCGCAACGGAAAACCTTCACGCCTGGGAGGCCGGCGGCGCAGCGTCCGCGGACGCGCTCTCCGCATGGGTCGGCGCCCGGCTGGCCGCGCACGAGGCCTCGCTGGCGGCTCTGCTGGCTGTCAAGGGCCCGCGCACGCCGGAGAACTCCCTGCGGCTCTACGATGAGGCCATCGAGCAGCTCAGCCTGGCCGGAGCGCAAGCCGGCGTGCTGAACTCCGTGGCCGCCGACAAGGCAGTTCGCGACCAGGCCCAGCTTGAAGCCCAGCGGGTGGCCATGGCCGGCAGCGCGCTGAGCCTGAACGCCCAAGTCTACGAGGCTCTCGCGTCCATCGACCTCGAAGGCTCGAGCGCCGCCACGAAGCATTTCGTCCACCGCACCCTCCTCAGCTACCGGCTGGCCGGTGTGGACAAGGACGAGGCCACCCGCGACCACCTGCAGTCGCTGCACGAAAAGGCCACCCGGCTGGCGCTCGAATTCAGCCGCAATATCCAGGAGGGCGGCAAGACCATCGAAGCCACGCCGACGGAGCTCGACGGCCTTCCCGCCGACTACATCGCGCGCCATCAGGCCCAGGAATCGGAGCCGGGCCCCGAAATGGACGTCGAAGGCCGCGTCACCCCCACCCCCATCCTTCTGACGACGGACCCGCCCGACATGCAGCCGGTGATGACCTTTGCCTCCAGCGCCGCGCTGCGGAAGCGCATGTTTCTGGCCTACAACACCCGCGCCTGGCCGGCCAACCGGCAGATTCTTCTGGATCTGCTGGCCACGCGCCAGGAGATCGCCACGGTTCTCGGCTTTCGCAGTTGGGCGGACCTGGCCACCGCCGACCAGATGATTGGTTCGGCGGCTAACGTGCGCGCGTTTCTGGCCAAACTGGACGAGGCCAGCCGCGAGGGCGCACGGCGCGAGCACGAGCTGATTCTGGACTTCGTTCGGAAGCGCCAGCCGGGGATGACGGCGATAGACATCACCAGCCGCGCCTACTGGTATGAGCAGTTCCGCCGCTCGGCCTTCGAATTCGACTCCCAGTCCGTGCGCCCGTATTTCCCCTATGCGCAGGTGGAGACGGGCGTGCTCGAGACCGCGGCGCGCCTTTTCAAGATCGAGTTCCGCCGCTCGACGGCCCCCGCATGGCACGCGGACGTTTCGGTCTTTGAGGTTTTTGACGGCGGCCAGCCCGTGGGCCGCTTCTACCTCGACATGCACCCTCGCGAGGGCAAAGACAAGTGGTTCTCCGCCGCGCCCATCGTCGTCGGCGTCCGCGGCCGCGCCCTGCCCGAGGCGGCGCTCATCTGCAACTTCTCCGGCGGACCACCCCAGCGGCAAGGACCCGCCGCTGGGGACCCTGGCGACGAAGGCGGCGATCCTGGGCTGCTCCAGTATTCCGACGTGGTCACCTTTTTCCACGAGTTCGGCCACCTGATGCACGCCATCCTCGGCGGCCGGACGGAGTGGGCGGGGATCTCCGGCTTTGCCACCGAGGGCGACTTCATTGAGGTGCCCTCGCAGATGCTGGAAGAATTCTTCCGCGACGAAAAGCTGCTGCAGGCCTTTGCAAAGCACTATCAGACGGGCGAAACACTCCCCTCCGAGACCATCAAGAAGATGAAGCTGGCGGGAGCCTTTGGCCGCGCCGACTGGGTGCGCTCGCAACTCTACTACACCACGCTCTCGCTCGACCTGCACGACGGGGAACTCGCGGGCCTGGACCTTGACGAGACCACAAAGCGTCTCTATGAAAGCCTGCAACCCTGGACCTGGCTGGACGGCAACCGCATGTATGCCAGCTTTGGCCACCTTACCGGCTACTCGTCGAATTACTACACCTACGCCTTCGACAAGGTCATCGCGCTGGATTTCTTCGCCCAGTTCGATCCCCACGATCTGCTGGGCTGCGATGCCGGCAGCCGCTACCGCAAGGCCGTCCTCGAACAGGGCGGTTCCAAGGCCGGCCGGCAAATGGTGCGCGACTTCCTCGGCCGCGACGAGGAGTTCAAGGCGTTTTCCAACTGGTTGAATGAAGAGTTTCAGGGGGACCATCCAGCTGCCAGCTCCCAGCTTCCAGACTGGCAGCGCGAGGGAATAGGAATGAGGCGGTAGTTGAACCTCAACAGAGGTTTGCAAATGAATGCAGCCGACTTTCGCCGAATAGCGCTCAGCCTCGCAGGCGCTGAAGAAAGCTCCCACATGGGCGCGGCCGATTTTCGTGTCGGCGGCCGGATCTTCGCCACGCTTGCCTCCGAGAGCCAGGGCTACGGCAACCTGATGGTGACTCCCGAGTTGCAAGCCGCGTTGATGGAGGAGGCGCCGGAAATGTTTGTCCCTGTTGCCGGTGGTTGGGGCATGGCGCTACGCACATCCGCCTTGCCGCCGCCAACGAAGACGTTCTGACCGGCGCGTTGCACACGGCCTGGAAGCTACGGGTCGAGAAGAACCAAAAGGCGGGCAAGAAGGGCTGTGCATCAACAAAAAGGCAGGCAGCAACAAAGGCTGTGCCCGCGAAACGTTGCTGACCCGCCCACGGCGACCCATCGGCTATGATGGTCCCGCGATGGCAAACACAAACGATTTCAACGGGAAATGGGCGCTGGTGACCGGAGCCAGCTCGGGGATTGGCGTGGCTTTGGCGCGGGAGCTGGCAAGTCACGGGGCGAAACTCATCCTCACTGCCCGCCGCAAGGACCGGCTCGAATCCCTGGCCGCCGAGCTTGCGGGGAAGGGAACCGAGGTGCGCATCGTGGTTGCGGACCTGAACGATCCCGCCGCGCCCGAGCAGCTTTACGAAGGCACTGAAGGCGCCGGGCTCACCGTCGATATTCTCATCAACAACGCCGGCCTCGGCCAGTGCGGCGTTTTCCATCAGTGCCCCGTCGAGCAGGAACTGAGCCAGGTTCGCGTCAACTGCGAGGCCGTGGTGCGGCTCACGCGACTGTTCGTCCCGCGCATGGTCGAGCGCCGCCGCGGATGGGTTCTGGTGCTGGCCTCGACGGCCAGCTTTCAGCCCGTGCCCTACCTCACCACCTACGCGGCCAGCAAGGCTTTCGACCGCTTCTTTGCGCTGGGACTGGCCGCCGAGGTGGCCCGCTTCGGCGTCAAGGTGACGGCGCTTTGCCCTGGGCCCACGGAGAGCGAGTTCTTCCAGGTAGCCCGCTCCGAAAATTTCATGCCGGGCAGCAAGCAGTCTGCCAAGGATGTGGCCCGGCTGGCCGTAGCCGCACTGGCCCGTGGCCAGCGAACCATCATCCCCAACTTCGGCGGCAGGTTCACGGCCTTCCTGGTTCGCTTCCTGCCGGTCGGACTGATCACCTACTTTGTCGAGAAGGGCGCGCGGCCAGCCTTGCCCTCGGCCTGAAGCGCCTTGCGCACGGACGCCGCCGCGTATGAGAATAGCTGGCGAAAGAGGTGCATTGTATGAGATTGAACACTATGAGCACGGCGGCATTCGTCCTGCTTTCTCTTGCCATCCCGGCCCTGGCTCAACTGGTGGGCGGCGCCGACCGGATACAGACCCGCGGTCCCGGACCCGGCGGCGTGCCGCAGGCCACCTTCTTTGTCCACCGGCTGGGCACCGACCACGCCGAGGGCATTACCACGCTGGACATGAACGGCGATGGGTTGCCCGACCTGGTCAGCGGGGCTTATTGGTATGAGAATCCCGGCCCCAAGGGCGGGGAGTGGAAGCGCCACCAGTACCGTGAGGTGGGAACGGTCAACGAGTATGTGGCCGACTGCGGGGAGTGGACGGTGGACGTGAACCACGACGGAGCCCCGGACATTGTGACCGCCGGCTGGCAGACCAACGGCGTGTGGTGGTATGAGAACCCGAAAAAGCTGGGCGCCGAGTGGAAGCGCCACTTCATCACCGACAGCTACGACACCGAGGGCGGCTGGGTGGCCGACATCAATGGCGACGGCAAGCCCGACCTGATCCTGTCCCACTACAACCACTCCGGCATTATCTGGATCGACTTTTCCGGTCCCCAGCCCAAGGTGCATCACGTTGGCACCCGCGAGCAGGACGGTCATGGCATTGGCGTGGCCGACATCGACGGCGACGGCAAGGCCGACATCCTCACGACCACCGGCTGGTTCCGGCAGATCGATGCGGACAAGGACCAGTGGGAGTGGCACCCGGACTGGCACCTGGGCGACACGGGATTTCCCATTATCGGCTATGACGTGCTGAACAACGGGAAGATGGACCTCATCTACGGCCAGGGCCACAGCTACGGGCTTTATTGGCTCGAGCAGCAGGGCGAAGGCGCCGGCCGCCACTGGGTCCAGCACACCATCGACGAGTCGTTTTCGCAGTCGCACGCGCTCTTGATGGCGGATATTGACGGCGACGGCGACCCGGAACTGATTACCGGCAAGCGCTACCGCGGCCACAACGGCCATGACGCCGGCTCCTACGATCCGCTGGTCGTCTATTACTACAAGATCAATCGCAAGACCGGCGAATTCACGCGCTACCCCATCTCGGTCAACGGCACGGCCGGCGCGGGTACGCAGATCATCGCCATGGACCTGGACGGAGACGGCGACATCGACCTTGCCACGGCCGGCAAGACCGGCGTGCACTTCTTTGAGAACCTTATGATCGACCGCGTTCCCAAAGAGCAGCGGGAGAAAGAGATTCTGCTCGACAAAAACTGGCCCTTCCCCGGCGAAGGACCGGAGGTTCAGCAGGAAGAGGAGCCGAAGAAGTAGTCCAGGGCAATCTGCCCGTCTGCACCCCAGGACAGGCTCCACCCTCGCTTCGCATATCCTGCGTATCGTCGCGATGAACGGCTGGAATGCAAGCGTGTGGCTTGAGCTATAGCAATTTCGGATTGCCGTACTGGGACCGATGCACTCAAGTGGCTTTTCCCCTCCGGGATCCCCGGCGAGCGACATTTGTTCGCTGGAGTGGAAGCAAAAGCCACCCTGCAGGAATTCGGCTACAGCATGTTAACCCTGAAATTGCTCCAGGCCACACCCTTGCCAAGGGCTCAAGATCTTGCTGGGCCGCGCCCATCCTCCTGTACACTGGAGTGTCTACGGCGATGAAAACCAAATATCCAATCGGAATCCTGGGCGCGACCGGCATGGTCGGCCAGCGCTTCATTCAGCTTCTCGAAAACCATCCCTGGTTCGAGGTCGCCTGGCTGGCCGCCAGCGACCGCTCCAGCGGCAAGCCCTACGGCGAAGCCGCCAGGTGGCGGCTGGACACGCCACTGCCTGAGCGCATTGCCCGCATCGTCATTGCCCCGGCCGACCCCGAAGGCGCGCCCAGAATCATCTTCGCCGCTCTCGACGCCGCCATTGCCCGCGAACTCGAGCCCCGCTTTGCCGCCGCCGGCTGCGCCGTGGTTTCGAACTCCAGCGCCTACCGCATGGCCGCCAATGTGCCGCTAGTGATCCCTGAAATCAACGCCGACCACCTGCACCTCATTGAGGAGCAGCCCTCGCGCCGCGATTCGGGCGGCTACATGGTCACCAACCCCAACTGCTCCACCATCGGCCTGGTCATGGCGCTCAAGCCCATCGAGGAGCGCTTCGGCATCGAGCAGATCTTCGTCACCACCATGCAGGCTGTCTCCGGCGCCGGCTATCCCGGCGTGCCCTCCATGGACATTCTCGGCAACGTGGTGCCGTACATCGGCAGCGAAGAAGAAAAAATGGAAGCCGAGACCCTCAAGCTGCTGGGCAGGCTCGAAGGTCACGCCGTCACCCCGCTCGCCGCGCGCATCAGCGCCCACTGCAACCGCGTCGCGGTCGAGGATGGCCACACCGAGAGCGTCTCCATCAAGCTCGGCAACAAGCTGGGCCGCCCGGCCACGCGCGAAGAGATTCTCGGCGCCTGGGCTGAGTTCCGTCCCCTCGCCGGACAGGGACTGCCCACCGCCCCCGATCAGCCTGTCGAGTGGGCGCCGCAGAGCGATCGCCCCCAGCCCCGTCTCGACCGCAATCGCGGCAACGGAATGGCCGTAACCGTCGGCCGCCTGCGTCCCTGCGGCGTGCTCGACTGGAAGTTCACCGTCCTCTCGCACAACACCATTCGCGGCGCCGCTGGCGCCGCCATCCTCAACGCCGAACTGCTCGCAAGCCTGGGCAAACTGGAACCCGGGCGGGTGCCCTCTGGGTGCGGCGACAGGTCTTCGTCAGTGGGGTGGCAACCGACCGCCGCCAGCGCCTAGAGCTTGATGAATCACTCAGGTTTCGAAAGGGCACGACTGGCAGGTCGGGGTTTTAACCACGGCAAATCAATCGGCCAAGATGAACACGGACTTTGAAAGGGACGGGCTGAGATGTCGAGGTTTTAGCCCCGACAAATGAACCCGGCCAAATGAAACGGGGCTTTAGCCCCTGAGGTGCGGCAGGAAGATTGGCATGAGCCTGGTAGTCATGAAGTTTGGCGGCACGTCGCTCGAGGACCCGGCGGCCATCGCCCGCACCGCGGCCATTGTGGCCGGACGCGTGGCCCAGGGCAAGACCCCCGTAGTCGTCGTCAGCGCCATGGCCAAGGTCACTGATCAGTTGCTGCGCGCCGCCGCCGCTGCCTCCGCAGGCGACCGCACCGGCGCCCTGGCCATCAGTTCCCGCCTCCGCTCGCGCCATCGCGACACCGCCGCCGCGCTCGTCAAAATCCCCGCCGACGCCGCCGTGCTCCAAAACTTCATCGATCAGGAATTCGACTCCCTTGATGAAATCCTGCGCGGTCTCGCCGCCATCCTCGAACTCACCCCGCGCATCTCCGACCTCATCGCCAGCTACGGCGAGCGCATCTCCAGCCGCATCGTCGCCGCGGCCTTCCGCGAGCGCTCCATCGACGCCGCCCACATCGACGCCCGCGAAATCATCGTCACCGACTCGCAATACCAGAAGGCCGTCCCGTTCGACGCCCTCATCGAAAAACGCGCCCAGGAAAAGCTCCGCCCCCACACCAGCCAGGGCAAAGTCCCGGTGATGGGTGGCTTCATCGGCTCCAACGAGGCCGGCATCACCACCACCCTCGGCCGCGGCGGCTCCGACTTCACCGGCGCCCTCATCGGCGGCGCGCTCTCTGCCGAGGCCATCGAAATCTGGACCGACGTCGACGGCATTATGACCTGCGACCCTCGCGTCTGCCCCGACGCCCTGCGCGTCAAGGTCATCAGCTTTGAGGAAGCCGCCGAACTGGCCTACTTCGGCGCCAAGGTCCTGCATCCGGCCACCATCCTCCCCGCCGTCAAAAAGAACATCCCCGTCCACGTCCTCAACAGCCGCAACGCCGCCTGCGAGGGCACCCGCATCACCTCGCTGGCTCCGCCCTGCCGCAGCCCTTTCAAATCCATCGCCGTCAAAAAGAAGCTCTCCATCATCGACGTCGTCGCCAGCCGCATGTTGATGACCCACGGCTATATGAAGGACATCTTCACCATCTTCGACAAGCACCACTGCGCCGTCGATATGGTCTCCACCTCCGAAGTCAGCGTCTCGCTCTCCGTCGATTCCAACGACAATCTTCCCGCCATCGCCGCCGACCTCAGCCAGTTGGCCGACGTCAAATACGAAGGCCGCAAGGCCCTGGTCTGCCTGGTCGGCGACGACATCCGCGGCCGCAGCGGCATGGCCGCCCAGGTCTTCACCGCCGTCCGCCACATCAACGTCCGCATGATCTCGCAAGGCGCCAGCGAGATCAACATGAGTTTCATGATCGACGAGGACGACGCCGACGAAGCCGTCCGCTCCCTGCACGCCGCCTTCTTCAAGGACCCCGACCCCGCCATCTTCGACGTCGAGGCGCGCCAACCTGCCAACTCGCCATCCCCTCGAAGCGGGGGCTAACCTGCTAACTCGCCAACTTGCTAACTTGCCAGCCCGCTAACCGTGATAACTCCGCTAACCCCGCTAACTCTGGTAACTCCGCTAACCATCCTCCACTGAGGTCCCCATGCTCATCCTCGTTCTCGGCAAGGGAAAAACCGGCTCGCTCGTCGCCCAGGTTGCACGCGAGCGCGGCCACGGCGTCCGCGCCTTCGACATCGCTGAAAATGAACACGCCTCCGCCCTCACCGCGCCCAATCTCGCCGGCGTCGACGTGGTCATCGACTTCACCGCCCCCGAGGCCGCCCTTGAGAACATGCGCGCCGTCCTCGCCCTCGGCGCCCGCATCGTCGTTGGTACCACCGGCTGGTACGCCCATCTCGACGAGATGAAAGCCCTCGCCATCCGCCGTCACGCCGGTCTACTCTACGGCACCAACTTCTCCATCGGCGTGCAAAAGCTTTTCCGCCTCACCGCCTCGCTGGCCCAGCTCGAAGGCTACACTTTCTCCATCGCCGAAACCCATCACATCTCCAAGCTCGACGCCCCATCCGGCACCGCCATCACCCTCCGCGAGATCGTCGCGGCCGCCCAACCCGGCGCCAACGTCGAGATCACGTCCCACCGCGTAGGCGACGCCAAAGGCGAGCACATCGTCACCTCCACCGGCCCCGACGACATCCTCGAACTCCGTCACAACGCCCTCAGCCGCCGCGGCTTCGCATTAGGCGCCGTCCGCGCCGCCGAGTGGCTCTCAGGAAAATCCGGCGCCTGGGACTTCCGCGAGATCTTCGACCAGTTATAGGGGTTCCCGATGGAAGAGGACCTCGACCGTACGCTGCGCGGGTTTTCTTCGCCAATCCATCCCGCGCGGCCTGGAGCGTCGCGCGCCCGTTCCCATCCCGCCGCTTGACCGCGACTGCGCTTCGCAAGAAAGTAAGAGCATGTCTCCGCTGCCGTTCAATATGCCTCTCATGCAGTTTCTGGCCGACCACAGAACTATCCCCCTCACCAGGTTCTTTCTCGCCGCCACCTTCTTCGGCAATTTCGCCGGTTACATCTTCATTGCCACGCTGATCTATGTCGCATGGAACAAGCAGTTAGCCATCCGGCTTTCGGTATTGGTGTTGCTCTCCTCGTCGCTCAACGACGTATTGAAGCTCATCGTCAAAAATCCCCGCCCTTTCATCCGCGAAGGAACTTATCTCCAGAAGTGGGCCGTATCGCCCCAGAGCGCCGCCGCGCTTGCCGCCGAGTATTCCACCCCCTCCGGCCACGCCATGGCGTCGTCCGCGTTCTATTCCTATCTCTATGCCTCGGTAAGGAACCGCTACGTCCGAGTTATCGCCGTCATGGCCATCCTGCTTATAGGAATATCGCGTCCCTATCTCGGCGTGCATTATGCCGAGGACGTTCTCATCGGCTTGGTCATCGGGCTCTCTGTCGCCCTGCTCTGGATAAGATACGCCGAAGCCATCTCGGCCGCATGGTCCCTTCTCTCTTACACCCTGCAGATTGCAGCCGCCGTTGCAGCCAGCCTGGCGCTTTGGTTGCTCACCGTTGCCGTCAACGGTTGGCGCATCGCCGGCGAGCCGCAGGAGGCTTTAGTCTCCGCTGGTTTCCTGACCGGCATCGTCATCGCCCGTCCGCTGGAGCTGAGGATGGTGAACTTCGATCCCCGCAGCTCGAACGCCGCCGCCAAGATACTGCGCTATCTTCTTTCCATCGCCATGTTGATCGCCACGCTGCTGTTTCTCGATAAGTTCTTTGCCGTGATTGCCCTCAAGTCTTCCCCGCTCGGCTATTTTCTCGAATACGTCCGCTACTCCGCCGCCGGCATCGTGATCATCTTTCTCGCTCCCCTCCTTTTCACAAGAATCGGCTTGGCCGCATCGGAACCAGAGTAGGTATGCCCGGATTGCCGAGCGCCACAAGCCTTCCGCCGTGGCGGACCGCGGCGGAGAGACCTGGGAGAGCACGAACCATGCACCGGCATTTCCACCGCACGTACCAGGTCGCCTGAGGTTCACCGGCTCGTAGCGGATGCACTCTTGGTGCAGCGGGTCGCCTTTTCCAGCGCACCCCTGTTCGTTATAAACTCATCTGTCATGGAAACCACGGGTTGCGGTACAGCTATCGTTACGCCCTTTCGGGCGGATGGATCGATCGATGAAGCGGCGCTCAGGGCGCTGGTGAACTGGCAGATCGACTCCGGCATCGACTTTCTGGTGGCCTGCGGGTCCACAGGCGAGGCGGCCACGCTGGACGAAGAGGAATGGCTGCTGACGCTGTGCATCGTAGCCGAGGCCGCGGCCGGCCGTGTGCCGGTGTGGGCCGGCTGCACCCACAACTCCACGCGCACGCTGCTGCGCCTCGCCGGCCGCCTCCGCCAGATGCGCGGCATCGACGCCGTGCTCTCCGCCAATCCCTACTACAACAAGCCCTCCCAGGAGGGCCAGTTCCAGCACTTTCTGGCCCTCGCTAAAGCCGTTGACCCCCTCCCCGTCGCCCTCTACAACGTGCCCGGCCGCACCGCCGTCAACCTCGATCCCGAAACCGTCCTCCGCCTGGCCGAGGCCGCTCCCAACATCCAGGCCGTCAAGGAGGCCAGCGGCAAGCTGCCCCAGATTGCCCAACTGGTCCATTCGCTCCCGCTTGGCTTCAAAATCTTCAGTGGCGACGACAACCTAGCCCTGGCCTCCATCGGCGTCGGCGCCCACGGGCTCATCAGCGTAGCCTCCAACGAGACCCCGTGGGAGGTCGGCCGCATGATCCGCGCCGCCCTCCGCAACAATTGGGTGGAGGCCCGCGAGCTGGAGCGCCGCTACGCCCGCCTCTTCGACGCCAACTTCTGGGAGTCGAATCCGGGCCCGGTCAAGACCGTCCTCAACCTCATGGGCCGCTGCGCCGACCACGTCCGGCTGCCGCTGGTACCCCCCACGGGAGCCACCCGCGCCAGGCTGGAACGCCTGGCCGACGAACTGGGCCTGCTCAAGCACGCCCCTGTGCCGGAAGGCATCTCGGAAGTATTCTGACGGGATGCGGGCCACTCGCCTGCATTGGCTACAGTCGCAGGGAAGGACGGCGAGTGGAACCAGCACACGATCATCGCGCGCGGAGGCTTGATCCCGCACATTTTCAACAGCCAGTCGATGGCGGTGCCGGTGGACGACGACACGGCTTCGTCGAACAACGTTTCAGGACTTTCCGGCCTGCGGATTGAGGGCGTTCCGGCGAAGGTTTCCCTCTGGAATCTGTGGCTGAAGAAGATCGATTGAGCGGCAACCCGCCCCTCTGGCTTATAATTCGGGCCAGAAAAACTTATCAGCTGCAAGATGCCTGTTCCCGACACCTGCAACTGTGGAGGCTACCATGCTGAAGCCGTTCTTGCTCTTTTCCGCCGTGATCCTGTTTTTGATTGCGCCCACACCTGCTCCCACACTCGCTTCGGGGCGCACGCCGCAGGCGGCCGCGCCGGCTTCCACGAACCCTGTGAAGCCGACTGCCGCGTCGCAGGAGAAGGCGAAGAAACTCTATGCAATGGACTGCGCGATTTGCCATGGGGAAAACGGCAACGGCAAGACCGACCTCGCCAAGGACATGCAACTGACGCTCGATGACTGGACCGATCCAAAGTCGTTGGCCGCCAAGTCGGATCAGCAATTGTTCGACGCCATCCGCAAGGGCAAGGACAAGATGCCTCCCGAGGATGCGAGCCGCGCCAAGGTCGACGACGTGTGGAACCTGATCATCTACCTTCGCGGAATGTCAAAGGGCCAACCTGCTGCAGCCCCACCTGCCACGGCCCCGCCTGCCGCGGCGACCAAGCCGGGCAACTAGGCCCGATCGCAGCCAGACCGCAACCCGCCGGCCCGCCTCAGTTGTCAGTTGTCGCCTGCCAGCCGCAGGCGTGGATCTCCGCCCTGCCGGCCGCGCATGGAGAGGGGGGGCGTAGCCGAAGAGAATCCCCGGCCTCGGGGCGAGAGGACTGCAAGTCCAGCGGAAATTCCAGAATCTCAGGGGCGAGCCCTGCGCAGCCCAGCGCCCGGCGTCCCGCATCGGTCCAGCCAAGGGATGGGGCGTGGTAAAATGTTGCCGAATCAACGCTGAAAGGGGTATCTCTCTGAATATGAGCACCTTCCATCGCTGCGAACTGCAACTACTTCAACTTGCCCTACCCCGCCGCGCCGCCGTTGCGCTGCTCCTGTCAGCCGCGCTGGCTTCGGGCCCCGCCGGCTTCTGCGGTCCGATTGACGAAGCGGCCCGAGACGGCGACCTGGCAAAGGTCAAATTGCTGCTCAAAGACCATCCCGATCTGGTTTCCAGCAAGGACGAAAAATACGGCCAGACTCCCTTGCACATCGCGGCGTTTAATGACCACCTGGACGTGGCGAAACTGCTGCTGGCGAACAAGGCAGATGTTAACGCCAAGGCCAACAACGGATCGACGCCCTTGCACCTGGCGGCGGCGAAAGGCAACAAGGACATGGTGGAATTGCTGCTGGCCAGCAAGGCAGATATCGATGCCGTGGACAATGACGGCTGGTCGCCTTTGCACTCGGCAGTCGTGTGGGACCAAAAAGACATTCAGGAGTTGTTGCGCCAGCACGGCGGCCAGGACCTTCCCGCTCCCAAGCCGCTCACGAAGGCCCCTTCTGCACAGGGCGCCGAAAAGACTCCGCCCACAGAGACTGGAAAGGACGACCATTTCATTGCCTACGATGACGGAACGGTATTGGATACGAAGACGAACCTGATATGGGCGGCGAGGGACAACGGAGCCGCTTTAAGCTGGCCAGGCGCGAAGTCTTATGCCGGGAGTTATCGCAGGGGCGGCTACGCGGACTGGCGGCTTCCAACCCTCGGCGAATTGGCGGGGTTGTACGATAAGGCCAAGACTCGCAAGTCTGGCTGTGCGGCCGCCGTGGACGAGCTCGGCGCGGCTGCGGACGAGGTCCATGTAACGGATTTGATCCACCTTTCCTGCACGCGTCTATGGACCTCGCAGGAGCGCAGCGACAAACCGGGATCCGTCACCATCTTCGATTTCCACTCCGGCAACGATGCCTCGCGTCCCGGCTCCCAGGACTTCATCGATACCGCGAGCCGGGCGCTCCTGGTGCGCGCCGCTAAACAGTAGGGGCGCGCGCCGAGAGGTGCGTCAAGAAGGGCCGGGCTTGACGGACCGATGGGGCTGGCCGCGCTGTACTGACGAAGAGAAGAGAGCGGGTTCTGCGACTCCGCGTATTCCATCGCCGATAACAGGGATTCCCAGGTCTTCCGCCGCGGTCCGCCACGGCCGAAGACCTGGGGTATCCGGCTGCTGGAGTTTGTGCGCTCCTAAACTGCCAGTTCCTTCTTCACCAATTCGCTGACCACGCGGCCTTCGGCGCGGAGGCCGGCGGCTTGGAGTTTGGCCTGAACGGCCTTGATAACAACGCCGATTTCTTTGGGGGTGGGCGCTATGCCCGAGGAGGCGGCGAGTTCGGCGATGGCTTCGGCCACCAGGGCGTGGAGGCCGGCTTCGTCGAGGGCTTTGGGCAGGAATTCCTCGATGACGACGATCTCGGCGGCTTCAGCAGCGGCCAGCTCGGGGCGGTTGCCCCTAGCGCATGTTTGCCGTGGA
>PLGM01000380.1 GCA_003139795.1 Acidobacteriaceae bacterium | reverse complement strand
CTATACCGCACAGTAGCCAACCCCATCCTCTCCCGCCGCGCTCGGTGAGCGCGGCGTGAGGGGATGGCTTCGACGGCGAGTGTTAAGACTAAGCGGCAGCAAACACCAGTTGTCCAAGGTGGCCGGAAAACGTCGGTTGCTTCCACTCGCCGAGTGATCGGCTCAGCAAGGCCGCCGCGCAGCCCTCCCCACACAGGACAACCACGTCATCCCGGAGGGCAAGATTGGTGTCCCAGGGAGCGAATCTAAGGTTGCCGGGTGTATAGGTTGCGAGGATCCAGTGATTGCTGGTCTTCTTCTGGACTCCGCAAACGCATTTAAACAAAGGTGTCGCCGCCATTGTAAGAGCCTCCTGATCGGCAAAAGCCAATCGCGCAATGAGACAACGAGTCATGCAATGCACTGCGTATAAAGCAATTGCCGTGCCGTTTGTTAAGCCCTTTGGATGTTTACTCAGCGCCAATTCTCCGCTCAAAAATGGGAATTCGCTTTCTCACCGACGGAAATGTATTGCCCTGCCGAAGCTAAACACGCAGCAATGTTAGCACTTTTCATTTTTGTTCGACTGCGGGCTCTTTGAAGGATGGCGTTACCCACTCGATCGACTTCCCATACAGCCTGGCAATCCTGAAGGGGATCGTGGCGCCCGGTTCCTTCATTCCGCATTCGGTGGCATCGAGGTAGGTCTTTGCATGATCGCATGCAACTTGGGAATGATAGTTGAAAACGGCAAACTGCGACGCGGCTCGATGGATCCCGTCCCGGTAGGCGCCGGAATGCGCCGCTGGGGCAGCCGTCCGCTCGCCTTTTGTTCCCGCCCACTGATGAGGTATCGTTTCTGAGGAAGAGCATTCGATGCGAACTGCGGAACTCATCGCTCCCCTGACATTCCAGCTTACTGACATGCCGATTGAAGATCCCGGACCGGGCGAAGTGCAGGTCCGGATCGAGGCTGTGGGCGTCTGCGGGTCCGATCTGCATACCTATTCCGAGGGCGCGGTCGGCAGC
This sequence comes from Acidobacteriaceae bacterium, assembly GCA_003139795.1. Classification (GTDB taxonomy): domain Bacteria; phylum Acidobacteriota; class Terriglobia; order Terriglobales; family Acidobacteriaceae; genus Telmatobacter. Next base: position 4,839 of record PLGM01000380.1, on the reverse strand, counting down.
ACTGCCAATTTCTACCCGATGGTGCTCGGGCACGAGCCCGCAGGAAGGATCGTGAAGACAGGCGCCGGTGTCACTGGACTCGCTGCGGACGACCGCGGGGCGCTTGAGCCCGCGCTTTATTGTTATCACTGCGAGTTCTGTTTGCGCGGGCTGCACAACGTGTGCGCGAACCTTGATACGGATGTACAGATGTACTTTCACGTTTTCTCTCCTAGGTCTCTGACCGTATGATTTCGTACGTGTGATTGAGTGTCGCGGCCTCCCACCCTAGGCGCAAAAACAAAGACGCGCCGAGGGTGGGGCACCCAGTTTTGGTACAAAATTATGCGGTCAAAGGCCTAGTGGGTAATACCGCTGTGGAGGTGAAAACGCAGGAATCTTGTGAAGAAATGTAACCACCTGTGTAGCCGAGATACCAAATGGTTGATTCTAAAGGTCAAGCATTTAGCCCGTACATAAACCCCGCAAAACCAAGGTGGCCTTTAGTCCCTGAGGGATGATTTCCGGGATATTCGCTCCCGTTCTGCCATTTTTCCGCATCCCCTGAAGCCCGTTCCCCTTCAACTCCAGGGTTTTTTGGACAGGTCCTTCGGTAATCTCTACACGAGTCGGCGCTCTGAAAAGGCACGGCTCTAGCGCCCAGGTGTCCACACTGCCATGAACGGCTATCCGCCGAACTTGCGACCGGCTATATCGAGAAGAGCGCTCCTGGCGCCAAGAAAGGTTGGCGCCGGCAGCGGAATTGGAGCGCTGTCTACCGTATTGTCATCGAGGACAATCGAGTCGCCGGCAACTTCCAACAGGCGGAGCGCTGTTCATCGCCCATGGCGTTCAGCCAACCCGCCAGAATCCTGATACGAAATTGATTTCCTATTGCTATTCGTCGTAATATCTTGACCATGCCGCTCCAATTCCCCGTACAGTGGTGACTATGACCTTGGAAACTGTCGCTTCCCCTTCACTCACGTTTCTTGAAGACCGCTGGGACTCGCAGCAAGCCGCCTCCCTCGACGAACCCGGCCTGCTCCGCTATCGCTCCAACCTGCTCGGCTCCGACCTCCGCATCACCAACTTTGCCGGCGGCAACACCAGTTCCAAAGTCACTGAAATCGACCCCCTTACCGGCGAGCCTGTCGAAGTCCTCTGGGTCAAAGGCTCCGGCGGCGACCTGGGCAGCATCCAGCGCACCGGCTTTGCCACCCTCTACCAGCAGAAGTTGCTGGCCCTCGAACGCCTCTACAAAGGCGTTGACGCCGAAGACGGCATGGTCCCCATGTACGCCCTCTGCGCCTTCCGCTCGAATCCTGTCGCCGCCTCCATTGACACCCCTCTGCACGGCTTTCTTCCCTTCCCCCACGTCGATCATCTTCACCCCGACTGGGGCATCGCTCTGGCCGCCTCCGCCAACGGCAAGGCCAAAATGGAAGAATTCAATCGCGAGTTCAACCACTCCCTCGTCTGGCTTCCCTGGCAGCGTCCCGGCTTTGAATTGGGCCTGACGATGCGCCTCGCAGTCTGCGAAAACCCCGGCTGCGACGGCATCGTCCTGGGCGGCCACGGCCTTTTCACCTGGGGCCAAACCCAGCGCCAGTGCTACCTGAACACCCTCACCGTCATCGACCAGATCGGCCAGTTCATCAAGCGCCACGCCACGGAAAAAGGACCCATCCGCTTCGGCGGCGAAATCATCCCCGCCCGCGCCGCCCGCGCCCGGCTCGCCGTCCAGATCGCTCCCTGCCTGCGCGGTCGCGTCAGCGCCCGGAACCGCTGGATCTCCAGCTTTACCGACGCCCCAGACGTCCTCCAGTTCGTCGACTCCGCCCACGCCAGGGAACTATCCTTCCTCGGCACCAGTTGCCCCGATCACTTCATCCGCACCAAGATCCGCCCGCTCTTTGTCCCCTGGCCGGCCGGCGCCGACCTCGCCGCTCTCAAGCTGCAAATTGACCTCTCCCTCGACGAATACCGCCAGCAGTACCGCGACTACTATCACTCCTTCGCCACGCCCGATTCGCCCGCCCTCCGCGACTCCAGCCCCACCGTCGTCCTCATTCCCGGCCTTGGCATGTTCAGCTTCGGCAAGAACAAGACCGAAGCCCGCATCGTCGGCGAGTTTTATTTGAACGCCATCCACGTCATGGAAGGCGCCAGTCTGCTCTCGGAAGGCGAAGTCACAGGCACTCTGCCCCAATGCGGCCCCGCCAACGACCCCGCCAGCTTCAAAGTCTTCACCAACTACGTCGCCCTGCCCGCCATTGAAGCCTTCCGCATCGAATACTGGGCCATGGAAGAAGCAAAAATCCGTCGCCAGCCCCCGGAAAAGGAGCTCAGCCGCCGCATCGCCCTGGTCGTCGGCGGAGCCAGCGGCATTGGCCGCGAAGTCGCCCTGCTGGCCGCCGCCCGCGGCGCCCACGTTGTTGTAGCCGACCGCGACGAAGCCGCCGCCGCCCGCGTAGCCGATGAGTTGCAGACCGTCACTTCGAGAGAGTTCACCGCCAGCACCGCGATCGACATTCGCAGCCGCGAAGCCATCGCCCAGGCCCTGGACGCCACCGTCGCGGCCTTCGGCGGCCTCGACATCCTCATCAACACCGCCGCTCTGTTCCCGTCCTCGTCCGACGGCGTCATCCCCGACGCCCTCTGGGCCGCCACTCTCGACGTCAACGTCACCGCCAATTACCTGCTCGCCGACCAGGCCGCCAACCTCTTTGCCGAACAAGGCCTCGACGCCTCCATCGTCCTCACCAGTTCCGCCAACGCCGTCGTCCCCAAGCGCGGCTCCGAAGCCTATGACGTCAGCAAGGCCGCGCTTTCCCACCTGGTCCGCGAACTCGCCGTCTCCCTCGCGCCCCGCGTCCGCGTCAACGCCATCAGCCCCGCCACGGTCGTCAAAGGCTCCGCCATGTTCCCCCGCGACCGCGTCCGCGCCTCCCTCGCCAGATACAACATCCCTTTTGACGATGCGCTCTCCGACGACGACCTGCGCAACCTGCTGGCCGCCTTCTATGCCCGGCGCACCCTCACCCGTCAGCCCATCGATCCCGCCGACTGCGCGGAAGCCATTCTCTTCCTCGCCGGCCCGCGCGCCCGCTGCACCACCGGCCACCTGATTCCCATAGACGGCGGCCTCACTGAGGCGTTTTTGCGTTAAACTCCAACAGGGACCCAACTGCCTCCATGCCTGAGCCTGCACGAATTGCCATTGATCTAGGCGCCGAAAGCTGCCGTATCTCCCTGCTCCGCTGGAAGGGCGACCAACCTGAAATCGAACTCATCCATCGCATCCCCAACGGCCCGGTCCATCGAAGCAGGTGGCTTTGCTGGCCTCTCGATACCATCCTGGCCGGCCTCGAGGAGGGTCTGCGCAAGGCCGCGCAAGCAGCTCCTGAAGGCATCGCATCCATCGCCGTCGACAGTTGGTCGGTGGACTACGTGCGCCTCTCGCCCGCCGGTCAACCCCTGCGCGAGCCCTTCTGTTACCGCGACGAGCGCACCGTCCCCACCAAAAGCGCCGCCGACGCCATCGTCCCGCCCCGCCAACTCTTTCAGCGCACCGGCGCTCTGCCCCTCCGCATCAACACCGTCTACCAACTCCTCGCCGACCGCGCCGCCAAAATCGACCCCCACGCTCCCTGGGTCATGCTCCCCGAATACGTCCTCTACTGGCTCGGTGGCCGCCGCGTGGCCGAGTACACCAACGCCACGCACACCGGCCTGGTGAGCCTCAAGACCGGCGACTGGGACTCCGAACTCTTCCGCTTGCTCGATCTTCCGCTCGACGCCGCCCCGCCCATCGTCCGCGCCGGAACCCTCCTTGGCCCCCTGCAGGGTCCGCTGGCCGCCCTCGACGCCTTGCGCCACACCCAGCTCATCGCACCCGCCTGCCACGATACCGCCTCCGCCATCGCCGGCATTCCCACCAGTCTCGCCTCCACCCTTTACATCTCCTCCGGTACCTGGTCCCTGGTCGGCACCCTCGTCACCGCGCCCGTCACCACCGGCGAAGCCTTCGACGCCCGCTTCACCAATCTCGGCGCAGCCACCGGCGACCTCTGTTTTCACACCCTGGTCAACGGCATGTGGCTGCTCAAGCAATGCATGGATGCCTGGACCGCCGAAGGCCGTCACTGGGAGATTGACGACCTCGTCACCCAGGCTGCCGTCTCCGGCTTTCCCGGCGTCATCGACGTCGACGCGGAACCCCTGCTGCTCGACTCCGGCATGCCCGAGCGCATCAACCATCAATTGTGGCGCCGCCGCTGGGCCACCATTCCCGACGTTGCCGGCAACGAGCCCGTCTTTGCCCGCGTCATCTTCGAGAGCCTTGCCGCCCGCTATGCCTTGGCCCTCGCCAGCCTCGAAGAAATGCTCGGTCGCAAGCTCGAACGTATTCACATCCTCGGCGGCGCCAGCCGCAACCGGCTCCTCACCGAGCTCACCGCACGGCGCACCCGCCTCCCCATCGAAATCGGCCAGACGGAAAGCTCCACCATCGGCAACCTCGCCGTCCAGTTAGCCGCCAGCCAGGCCGGTGGCCAGCCCATAACTCCAGATTCCGTCCGCCAATGGGCCGCACTCCTCTGCCAGAGTTAGGGAATCTCTGACTGAGTCGACGTTCTGAAGGTTGCGGGCTTTAGCCCGTACGTAAATGGAATGGATTCAATGCGGGTTTTACAGGCTGCGGAAAAACTCGTTCCAGCGTGGATTCGCGAGGGTTTTGTATCAGTCGTCCACCGGCGTTGCCGACCCACGGAGGGATGAAACTGCGTCCGACGATGCTGAGCTTGCCCTCGCAAAACGTATCCCTTAACAGGCTGTTCTAGAGCCTGTTATTAACTT
>PLGM01000029.1 GCA_003139795.1 Acidobacteriaceae bacterium | reverse complement strand
TTTGGCCGGTTATCTCACTGATAGCGCCAGTGGATAATTGGAACGAGGTTTTGTCTGCAAAATCGCAGCCGAATGCTACGCGCCGTGAGCATTGCGCAATAGAGCGGCAGCCTATGAGTTGTGCGAACGGTTCCGCAATCCAGAGTTCGCGTCATCCGGCAGGAACTGCGGAAGCCCGAAGTCATGAAAGAGGTGGGGATCTAAAAACAAAGTCATCGCAGAAATCGCGTCGTTCTCAAGCGTGAGTACGTGAATGGAGTGCGCATTCCAGCGTTTGTCTGCGCCGGAGAACTCATAAATGGCAAAAGCCGGCTGCCCGTTGGCGGACGTCGGCGCCAAATGGAGGCCGCCACAGGCCTTCCATGCCGCAGCAAAGAATGTCCCGATTACCTCGCGCCCGATAAACCACTGCAGCCACGGCGGCATGACGGCGGTTGCATCTTCCGTGAGTACAGCCACGAAACCGTCCACATCCTGTCCTTCCCAAGCCTGCAGATAGCGCCCGAGGAGCCTTTGCTGAGCGGGAGTTGTCTGGGACTCAAGCGGCGCCCGGCGGTCAGAGTAGCGATGCGAGAGCGTCTCGCGCGCCGGCTGCAATGCACTGTTGATGGATGCGGTGGAACCGCCGAGCAGAGATGCTGCTTCAGCAGATGCCCAGCCGAGGACATCGCAGAGCATGAGCGCAGCGCGCTGGCGCGGCGGCAACTGCTGAATGGCGGCGACGAAAGCGAGCTGCACGGACTCCCGCGCAGTGTAGCGCGCCTCAGGATTCGGCGCGGCGTCGGCGAAGCCCTCGAGGTTTGCGTCCGGATACGGTTCGAGCCAGGGCACGTCGAGTGCAGGGCCGTATTCCAGCTTCGGCGGGCTGGCGGGGCCAAGCTGGTCGGGCAGATATCGCTGCTGGTGCTTGCGGCCTTCGAGCGCATTGAGGCAGGCGTTGGTGGCGATCTTGTAGAGCCAGGCGCGAAACGATCCGCGCTCATCGGAGCTGCCGCCCTCGAAGCTCGAAAAGCTGCGCCAGGCACGCAGATAGGTCTCCTGCACAAGGTCGTCGGCTTCGTGAAGCGAACCCAGCATCCGGTAACAGTGCAATTTGATTTCCCGGCGGAACGGTTCGGCCAGCCGCTCGAAGGCCTGGTCTTCTCCGAGATTGGCAGGTTCGATCGCCATTGCATTCGATTGTAGACCTCGCGTGTGAGTTTTCAGGGCTCCATCACCCTGCCAAGGCCTCGAGTCCTTTCCCTGAGACGATAAAGACATCGCCGAGAGAGCGATCGGGATTGAGAACCAACTCGATGACAGCAGTTGCAACGATGCATGCAGTTGGCGGTGCGGCCATCCCCCGAACAAAATCATCCGCGAAGATCCCAAGGTAGCGAGAGCAACCGGTGATAACATGTTTCCCGAGATCGGTGTCGGGAACGATGCGCGGCGCTTGTAGATAAGTGGGCCGACAGCGCAGCGGAAGGTCGGACCGAGAACAGCCGCTGCCCCATGCAACTCATCGGCCCGACCCGAAATCTCCACTCTTGTGAGCCCGGCAATCCCTGCAAGGCCGAGGACGAGTCCGGCCAGTTGCCGACGGGCGGAACGTTCGGTTGCGTCGAAGCGGAGGGCAGGAAGGGCCACGAAGAGCGCCGCGGTCGCGACCAAAATCGCCGCTAGCGAGGAAGTCACATGCCGCTCGCCAGCCGCGATCGGGGGATAGGGTATCCAAGACTGCGACAACTTACTGCGATGTTCTATCGGGAGGCGGGTGTTGACGGAGGCAGGTTTTGCTCGCCCCAATGCGCCGGTTTGTCGCTCATAAACAGCACCAGGCGGCCGCCGGCGGCGATCTCACTATGGTCAAGCCAGGCACGGTCGAGGGGTTTGTTGTCCAGCGTGGCCGCAGTCACATAGATGTTCTCTAAAGAAAGATTGCGTGCTTTGATCGTGAAGTCCTTGCCGCCCTCGAGATGAAGCGTGGCCTGCGGAAACGCGGGGCTGCCAATGAGATAGAAATCCTGCCCCGCGTCGGGAAAAATCCCCAGCTGGCCAAACGCGAACCACGAAGACATGGCGCCCGAATCGTCATTCCCGGGCAGTCCTTCGGGACCTGCGTGATAACTCTTCGCGATAATCGCGCGCACGTGTTCGGCCGTCTTATCGGGGCGGCCGGCCCAGTTGTAAAGATACGGAGCCAGAAAGCCCGGCTCGTTGCCGACATCGTATCGCAGGGGAACGCGAAAGAATGCATCGAGGCGGTCTACGAATGTCTGTGCGCCGCCGGACGCTTCAATGAGGGAGGCTACGTCCTGGGGGACAAATGTCGAGTAGGTCCATGAATTGCCCTCGTAGAACGTGTTGCCGCCCCAACTGCAACTATCCATCGCGGTAAACGGAGTCAGCCAGCTTCCGTCTCGATGACGAGGACGGATGAAACCCTGAAACCCTCCTTCACTGAAAGTCACGTCCCAGAGATTCTTCCAATTGGTTGAGCGAGCAAGGTATTTCTGATATTCCGCTGTCTTGCCAAGTCCCTTCGCGAGCAACGCTATCTCGAAGTCGTCGGCTGCGTACTCCATATGCACCGAGCCCGAGCGGTCGGAGCCTTCGATGGAGACATAGCCGAGTTTATGCCAGTCGTCCAGGCCTCCACGGCCTTCTTTGAAATGGTCGGCGGGAGTCACTTCGGCATCGTGCATTTCCGCTGCGAGCGCGGTTTCCCAGTCGATCCCCTTCAGGCCCTTCAGGTAGGCATCGGTGATAAGGAACGCTGCATTGCTGCCGCCCTGCGTGCGTCCGTTGTAGTTGCCGCTGCGCGCGTCCGGCAGCCATCCTTCGTGACGATAGAGGTCCACCAGGGCTCGGACAATGGCCGTCTCCCGCTCAGGGGCGAGGAGCGTCAGCAGTGGTCCCGAGGTGCGGAAGATGTCCCAGATTGCGTAATAGTCGTCGTAGTAAGGCTCCTTGGATTGCCAGAGGGGATTCTCGCCCGTGCGGTCAACGGGCATCAGCATCGTGTGATACAGGGCTGTGTAGAACACCTGCGCCTCCTCGGGCGCTTCACCTTTCAGCTCAACGCGGCCCAGTGCGCGGTCCCACTCTCGAACTGTTGCCGCGCGGGTGGCGGCGAAATCAAAACCGGGAATCTCGGCGTCCAAATTCCGCTGTGCCTCATCCACGCTGAGGAAGGAGATGCCGATCTTCATAAGCACGGGCCGGCCGGCGGGTGCGGGAAAGGAAAGCCAGGCGCCGGACCTGGATTTCGCCGCACCGCGCACCGCCTTGCTCTCTGGCTGCACGTCGTCGTTGAGCCACGTTCCCCAGGAAGTGGCGGAAGTGTCTGTGCGCGCAAAGAAATAGACCGTGTAGGCGTTGGGTTGCTTGTTCCATCCGCCTGTCACGCTGCTCGACCCGGCGACTTCAGAGGGAGAGACGATGTGTATCTCCGAAGCCACAAGGGATTGGGATTCTCCATGCTCCTCGTTCGCAACCAGGCAATGACTCACATCGAAAAGCAGGTTGGCCCGCGCGCTCTGGGGATAGCTCATACGATAGAGCGCGGCCCTGCGGGTGGCAGTGATGTCGACATCGATGCCGAAGCGGGCCAGAGTCACTGAGTAAAATCCGGCGGCGGCTTTCTCATTGGCGCGCGGCGACCGTGAGTTCAGCGGGGATGGGTCGCCCGTTGTCGGCACGACCAGAATGTTTCCGTACTTGGGACCGCCGCCGGTGCCGCTCACGTGCGTCTGGCTGAAGCCGCGGATTTCACCGCCGGCATCCCAACCCGCGTTGGGATCCTGGTCGCCGGAGGTAACCATGTCAGGACCGGGCTTGATCATGCCGAATGGCACGGCTGGCCCGGGAAAGACATTCCCGCCACCAGAGGCGCCAAGAAGCGGGTCAACAAGCCGGGCAAACTGGCTTTGCGCCAGCGGTGCAATCGGCAGAGCATAGAAGAATGCGAATACGATGCGAAAAGACAGCTTTGCGGACATCCCAAAGGTTCTCAGGCCTGTGAGCAGACTACGTGCTTCACCCTTCACCTATCAAATCAAATCGATTCCGTAAACGCAGAGACTTGTCTTGCAATTTCCTCCATGAGCCGTACAATTCTACTGTTAACCAGACAATAACTTCCGAGTAGGCGGTCAATCGCTCGCAACTCAGAAATCTGGAGGCATCGCCAGCTACAGTGCTCGATGAATGCGTTGCCGATGAGAAAGCGTCCGGCTGTGGCTACTCAGTACAACTCGTTCCCGCCACCTGCTGAATCCAGCCCTTCCGGCTCTTCGGGCGCCCCGAGCCGCCATTCGAGCCGATTGTCAGGTTCACGAAAAAGAGGGTCTGTCGCGGGCCAACCCGCAACTTGACGTAAACCTTCCTAGAACAGCCAGCCATGCTTCGCCAGGAATATTACCAGCATCAAGACGGAGATCGCAGCGCCGCCCAACATCTGTCCCATAGCGCGTTTCCGTAAAGTGGACTCCTCCTGTTCCGCCGTCTTCGAGGTGATGATGAATGTAGGCACCTTCTGTCCCTTCTTAATCAGGTTGCGATCATGCTGTTCCGTCGGAGAGGGGTTCTCTGTACAGGTGCCGACGATCTCATACGATTGACCGGGAAGAATCAGGTACTCCGTGAGGCGAAACCAGCCCAACAGCAGGCCCTCCGAGTCCTTCACGAGCGGTAATTCGCCTGGATGCGGCGCATGAACTCCCCCAATATAGGCCAGTAGACTTGCGGCCGGCGTGTCAGGATGCAGGGAGCCTGTCCAACCCCGCGCATCTTTGCCTATTGTCAGCTGCGCACTTTGCACCAGGTCGTACTCTGCGTCCCGAGCGTCCACCGACACTTTGCCGGTGTCGTCCTCCAAGTTGAACAGGGGGCCATCGGCATCGGTAGCGTACCTCCCCCACTGTCTCTTACTGGACAGTGCCAGGTTCT
>PLGM01000025.1 GCA_003139795.1 Acidobacteriaceae bacterium | reverse complement strand
AGTTGCACCACAGGCAGTTAAGGTAGACCAGCCCAAACAGATGACCGGCCGGGACCTCCGCATGCTAATCGCGAAATACGCTGCCGCACAAACTTCAGGGCCTCCACGCGCGTGGAGGCCCTGAAGTTTGTGACGCCGAAGCTGATTTACCGCAGGCGCAGTGCCTTGATGGCCTCAGGCAGCCGCTCTTCAAGCAGCCGGGCACGCTCGACCGCGATGCCGCCCAGGTACGAAGGCACAGGCGTAGTGGTCAGCACCAGCACGAAGGCAATCACCGAGAAACAAACCCCGGCGGTGGCCGCCGACATCAGCATGTGGTACATGTCGAAGATGTCCAGGCCGAGAACTTTGAAGGCCACATTTTCCAGCGGCTTGATGTGATGAAGAACCGCCAGCGCGAAGAGGAAGAAGAACACCGCCAGCGACGTCAGGACGGCCAGCGTCACATCCAGGCTGCGGTGGAACTTCTGCCGGGCCCGGCAGTGGGAGCAATCGGCAAAATGATTCTCGTAGTCCTTGCGCATCTCCGGGGAGATCCCTGAGATGTCATACCGCCAACTTGCCAGAATGGCGCCTACGACTCTGTCGGTGCATTTGGTTCTTGCCATAAAGTAAAGACTCACTTTGCAAAGGATGTGCTTGACCGCTATCGCCTTGCGCGGCTTACGCGGCAAGGTTAGGCTCGCTGATCGATAGAATGCCACCGGCCCGTGCCGGATGCAGTGGCGCCCCGCTCCGCTCTGCCTGGCCATGGCGAAAACCCCATGGCGCTTCGCTTGCCAATTTACCTGGTACAGAGTGATGCCCGTCTTACTATTGTAACCCAAATTCCCTAAAAATAAATGCCAGAAAGAAACTCATGCTGCGCCGCCAGCAGCAGCCGGTTGGCCAACAGGCTCGCCCGGCCGCTCAGCGCGCGCTCGGCAGTCACTCTCGCCAGCTCCGGAAGATTATTGCTTTCAGATAGATGCGCCAGGATCACGTAGGCTGCCTGGCCGTCATACCCGTTCTGAAGAAATTCCGACGCGGCCTCGTTGGAGAGGTGACCGACGCGCGAAAGTACCCTTTGCTTCACGCTCCAGGGGTAGGGGCCGTCGCGCAGCATCTCCAGGTCGTGGTTCGACTCGAGCAGCAGCAGGTCAACGCCCGTGAGCTGCGCCTTGACGTTGGGCGGAATGTAGCCCAGGTCGGTGGCAAAGCCCATCCGCACCCCTTCGGACCGGAAGACAAAGCCCACCGGATCGGCGGCGTCGTGAGGAATGGTGAAGGGGCTGACGGCAATATCGCCGATCTCGAAGGGCTGGCCGGCCTGGAAGTACTCGACTGCAGGAAGCCAGGTGGGATCTTCCCTGCGCGACAGAACCGGCGTTGAAGCCTGTTCCGTTGCCGGCCCGGGGTCGGCAGCCTCGGTGATCGGCTCCGCGGCATCCATCCGGCCCATCGTTGGCGAAGCCGGTCCCGGCGAAACGGGGCCGGATTCGGCCGGCAGATCGGCCTCATCCGTCTCGCCCGCGTCGCGCGCGGTGTCCGCCTCCGCCTGGCGCTCCGCGGCCTGCCTGCGGCACCGCTCCAGCCACTGCGCATAGGTCATCTGCCGCCGCGGCGTCAGCCAGCGCATCCAGGCGCGATGCGTGCCCTCGGTAAAGTACACCGGAATGCCCAGCTTGCGCGCCGTCACGGCCAGCCCGCCAACATGGTCGGAATGTTCGTGGGTGATGACGATGGCGTTCAGCGTCTCCGGCTCCTCGCCGGCCAGCTTCATGCGCCGGAACAGCTCCCGGCAGCTCAGCCCGGCATCCACCAGGATGCGCGTGCGTCCCCCGCTGACAACCGTCGAGTTGCCCTTGGACCCCGAAGCCAGCACGGTGAAGCGCACCATCCCTTGAGCATAGCGCGACAGCCTGTTGATTACGCGGAGGCTGAGACTGAGAGGGGGTTAACCGCCAGGGAACTGCCCCATGCAAACCGGCCAGCGCCCAAAAAAATGCCGCGCCGCGCCCGTGCTGCCGTATCCTGTCCAGAAAGCCCAAGGTCGCGCCAGGCTTTGCGCCAGGATTTGCATCGGGCGCCGCCTGCAATGCACTTATCCGGAGGTTACGCGCATGACGATCAAGCCTTTCTGGACCAGGCCGCTGTGGGCCTGTCTGGCCCTCGCCTGCGCCCTCCCCGCCGCACTGGCCTTCAGGCTTTCCCTCCCGCCGGCCGGCGCCGTTCTGGCCGCGGACAAGCCCGGCGACGCCTCCCTGGCCGGCTGGGACCGCCAGGGCGCCGCCCGCTATCTCGACGGCCGCGAGGTCTGGTGGCAGGGTTGGGACCGCGCGCAAAAGGACCACGGAACCCTGTGCGTCTCCTGCCACACCCAGGCGCCCTACGGGCTGGCGCGCCCGGCGCTGCGCTCCGCCCTTGGCGAAAACGGCCCATCGGCCCAGGAGCAGGTGATGCTGGCCAGCATTGTGAAGCGCGTGCGCGGCTGGAAGGAGATGGTTCCCTTCTACAGCGACGCCCTCTCCGGGGCCGGCAAGGAAGTAGAATCGCGCAACGCCGAGTCGGTGTTGAACGCCGTGATTCTGGCCAGCTACGATACGCGCCAGGGCCACCTGAGCGAGACCGCCCGCATGGCCTTCGACAACGCCTGGGCGCTGCAGTCCGTGACCGGACCCACCGCCGGCGCCTGGGTCTGGCAGAACTTCCACTGCACGCCCTGGGAATCGCCCGAGAGCGAGTATCACGGCGCTGCCCTGATGGCCGTAGCCATCGGCAAGGCGCCGGACCACTACCGCGACGACCCCACGATCGCCGCCCACCTGGCCGCTCTCACCGGCTATCTGAGGAGCCACTACGAGGCGCAACCGCTGCTGAACAAAACCGTCGCTCTCTGGGCCTCGGCCTGGTTCCCTGGCCTGCTTACAGCCGAAGAGCGCGGCAGGCTGATCGACGATCTGAATGGCCTGCAACGCCAGGACGGCGGCTGGAGCCTGACCGATCTGGGTACGTGGAAGCGCGTGGACGAAACACCGCTTGAAACCCGTCCGGACGGCTATGCCACCGGCCTCGCCGTGCTGGTGCTCGAAGAGATCGCCGCGGCCAACCCGCACCCCGGCATGCACCCCGATTCGCACGTCGCGCGCGGCATCGCATGGCTCAAGGCCAACCAGGACAAGACCACCGGCGCCTGGCTGGCCTGGTCGCTGAACAAGAATCGCGACCCTCAATCGAACGTGGGCCGGTTCATGAGCGACGCCGCCACCGGCTACGCGGTGCTGGCGCTGGAGAAGAGTCGGCAGCTCCAATAAGCCCAGGCTTTTTGCTTTGGCCCAAAGCTCGGAAAGCCCATCTAGCCGCCGCGATTGGCGCCTGTGGGGCCTGCCTTGAAAGCCCGCCTCGGAAGCTCATAGCCTATCCCAGCTCCTGCATAACTCCAAAGTGCAATGGACGCGCCACGTCAGCGGTGGAATCATCTGTGGATACCCCATCTGCACTCCCTGGGATCTGTGTGAAACTCGAGCAGCGGAGGAAATTATGAGTCTCTTTGAACTTGGTTGGCTTTTAAGCGGTAGCCAGAAGAAGAAGGATGTCCCCGTCCCCGTCACCGTCACCGCCGAAGACTACGAGGCCTGGCTCAACCATCTCGCCAAGCGACACCCCTTATCCAGAAAACCCGGACTCAGCATCAAAGACGAATACGAACAATTCGTCACCGCCCGCGCTAGGAACCGGCCCGTTGCTCCACCAAACGATCAACTGGCCTAAGGCGCACCCGGCAGATTGGCCGGAATCTCGATCGACACCAGCGTGCCCCGCCCCGGATTGCTGACCACCTCGAACCGCGCCTGGTTGCCGTAGAGCACCTCGAGCCGCTCCTGCACGTTTTTCATGCCGATGCCCGCGCCGGCGCGGCGCAGCGCCGAGGCCGGCTTGTTGCCCATGCCCACGCCGTCGTCGGCCACCTCAATCAGCACGCGGTCGCCATCGAGGCGGCTGCGCAAGGTCACCGTGCCGCCATTAAGGCGAGGCTCCAGCCCGTGCTTGATGCTGTTTTCAATCAGCGGCTGCAGCAGGATGCTGGGCACCAGCACCGCCAGCGTGCGCGGATCGATCTCTTTTTCCACTCTCAGCTTATTGGCGCCGAAGCGTACCACCTCGATGTCGAGATAGTCGTCGGTAAAGCTGAGTTCCTCGCTCAGCGGCACATAAGTATCGTGGTCCCTGAGCAGCGCCCTCAGGATGTTGGCCAGCTTGACCGTCATATCGCGCGCCATCTCGGGATTCATGCGCACCAGCGAGGCGATGGAGTTGAGCGTGTTGAACAGGAAATGGGGGTTGATCTGCCGCTGCAGGGCGTCCAGCCGGGCCTCCAGCAGCAGCCGCTTCTGTTCTTCGAGCTTCATCTCCATGCGCAGCGTATTCCACACCTTGAGCGCAATGCCCACGTTGATGGGCGCGCTCAGCCACACCAGCGCCTGGATCCACAGCTGGCTGGAGAGCAGCGCAAACAGCCGGGGCGGATGCGCATAGAGGTGGGCGATCCAGTCCCGGATCATCTCCATCACGCTGATCAGCACCAGCAGCAGGAACTGGCGGTCGATGCGCGGCTGGCGCAGGTTGCGGCGCACCCAGCGGTAGAGGCTCAGGTCGATGAACGGCGTGAACGACCAGATCTCCTCCTTCTCGACAAAACGGCCCAGCATGCCCGCCGCCAGGCCCAAGGCCACGTTGAAGGGCAGGGCCAAGTATTCGTGGTGGAAGACCGCTGGCGCCGACAGCACCACCCCGCCCAGCATCGCCCAGCCCGGCCCCACCAGCAGGCCCAGCAGAATCACCGTCTCAAAGGAGATGTCTGCAGCCAGAAAGTTGGGCACCGTGGTCCGTATCCACACGCCCAGCGTAAGCGGCACCAGGAAAAACGCCAGCAAGGCCAGGGTTTGCCGGGAAGTGCGCCGCTCGGCAAAGAACAGGCGCCGGAACGTTACCACCCGTGCCAGCACGCTGGCCACCGAAGCCACCACGCCCAGCTTGACCAGAAGCGTAATCAGAATGAGATTGTCCGTCACCCCACCAATGTATCGCAAACAGAGATCAGAGATCAGGGGTGAGAGATCAGCAGCCAGGATTGAAGGCCACGGGCCTCAGCCAACCAGGGTCCGCGAATTGCTGCCTACCACTGGTCTCCGATCGTCGGTCCCTGGTCCCAGCCCCTCTGATCTCTGATCCCTGACCCCTGATCTCTGACCCCTGTAGAATGGAACCATGGGACTGGAAAGCGCAAAGCTGGGACTGGAAAGCGTGAAGAAGATCGCCGAGGCGGATTTCCCCACCCGCTGGGGAACCTTCCGCATCCTGGGCTTTGAGGGCGCGCTGCCTGCGCCGCGGACCGACTGCGAAACGGCAGAACAGACGGACAGTGCAGTCGAGGGATTGGTGGCGCTGGTGATGGGCGACATTCACTCCGCGCCCCCGCTGGTCCGCATCCACTCGCAATGCCTCACCGGCGACGTTTTCGGCTCGCTGCGCTGCGACTGCCGTCTGCAACTTGAACTCGCCCTGGGCAAGATCGTCGAAGCCGGCGCGGGCATCCTGCTCTACGAGCAGCAGGAGGGCCGCGGCATCGGCCTGATGGCCAAGCTCAAGGCCTACGAGTTGCAGGACCTGGGCCTCGACACGGTGGAAGCCAACGTCCAACTGGGCTTTGCCGCCGACTGCCGCGAGTACGAACTGCCCGCCGAAGTCCTCAAGCTGCTCGGCGTCTCCCAGGTCCGCCTCATCACCAACAACCCGGAAAAGGTGGCGGCGCTGGAGTCGGCCGGCATCTCCGTCTTCGAGCGCATCTCCGCCGAAGTCGAGCCCCTGGAGAGCTTCGAGCGCTACCTGCGCACCAAGCACGAAAAGATGGGGCACATTCTCGAGTCGTCCTGATCGTCTATCGGGTCCCAGCGCACGTCTTTTGCTGAATATCTGCTGAAATCCGCTTATGCCTGCAACGCCTTGCCGCGCGACCCCTGCGTGGCCTTCAGCTCAAATCTCCTTCGCGCGCGGGCCCACGCACATTCATAGTGAAATCGGCCCTGCCCCAAAATCCGCGATACACGAAAAAGGCTTATAATTTTCTGTTTCATGGTGGAGGTGTATTTCATGGAATCAAAGACGTCTCGCCGCCAATTCTTGTCAGCCGGGTTGATGCTTCCTGTAGTGGGTGCGACTTCCCGCATGGGGCTTTGGCAGCCGCCCGGGGAATCCATCGCCAGCGATGCCGCTTCCACAGTCAAACTCGACCACAAGACCCTGGGCCGCACGGGTCTGAACGTGACCACGGTGGGATTCGGATGCATGATCACCTCGGACCCCAGCGTGATTGAGCGCGCCGCCGACATCGGCATCAACTACTTCGATACCGCGCGCGGCTATCAGCACGGCAACAATGAACGCATGGTGGGCGCGGCCCTGGGAGCCAGGCGGAAGCAGATTGTGCTCTCCACCAAGTCGGGCGCTCAAGACAAGGCCGGGTTGCTGCAGGATCTCGAGACCAGCCTGCATGAACTCAACACCGATTACGTCGACATTTGGTATCTCCACGGCAAGGGCAGCCCGGCCGATATTCGCGACGACATGATCGAAGCGCAGCAGCTTGCCAAAAAACAGGGCAAGATCCGCTTCGCCGGCGTCAGCACGCACAGCGGCCAGCAGCAACTGCTGCCCTGGCTGGCGCAAAAGGGCGTCTTCGACGTGGTCCTGACGGCCTACAACTTTTCCATGGACCCCGGCATGGAGCAGGCCATCACGTCAGCCGCCAAGGGCGGCATGGGCGTGGTGGGAATGAAGGTGATGGCCGGAGGTTTCCGCGGCATTAAACCCGGCAATCCGCTCTATCAAAAGCTGCAGCAGCCAGGTGCCATGCTGGCGGCGCTCAAGTGGGTCATCAACAAGCCCAACGTCTCCACCACCATTCCCAGCATGACTGACATGGACCAGTTGGACGAGAACCTGAAGGCCATGGCGCATCCCTTCTCCGCCGGCGACGAAAAGCTGCTGGCCGCGCACCTGGAGCTGATCCGGCCGCTCTATTGCCGCATGTGCGGCCAGTGCGAAGGCGCCTGCCAGAAGGGCTTGCCGGTGGCCGATGTGCTGCGCTTCCTCACCTACGCCGACGGCTATGGCCAGTTCGCGCTGGGCCGGGAGAGATTTCTGGAGATGACTTCCGAGCACGTTCGAGTCCGCTGCGGCGACTGCGCCGAATGCACGGTGAAATGTCCCTTCGGCGTCCAGGTCGCGAACCGCATGGCGCGCGCCCAGGAATTGTTTGCATGAAGGCAGCCGGTTTGCTGCTGGCCATCCTGTTTGCGGCGGGAACAGCGCGCGCTCAGGACTACCTCAACTGCCAATTCGCGCCCGGCTGGGAGCAGTCCGAGCCCAAGCGCCAGTACGCCGCCGACAACCTCTACGACTACAAGGATGGCGCCGCCGAAGGTTACCTCATCTACGGCTTCGCGCGCATGACGGGAATCACCTGCAAGTCGGGCGGCGACACGCTCACGATCGATGTCTCCGAAATGAGCGACGCCGACTCCGCCTACGGCATCTTCGCCGCCAACCGCGATCCCAGCCTGCCCATCGTCAGCATCGGGATGGGCGGGCAGGTGCAACCGCAAAGCGCCAGCTTCGCCAAGGGCAAGTACTACGTCGAAATCGTTGTAATCGCCGCCAGCCCGGACAGCGATCGCTCCGCGGTGCTGAGGGCTTTCGCAGCCGGGATTGAGAAGCGCCTTGAAGGCCGGGCCACCGCGCCGGAAGCGTTGACGTGGTTTCCTCAAGAGAACCTGACCTCCGCCCGCCTGGTTCCGGAAAGCGTGCTGGGGCTGCGGCTGCTCCAGCGCGGCTACGTGGCGAAATACAAGCAGGGGCAGGCGTTCATCGTGCTGGAGGCCTCGCCGAAATCCGCCGCCGAGGTCCTCAAAAAACTTCGCGAGCGCTTTGACGGCGCTTCACCCGCACAGATTGCCGACGAAGCATTCCAGGCCAAAGCGCAGTACCTGGATGGAATCTGCATCTTTCGCAAGGGGCGCTATCTGGCGGGGTACGCGAACCTGCCCGATCCGCAGCAAGCAGCCTCTCAGGCCGCAAAACTCGCCGCCCGCATTCCGTAATAGACCGCGCGGGACTTCGAGGACAAGCCGGATTTCAGACCCCGGCCGCCGCTAATCGGGCTTTCCCGTGTAGTGCTGGTGGTGATGGACCTCGCCGTGGTCTTCCAGCGACTCAAGGTGGGTGATGACCTCGGCAGGCATTCCCAGTTCGGCAGGCAGCCGCTCCTCCAGAATTGTGGCCAGGCCGTGTGCCTCGCTCACCGATGTCAGGCGCGGGAACAGCAGGTGTACTTCGATGATCTGCCGGTACCCTGTCGTTCTGAAGCGCACGCCGTGGTATTGAATGTTCAGCTCGGAGCAGATTGCATCCAGTCGCTCGCGAATCTTTCGCCCCGCTTCGGGGTCGGAATAGTCCAGCAGCCCCACCGCGGATCGCCACACCAGGCGCCCGCCCGACCAGAGAATATTCACAGCGACGGCCATGGCCACCAGCGGATCGAACGGCTTCCAATGTGTCAGCAGCACCAGCACCAGCCCTCCCACCACGCCGAAGCTGGTCCAACTGTCGGTCAGGACGTGCTTGCCGTCGGCCTCCAGAATGATGGAATTGGTCCTCCGGCCGGTTCGCAGCAGATAGTAGCCCAGGCCCGCGTTGATGATTCCGGCCGCCAGGATCATGAAGACCCCGGAACTGAGATTGTGCAACTGCAGCCCTGTGATCCACTCCCGGATCGACTCAAAGAGAATTGCGATCGCGGCCACAACGATCAGCGCGCCCTCAAACCCCGCCGAGAAGAACGAGATGCGCTCGTAGCCGTAGAGGAAATGATGCGAAGCTGGCCGGGCGCCGAGACGAAGACTGAAACTGGCAAACGCCACGGCAATCACATGGATCACCGATTCAGCGGCATCGGAGAAGATGGCCGCCGAATGCGTCATCAGATAGGCTGCCACCTTGCCGGCCAGCATGGCAAAGCCGATCAGAAGCGAGAGAAGCATGGCGAAGCGCATTTCCCGCATCTCCAGCTCATCTCTCTGCGAAACGGAACTGTCCACGGCCTGCCTCTGCACGTTCATCATCCTCGCGCGAGAAGTTTTTGAGTTTAGTGGCCCGCCGGTATTCTATACCCGCCGAATAGCTGCCGCGGAGCAGTCTTCCCTGCACAACGTCTCAAGCATTGCTTCACGATAGGGATGCTAGGGCCTGTTCACACTAATCT
>PLGM01000171.1 GCA_003139795.1 Acidobacteriaceae bacterium | reverse complement strand
AGCCTTCCTGTTCTCCATGCGGCGCTGTGCCGGCAAAACGTAATTCTCTTTGCGTACACCTTTCCCAGCCCATTCGAGCGGGATCTTGTGGTTGCGGGCGTAGGCCTCTACCCAGCTCTGGTAAGCGTTGGTGCGCTGGCTGAGAACTTCCTTGCTTACCACCGCGATGCCGAGCACCGCTCGAACGAAATGAACCACCTGTTCGGGCCGGGACAACCCACTGAGGTAGCCGTTGATGACAATGCGGTCGAAGCAGTGATATACGAAAACGAGCAGGCTGCCAAACAGCTTGGTGAACGTCTCCATCGGTCGTCCTCCTGTGTTCTCGTCTGGACAACAAGATCATCGGACAGACGACCGGTGGGGTCAGAATTTCAAAATATCTTTGGCTAGGGACTCAGGTTCGGAAGAACGACTGGCTAAATCTGCTGTCAATTCCTCAATGATCAGGATCCTTCGCGGCGCGGAAGCGAAAATCGCAGAAGGCCGCTCCCTGCATGATGGTCTGAGTCCGCTGCAACGTGATGCTCGCATTGAAGCCCTCGATAAAGGCGGCATCGCGGCTGCACGATAGGATACTCCCAAGCTCAGGAATGCCAAGACTCTTATAGAGTTCAGCGTATTTGCACTCCGTCACATCAAAATTCAAGGTCCTGTCGTTTTGGTCCAGGATGTGCAGTTGCAAAGCCCCGCTTCGGCTCCAAGGCTCGATTGACTCGCCGTAGGATTCAAGATCGTTCCTCCCCAATTGCTCGGCCAGTTCCCTGCCCTGCTGGCGCGCGATCTCAACGATCGTTCTCTGGGTGATCTCGATGACCTCCTTTCGTCCGAATTCATTCCCGAGAGCTTCCAGAACGGGAGAGAGAATTCGCGCCTCAATCTCACGGCGCTTCAACACGCCAATCTCGTTCAGTTCAAAATCGCTGCTCATAGCGCTGCCCCCTCCCGTACAGATTTCCTCGTTTATCGAGTCGTTCTGATGCCCTTGTTGAAGCTATACCTGGAGTCTACCGCGAGATCCTGTCAAAGCGTACAGCGGCGCCCGGTGTACCCGGGCGCCGCTGGTGTGGTGCCGAGACTACCCGGCGGTTGGTCAGATCAAAAAATGATCTTCAAGGAGAACTGGACGTTCTCCGGCTCGCCCGCGCCAATCCCTGGGTTGCCAAGGAACGGTCCGAGCGTCGAACTGATCTGGCCGGTCTTGCTGGCAAATGAAAGACCGACAGGCGCGAGGTTGACATGGTCGAAGAGATTGAAGATGTCGGCCCGGAACTGGGCACTGACCCTTTCGTTGATCTGGGTATTCTTGATGACAGCCAAATCCACGTCGGAGTAACCAGGGTTGTAATTCTGTCCGCGGCGGGTTGGCGAGTATTGGCCTGCCGGTGCGTCAACGAATGCGGCAGGGCTGAACCACTGGACAACGCCGCCCGCAATGGCGTGACTTACCCCGGCAGAGGGATGGGCAACCACCTGCACGGCGCGATCTGCGCCCTCTCCGTTGCCGCTTGGGTTATTGGCCGACACCACGGTATAAGGCGTTCCGCCATGCAGCGAGAAGCCGGAGTTGAGTTCCCAACCGTTGGTCAGGCGCCTGGGTCCGTTGAAGCTGGGGACCTGATAACCGATGTAGCCGGTAAAGGTGTTCCGCACATCGAAATCGGAGTTGCCGTACTCGGCGCTTTCGTTGAGCGGATCCTGAGGCACATAGGGCTGCAATCCGGTCTCGTAGTCGAGCGAATGCGACCACGTGTATGCGAACTGCGAGGTGAACCGATGGTAGTTCTGAATGCGTAAGCTCGTCTGGAGCGAGCTGTCGTTTGACCCCAGATTGCTTCTGGCCTCGTCGATCACGGTGAAGTTGGGAAACTGGCTGTAGTAGGGCCGCGTCAGATTGGGATCGGCCAAACCTGCGGTGCCGGGATGGGCGGGATTGATATCGAACGAGCCCAGCAGCTGTGTCCCCTTGGTCCCTACATAGCCCAACTGCGCAATGACGGAGGGGGTGAAGCTATGCTGGACATTCAGATCGTAGCTCTCGGTATAGGATTGTCGGAAGTTTTTGTCAAAGGTCGAAATCTTCACAGTGCCCGCTCCTGCAAGCGCGCTGGAATAGGACTGGAAGATGGGCTGGCCGGACTGAATCACCGCTGGGAGACCTGCGGCCTGTGCTACTTTGTCCGATCCCGCCGGATTGTACTCCGGACCGAAGACCGAAATGTTCTGGGCGCCATTGTTCTGAATGATCGACTTCATGAAGATCGAATCTGAGTAGAACCCAAAGGCGCCGCGGAGAACCGTTTTTCCCGTCGAGTCAAGCTGCTGAGCAAAGCCGACCCGGGGGCTGATCGCGCCCCAGAACTTGCCGTAGATGTTCGCCACATCCTGGCCGGCGACAGCCAGGCCGCCAGAGATCGAGGGATCGAAGATGGAGAGATTGGGATATGCAGAATGAACCGGGCCCTCATAGTCGTACCGCAAGCCGAAGTTCACGTTGAGCCGCTTGGTGATCTGCCATGCATCCTGGCCATAAAAAGCGAAGGTGTTTACAAAGACCTGACGCTTCGGATCGCCGAGAACGATTTCAGACTGCGATGGATCCAGGCAGCCGGCAAGAAAGTCCGCCAGATAGAAGGCGTTCGGATCCGTTGTAATCGAGTTGGGCACGGCTGAACCCTGATTCTTGGTGGCCAGTGCCGCGCAGGCAGTTGTCGTGGACGACCACGGCCCCTGCGATCCATCGAAGTAAATGGTCCCACGCTGGCCAGTCTGATAAAAGTCATCCACCTGTGCCTGGCGAAGTTCGCCGCCGAAGTGGAGTTGATGGGCGCCTTTGACCCAGATGAGGTCTTCGTCCAGATGACCGGTGATGTCGTTGCGGCCGGAGGGATCCGTAACGCCGATCTGGTCGAAGCCGCTGCCGCCGGCGCTGACTCCGTTGCTGGCCGCGGTGGGGCCAATGATCAGGTGAGGCGACCCCGCGAGATCCGCAGCAGTCACTCCCGTGTTGAGCCCCAGCCCAACGGGATCGAAGCTGACATCGGCATCGATGAATGCCTGGTTGAAATAACTCACGCCCGCGGACAGTTGGTTAGTAATGCTATTGGACAGAATTCGGTTATAGACCAATGAGTAGTTCTCGACGTGGATCGGAGCCGATTGGAAGTAAGGCGCCAGTTCCTAGGAGGTTGGCGCGGTTTGGGTACCCTGGCCGACGAACCACGTCGCAGCGATGTGATCCTTGTCTGTCAGCCGGGCATCCAGTTTGATGACGCCGTTAAAACTGTGTCCCGTGTCGTTCCCGGTCGCCCTGTAGTTGTATGCGTTGGCGGGTCCGCTGAGCGCCGACACGGGCCACCGGCCTGGGAGTGTGCCGTTAGGCCGTCGCCAGAAAGCAGCTCTATTCGAGCCACTACTTCGACACCTCGCTGGAACTCTCCTTCTGCGTTCGCGGCCGGGACAACCCGAGGCATCCCGGTTTCTATCTGATCACGGCCATGGGGACCGAACAGTCGGCCCTGGCCGGATTCAAAGGAGGGATTATTCGAAGGGTCGCGGTGTGCCGCTCGGTTTCCGATCTCCAAGCCGCGCTCACGAATTTCAGGATTACGCTGGAAGCGAACAACAGACCTTAGAACCTGTCTAAAAACCTTGGAGTTGAAGGGACGAACTTCAGGGTATGCAAAAAAATGGCAAAACGGGAACGAATATCCCGGAAATCATCCCTCAGGGGCTTCTATGAG
>PLGM01000226.1 GCA_003139795.1 Acidobacteriaceae bacterium | reverse complement strand
CCAGTTGCACCACAGGCAGCTAGAGAAGTCGCCGCGGGACTATCGGCTATGGACGCTGCGCGGCATGGCGCTCTCCGGCGCGCAGAAGCCGGCGTTAGCGCTCGCCGCGTATCAACACGCAGCGCAACTCGCACCGGATTATCTGCCGGCACTGGAAGGCGCCGCACAAATTGAGTTCCAGGAGGGGAGTGGCAATGCCAAGCCTTTGCTCGAACGGGTACTCGCCATCGATCCCAACAATGCCACGGCGCACAGCATGTTGGCCATGCTCGCCTATCATGCCCATGATTGCCATGAGGCGCTCAGACATTTTCAGCAGGCTGGAGCGGTGATCGACTCACAGCCAGGCGCGCTGACGATCAATGGCTATTGCCTGACGAGCCTGGGCCGTTTTGATGAGGCTATTCCGATACTGACGCGAGTAGTCGCGCTGGCTCCGAATGCCGCCGCCAGCTACGACCTCGCCTTGACGCAATGGAACGCCGGTCACCTGGAGGACGCACTGAAGACGTTGCAGCCGCTGATCGATGGTGGGACTTCAGATGAAGATACGTTGACGCTTGCGGCGGAGATAGAAGAGTCGACGGACAATACGGCAAAGGCGATCGAGTTTCTGCGCGCGGCGATACTGGCCAATCCCAAAGAGGTGGAGGGATATCTCCAATTCACGACGCTCTCGAGCAATCACAAGTCGTATCAGGTTGGGATCGATATGCTGAATGCCGGGCTCACGCAGAACCCTGGTTCGGCGCCGCTCTTCCTGGCACGCGGGATTCTCTATGCACAGATGGGAGGCCTGACGAATGCAATGGATGACTTCGAGACCGCCAGGCGAAGCGACCCGGCGCTCTCATTTCTGGGCACCGCGGAAGGAGTTGCAGAGACACAGAGAAACGAGCTGGATGAGGCTCTGGCCAAATTCCGCGCGGAGGCCAGGAAGCACCCTGACGATGCCCTGACTCAGTACCTGCTGGCCGAGACTCTATCCGCATACGGAAAGCCGGAGGGAAGTCTCGAATATCGCGAGGAGATCGCGGCGGCGAGCCGAGCTCTCAAATTGGACCCGAAGTTAGTGGGTGCATTCGACCTTCTCGCCGATTCCAACCTCCAGTCTGGCAAGATCGATCTTGCAATCGAGCAGTCCGAGGCGGCCTTGAGGATTGACTCCGGGGACCAACAGGCTTTGTATCATCTCATTCTGGCTTTCAGAAAGACCGACAGGAAAGGCGAAATACCAGCATTAACGCAGCGGTTGATTGCTTTGCGGAATGCTAACCAAGCAAAGGCAGCACACGTCTATCAGCTCGTTGAGGCTCCTGGAGGGCGGCCGTAAGTGGCTGTTAGGTGCTGAACCACCAAATCCTCTGTGCGCTTGGGCCTGACTTCCAGGCATAAGTAGCCGGTAGGTCGTTCCGGGCTTTGCGAAACCAGGATCCGGGAATAGCAAGTCCGCGACAATAGGTAATATCCACGATTTTGCCATTGGCCGAGTTACTGACGGCTTGTGGTGTTCTTCCGTGAGGGTGCAATGGTGAATCCGGTGTGTGAGAGTTCGAGGCGAGAGTTTCTAAAGGCGATCGTAGCTGTGCCCGCGTTTAAGACCCTATCGCGGTTCCAGGAATTGAGTTCCGGTACACGCGAAAACGGCGATGGTGCGGGTTCCCGGAGCGCAACCTACCCGCCCGGCCGAATCGAAAACGAATATGTATTGTTTCTTCCAGGGGAACGAGAGACCTTGCTCCATGCCCCGCGCGTGGTTTCTATCGGAGCGGAAACGGTGACCGCCACATTCGACGGCAAGCAAAGCAAGATTGCAGCCGGCGAATCGATAGAAGGCTGGCGCCTGGCAGCGATTCTCCCCTGGCTCAATGGGACACCGACCGCGGTGTTTGAAAAGCGGGTCACCTATCGCGGTGTCATGGTGTATCTCAGCGAAGATGGGGAGATTGCGCGGATTCCATTGTATGTTGGCGACCTCGTCGCGATCCGTCCGCGTCTTGTGAATGCGCCGCGCGGAGTGAAATTCGAGCGTCTGGAGCGTTATGTCCCCGGTCCGGATACGCTTGGCAACGCCATCCTGAATTCCCGCGACGATCCTCGCTACGAAAACGTGGCTGCGCTGGGGGCGGAATTTACCGGGTGGACCCTGGTGGCAAACGAAGAAGCCGGGCCGGAAAAATCGCTCTGGCTGGAGGCCGATGGCCGCTCGCGTGAATTCGCCGCAAACCCGCAGTCGCACTGGGCGCCGGACACAACCGGCAGACTCTTCGAGCCGCAAAGTTTGCTTCCGTCCGAGTATCTCTACGATTACGTTCCGGGGTACAGCAAACGCACCCTGCTGGGCGGCTATCTTCCTGGCGCCGATATCGGCGTCTGGAATCCTCACTTCAAAACGGGGTATGAGGTGATGGTGGTTCTGCCGCCGGGCGAGGATGCGCGTCCCGTGGGGCGGGTTTGCGCCATGCTGCCGGCGTCGAGTCATGAGGACCTGATTCCTGCCGGTGACAGCGGCGCGTCGCAAGCGCTTCCCGCCGGCCCATTCGCCGATCGCTACTGGAACGGCACCGCAACCGACTTCTTATCCGTCGCGCTGGGCGTGTGGAACAAGTGGCATCACTTCTTCGAGGACCGGATGAAGGTGGAGATTCCGGACGAGTGGCTGCTGAACGCGGCCCGCGGTGGAATCGCCCTGGCACGCGCAAGCTATCGCGGCCTTGAGCCGACTTACCAGGTTGGCGAGGGCGCCTATACCAAGATTCCGGAGCGCAGCCATGCGCTGTTTCCCGTGGCGCATTACGAGTTTGTGTGGGCACATCAGCTGTGGAACCTGACCGATGAGGTCGAGCCATATTTTCAGCACTATCTCGATCGCTACATTCTTCCCGACGGCAACTTTGTCTATAATACGCAGGAGCAGGTGGAAGCTCCACTGAACGCGGGCGTGTTCCTGGAGAACTCCGCGCGCGCCTATGACTACGCGCACGACATCGAGGCTCTGCGCCGACGTTTGCCCGCTTTGCGACGCATGGCCAACCTTGTTCGAGCGCGTTACGAATATGCAAAACAGAATTTCCCGCCCGAGGATCCACGGCACGGACTCATCTGGGGATCGCCGGAAGCGGATGTGGGCGAGCCCGGAAACGACTATCCAGAATCGCACCCGTACTACTACCAGAACGCGGCCTGGATCTGGCGCGGCTTCCACGAGCACGCGCGCTGCTTGGAACGTGCCGGAACTGAGCACGACGATAAAGCATTGAGCGAGGAAGCCGCGGAGATCGCCAACTGGGCGGCACAGCTCCGCACCGATGTGGAAAGGTCGCTCGCGAAAACCCTCGCAGACCGTAACGCGGAAATGAAGCAGGCGGGCATCGCTCCCTTTACGCCTTTCGATACGCGCCGAAAGCCCGCGGAGCTTTCGAGCTATGAAAATCACCGCTACATGGAAGACTGGTGGACCTGCGATTGGGGCGAACCGGAGCTCGATCTCGGCCATGTGCGTCATCGTGAGTTGGCAGGCCAGCAGATTCTCGGGATGAACAGCGATGGCGCTTATCCTCGCACCTCCAATTTCATGTCGCATGGCACGCTTGCAGTCCGCATTCGCCAGGACGATTACAGGCCATTTCTTCTTACGCTGTATGCGCTGTGCTGCTACACCATGGATTCCGGCAATTGGTATTCCCCGGAAGACGCGATGCTTCCCGGAAGTTATCCCGGCGAAGGCAGTCCCTACGGATGGTCGGCTGTTGTGAACAGCGAACTGCAGCCTGCGTTGGGCTTGCGCTGGCTGCTCTGTTATGAAGAGCACGACCGCGCCGTTGTGCATTTGCAGAAGGCGGCGCCGAAACACTGGTTCGCTCCTGGAGAACGGATCCGCGTGGAAAACTGTCCAACTCGGTTTGGATCTGTCAGCTGGGTTGTGGAATCGCTGCCACACACGAAGACCGGGCGAGGATGGCGCGCAAGCATTCAAGTGGAAGCTTCGTTCAGCGCGGACATTTTCCTTCACATCCATCCGCCGGATGGGGAACCACTGCAAAGCACATCTCTCGGGCGCCTGGAGAAGGCATGCGTGATCCTGCCATCGGCCCTGCTTGCGGGCCAGAAGCAGATTGAGCTGGAGATTTCCTAGAGGGAGCGGCAAACGACCAGACCATGCGAAGCAAGACCGATTATCCTCCTGTTATTGCCCATGAAATGAATCCGCCGATTGGTTCTTTGACCGGGATGGAACGCCCTTCGCCGGAAAGGCGCGAATTCATGAAGTCGCTGGCCGCAGTCGCAGGAGGCGTGTTTACCCGGCCCAGCGATGTGCTGCAGCCAGCTTACCATGCCGAGATTCCGGGCGTTCCAGGCAGCATTTCCAACACCCGCCATACAAAGTGGGCGCGCCCGCTGATCGGAACCGGCTGGCACGGTCACACGTTTCCCGGCGCCACCGCGCCTTTTGGCTTGGTGCAGTTGAGCCCGGATACATCTGGCCCGCCGCGGCCCTGGTAGCTGGCACTTTTCTCGCGGTCGCGCCCTGCCAGACGATAAATAAATGTATCGCGGGGATAACGTCGTAGCCCGCTCCGGGCCGCGGTGCAGGCGCTTGCCGATGGGGTCCTGTCCGGGCCAGTACAATCCAAGCCTGGTGCACCGATCTCAAGGCCTGAGCGGAATCCAACGTACCGCTCAAGAGGGTATCAGATTCAAGAGATCCAAGTGTAAGCCCTGCCAGGATTGAGCGAGATTCAGCGTTCGAATTGTAATGGGAAAGTCAAGTACGGAGAATTGAGCCTTTAGTTCGGCATCGACAGTTGGCTAGAGCAGAATGCCCTCGCACTTTCCCTTCTGCGGATCTCTGTTTGCCAAGTAGCTGAATAATTGATAGAGATGCTCAGTATGGAGCTTCTTGGCGTCATGGTAGCCTGTTAGAGTTTCTTGATAGAACTTCGTATCAAGGATGATGTGCCTCGTGGGGGTCAATGTCGCCTGCAGGTGGGCTTCTGTTGAACCTCAGACTGGTCGAGGCACCGGTCGACGCAATCGATTACGTCATCACTCATGAGCTGTGCCACATCGCCAGACCTCATCATGGCGCGGAATTTTTCCGTCTGTTGGATAGGGTTCTACCAGACTGGCGTAAGTGCAAAGAACGCCTGGAGCGAATAATGGCGTGAAACCGGACCTCGACTGATAGGGCCAGAGAAAAGGCCTACTCTGGGGCCAGACTTGGGCGGCGGGAGAAATTCTCTGGTGGAAGAAATTCTCAGAAAAGGCCCGGATTGCGGGGTCTTTCTGCGATTTAAGTTGAACAAAATAAATAACCTAGACTGCGTGGCGGGGGAGTAGAATTCGAACTCTCAGTAGAGGTTTTCATTCTCCGGTGGAAGAAATCTTCATAAGGCGCCTAAAATCATTGGTTTATGTCTGGGTGGAGATTCACGAAAATAGACAAAATGGACTGTGCGACAGGAGATGGAGACGTCAATCTCCCAATGGAACTTCATTCAAAAACCGGACCTCCGAAAATCAGGTCAGAGAAAAGGCCTATTCTGGGGAACGATTCTGGCGGCGGGAGAAATTCTCAGAAAAGGCCCGGATTGCGGGGTCTTTCTATGATTTAAGCTGAACAAAACAAACAACTTAGACTGCGTGGCGGGGGGAGTAGAATTCGAACTCTCAGTAGAGTTTTTCATTCTCCAGTGGAAGAAGTTCTCATAAAACACCTGGAATCATTCGTTTACGTCTGGCTTGAGATTCACAAAAATAGACGACTTGGACTGCGTGACAGGAGGTGGAGACGTCCAACTCTCAATGGAGCTTTATACAAAAACCGGACCTTCGATATCGTGACTGTATTCGCAGCGTGATTCAAGACGCTTTGGAGTCTGATTCATATGGCGTGGACCCGATAAAGGCAAACCTGAATCTGGCTTCGGACACTTGTGCGCGCCTCTTAGCAGTTGCACCTTATGACCTCGCGGAAGGCATGAGGGCATATGCGGCGCACTTGGCCGGCGAAGGCCCACCGTCTCAATACGAGACTTCGCTCCGCCGCTTAGCCTGCATTATTCCTGAAC
>PLGM01000051.1 GCA_003139795.1 Acidobacteriaceae bacterium | reverse complement strand
CCGGCGCGGGAGAGGTGAGCGCGCCAGCAGGCTGAAATTTCCAAAGGTCGTTGAGAGATCCACCTGTGTTGTTGGCATCCTGGCCCAATCCCCCAAAAAGCCAGAAGTCGCCGCTGCTGTCGGCCCAGCTTGCAACGTAATAGCGGCTTCCGGGGAAGTTTCCGGCAGCAGGCTTCCCCAACGTGCCGTACACACCGGGCTGGCCAATATCGCCGGGCGTGCTGCTTCCACCCATCCACGTCCATTCGTTCGTGGAAGGACTGAACTGCCACAGGTCGCCGAGGCTGCCAAAACTTCCGTTGGCATCGAAGCCCGATCCCCCAAAGAGCCATAGGTTGCCGCTGCTTTCGGTCCAACCGATCGCGGTTTCACGGCCTCCGGGGGTGTGTCCTGTAGCGGGCATTTCCAGCGTGCCATACACTCCGGGCTGGCCACAGCTGGACACGCCATTCACCACAACGCAGTTGCTGCCAACCGTGCTGCTACCGCCCATCCAGGTCCATTCGTTCATGGAAGAATTGAGTTCCCACAGGTCGTTGAGATAGCCGAAATCCCCGTCAGCATCGAAGCCGCCGCCTCCAAAGAGCCACACATTGTCGCTGCTGTCGATCCAGCTCGCGGAATAGCCGCGGCCTCCGGGCCAGTTTCCAGCAGCGGTCTCTCTCAGCGTGCCGTACACACCGGACGGGCCGCTATTATCGGTGGCGATGGTGCTGCTTCCGCCCATCCACGTCCATTCGTTCATGGAAGGGTTGAACTCCCACAGATCGTTGAGATAGCCATAGTTGCCGTTGCCGCCGAAGCCATAGCCTCCGAACAGCCAGAAATGGCCGCTGCTGTCGGTCCAGCCTGTAGAAAAATAGCGGCTTCCAGGGATGTTTGCGGCAGCAGGCGTTCCCAACGTGCCGTAGACTCCAGACTGGCCATAGTTGCTGCCGATGGTGCTGCTTCCACCCATCCAGGTCCATTCTTTTGAGGAAGGGCTAAACTCCCACACATCGTTGAGAGTGCTCAAGGCTCCGACGGAATCGTAGCCATAGCCCCCAAAGAGCCAGAGATTCCCGCTGCTATCGGTCCAGCTTGAAGGCACCGCGCGGCCTCCGGGGACGTTTCCGGCGGCAGGCGTTCCCAACGTGCCGTACACTCCTGGCTGGCCTCCACTGCTGCCGATGGTGCTGCTTCCGCTCATCCAGGTCCATTCGTTCGTAGCAGGATTGAGCTCCCAAAGGTCGTTCAGATAGCTGACACTTCCGTTGGCATCGAAGCCATAGCCGCCAAAGAGCCAGGTATTGCCGCTGTGATCGGTCCAGACAGCAGCGGCGCCGCGGCCTCCGGGGATGTTTGCTGCTGCAGGCGTTCCCAACGTGCCGTACACGCCCGACTGGCCTTCGTCAGAGCCGGGCACCGTGCTGCTTCCGCCCATCCAGGTCCATATGCCGCTCTGCGCGGCGGCGGGGCTCCAGGCGGCGCACGCACTGGCAGCCAGCACCAGGCAGAGCGCGGCCCGGCGGCCACGCTTGGCAGGCGGGCTGGAAGGTTGAGGGCAGGCGAGGGCTGAAATCGGGGAGTGGAGAGACCGCAAAAGAAGAGGCATGGGGGGAATCGCTCCTTTCAAGAGGTGATATGGATCATGTGGCAATCGGTTCGCCAATCGGGAAACGCCCGGCAAACGCCGGTAAGGAATACCCGGAGACTCGCCTCGTACGCAAGCATCCGAATAGCTTCATGGAGGGAATGCGCGCCAAGACAGGTCGCGGAGATGGATGTTCCCGGCGCTCAGGGTCGTCACGCATACGGGCGCCAAAAAGGGCCGCTACAAGCAGACTGAGGCCGAACTTCACACGCAGTTCCCTAATAGGTACTCTCTTACTAATCGAGACCGGCATCCGCGACTCCTTGCGGCGTAGCTCCCATAGCAAACGAGCCACGGGCGCTGGCGAGCCAGGCCAAGGCAATCAATCAACTTGAATTCGACGAAGAAACTGGGTTTGGCAGCAAACCAAAGGAGGCAATTCCCTTCGAGGAGCGCTCGATCAATCAGGATCCTGCCGTCCGAACGAGGGAAGTGGCCTGGATTTCTCCGGCACATCTTTGAATCCCCTCAAGAATCGTTCGTGCAGCAATCTGACCTGATTGTTCTTCAGATAGGTGATATTCGTACCTTGGCTCCAAACGCCAGGCACGAAAACCAAACTACCATCTAGAATTCAATCAGTTTAGTACATTACAGCCGTTGTCTTGTCAATACGATTTTTTGTTTGAATTTGGCAAGCCATTGATCGTATGTGGATTATCTTGATGGGAGGCTGGAGTACGCGGACCCCACGCTTCGCCAGGAAAAGGGAGCGGCAGAAGTAGAAATCCGCCTTTGCCATGATCCCCGTCAGGTTGCCGGCCACCCCAGGCCTCACGCCGCACATGCTGCGCGGCGCCAGGGCATCGGGATCGCTACTGTGCGGTGCAGGTGCAGTCGGCAGACTGCCAGGCTGCGCCGATTTCCGACCAGAGCCGGGCGTACACGGTCACCCCGTTGGCCGGCAGACCGCTCACGGTTACAGTTAGTTCTGAATAGCTCCGCATAGGAAGCTATTATGGCCGGGTGCCCCAACTTTCGCGTACTTTGCGCCGGACAGGGTTGGTTAATATGAGCTGCGGGACGACGAAGTAGCCGAGGTCAATCGTTCGCGGTATCGTGAATTGGAGGAGCAATTCCGAGGGCTGGAGGGATTATGACCGCCGCAACAACGACCCCGACGATTCGCGCGCCGCGCGGAAACCAGTTGCGCTGCAAGGGATGGCAGCAGGAGGCGGCGCTGCGCTGC
Source organism: Acidobacteriaceae bacterium (assembly GCA_003139795.1). Lineage (GTDB taxonomy): Bacteria > Acidobacteriota > Terriglobia > Terriglobales > Acidobacteriaceae > Telmatobacter. The sequence continues at coordinate 11,681 of PLGM01000051.1, read as the reverse complement.
CTGATGAACAACCTCGATCCCGAAGTGGCCGAGCGGCCCGCGGACCTGGTGGTCTACGGCGGCATCGGCAAGGCGGCGCGGAACTGGGAGTGCTTTCACGCCATCGTCCGCGAGCTGGAGCAGTTGGGCCACGAGGAGACGCTGCTGGTGCAGTCGGGCAAGCCGGTGGCGGTGTTTCCCACGCACGAGATGGCGCCGCGGGTGATCATCGCCAACTCCAATTTGGTGGGCAAGTGGGCCAACTGGGAGCACTTCAACGAACTGGACCGCAAGGGCCTGATGATGTATGGGCAGATGACGGCGGGGAGCTGGATTTATATCGGGACGCAGGGAATCTTGCAGGGGACTTTTCAGACCTTTGCGGCTCTGGCCGAGCGGCACTTTGGGGGGTCGCTGAAGGGAAGGCTGGTGGTGACGGGCGGCGTGGGCGGAATGGGTGGAGCTCAGCCCTTGTCCGTGACGCTGAACGACGGAGTGGTGCTGGCTATCGACGTGGACCGCAACCGCATCGAGCGCCGCGTGGAGACGCGCTATTGCGACCTGATCGCCAGGGACCTGGATGAGGCTCTGGCGCTGTGCGAGGGGGCGCGGCGCGAGGGACGGGCGCTCTCCGTTGGTCTGGTGGGCAACTGCGGCGATGTGCTGCCGGAGATTGTGCGCCGGGGGGCCCAGGTGGACGTGGTGACGGACCAGACCAGCGCGCACGATCCGCTGAACGGATACATTCCGCAAGGGCTGACGCTGGCCGAGGCCGCGGAGCTGCGGCGGCGCGATCCCGTGGAGTATGTGCGCCGCTCCACGGCAACCATGGTTGTGCATGTGAATGCGATGCTGGCCCTGCAGCGGGCCGGCGCGGTGACCTTCGACTACGGCAACAATATTCGCCGTTTTGCCTTCGATGCGGGCTGCGCGGACGCTTTTCTGATTCCCGGCTTTGTGCCGGAGTACATTCGGCCGCTGTTCTGCACCGGCGCGGGACCGTTCCGCTGGGTGGCGCTTTCGGGCGACCCGAAGGACATCGACCGCACGGACGAGTTGGCGCTCGAACTGTTTCCCGAGAACGAGATTCTGACCCGCTGGCTGCGCCTGGCGCGTGGGCGCTTCGCCTTCCAGGGATTGCCGGCGCGCATCTGCTGGCTGGGTTATGGAGAGCGGGCGCGGATGGGCGAGGCGATGAACGAACTGGTGCGCAAGGGCGAGATTTCCGCGCCTGTCGCCATTGGCCGCGACCACCTGGACACGGGTTCGGTGGCCAGCCCTTATCGCGAGACGGAAATGATGCTCGACGGGTCGGATGCGATTGCGGATTGGCCGATTCTGAATGCGCTGCTCAACACCGCATCGGGCGCAACATGGGTGAGCTTCCACCATGGCGGCGGCGTGGGGATGGGCTATTCGCTGCATGCGGGGCAGGTGACCGTGGCGGACGGCACGGAGATGGCGGCGCGGAAGATTGCGCGCGTGTTGAACAACGATCCTGGCCTGGGAGTGGCGCGCCACGCCGACGCGGGGTATGAGCTGGCGCAACGGACCGCGCGGGAGCAGGGGATTCATATTCCGATGGCAGGAGAATAAACATGCGTAGGTGGCCTCCATGCCCTACCCTAAGAACGGAGACAAATGTATGAGTCCGCGTAACATCGGCGTGTGCGAAGCAGGCGAAGGCGGACATCATGCTCTCTGTGGTTGCGGGAATCAACCTCCCATCCACTGCATGTGGTGTTGCGAGGATCTGACTTCGGAAGAGATCAAGGCCTGTCTCGATCGGGGCGACACCATCAAGGCAGCTGTGCTTGATGCGCAGGGGCTGCATGAACTCGTATGCGTAAATCGGAAATCTGCAACTTGATAAGACCTCCTAGCCGATCCAGCATGCACACCGCTATCGTCAACATCGGCCAGCTTGTCACGCTCGCAGGCCCGCCGCGCCCGCGCGTGGGCACCGAACTGCGCGAGCTGGGGCTGGTGGAAGATGCGGCGCTGCTCATCGAAGACGGATGTATCGCCGCTGCCGGTTCCTACACCGAACTCCACGCGCAGATCCCGAAAGACGCTGCGGTCGTGGATGCGGAGGGCCGATGTGTGACGCCCGGCTTTGTGGATGCGCACACGCACCTGGTGTTTGCCGGCAACCGTGCGGCGGAGTTCGAGCAGCGCATTGCCGGAGCTACTTATCAGCAGATTGCCGCTGCCGGCGGAGGGATTCTGCGCACCGTCGAGTTGACACGCGCGGCAAGCGAGGATGAGTTGCTGGCCGCGGCCGGGCGGCATCGGGACTGGATGCTGCGCGGGGGGACGACCACGCTCGAAGCCAAGTCGGGTTATGGCCTGGACCACGCGACGGAACTCAAGATGCTGCGGGTTCTCGGCCGGCTCGACGAGGAGGGTCCGGTGCGCATCGTCCCCACGCTGCTGGCCGCGCACACCGTTCCGCCGGAGTATGCCGGACGGCGTGAGCAATATGTTCGCTGGGTCGTCGAGGAATTGATTCCCGAGGTCGCCGCTGCAAAGCTGGCCCGCTACTGCGACGCATTTTGCGACGACAACGCCTTCACGGTGGAGGAAACGCGCACGGTGCTCACCGCTGCACGGCAGCACGGCCTGGGGCTGCGCGTACACGCCGAGCAGTTCCGGCCCGGTACGGGAGCGGCGCTGGCAGCGGAGCTGGGCGCAGCCACCGCCGACCACCTGGAGACCGCGACCGCGGAGACGCTGGGCCAATTGCGCACGGCCGGCGTGCAGCCGGTGCTGCTGCCCGGCTCAGTCTTCGCGCTGGGGCGCACTGCCTACCCGCCGGCACGCACGATGGTCGAGCTGGGCCTGGCGATTGTGCTGGCCACCGATTTCAACCCCGGTTCGTCGCCCATCGCCTCCATGCCGTTCATGCTCTCGCTGGCCTGCCTGGAGATGGGACTGACGCCTGCCGAGGCGCTGACAGCGGCTACCATCAACGCCGCCTGGAGCCTTGACCTTGGTAACCGGACAGGCTCTCTGGAAACCGGCAAACAGGCCGATCTCCTGATTCATGAGTTCACCGATTACCGCGAGCTTGCTTACTTCATTGCCGCGCCGGCGCGCCCGCGGGTGTTGATCGCGGGAAGGGAAGTGACGCCCTGAACGCCGTCGGGATTCTGCACGGCCTGCTAAAAGACCTTCAAGGAAACTGCCGATAGAGACCGCTTTCAAAGCGCCTCGGAACGCCGGCCGCCGCGGCGCCGATCCGTGCTGTTTGTTCGGCTGGTTTTCGGACCATTCCAAAGTCACCCGCAAGCCGTCGCCGTCGCTCTCCAGAATTTTTTCCGGGCCGATGGAAATGAGGAGGTCTGCCGCCCAGGTCGCAAGGGCCGCCAAGGGGGAGCATTTTGCCGGAAATCCTCCTGAAAACACAAGAATTTTAACAGTTTTTTACCGGTTTTTCCCGCATAGGCCAAGTGACACCCATCACAGCCGTTTGCTCTCCGTCAGGGCGTAAAATCATTCGGGCTTTTAAGAGGGAAAGTGCCCGTGGAGAGCGGAAAGGAAAACCTGGCGAGGGGAACCGCAAAACAGAGACTTTCGGTTGCATCGAGCGCCGGAAACGGGGCAATCGGCAGCCAGGGAATAGCGGTTTGCGAGGGGTGCGCCGACGCCCGTGGAGGCAAGCGGAGATGAACTGGCGCCAGGATTACCAGAACAAGCGCATGGATGCCGCGCAGGCGCTGGGGGCGGTGCGTTCCGGGTCGCGAGTATGGATCCAGTCCGGGTGCGGCACGCCTTCGCCCCTGCTGGATGCGCTGGTGGCGCGGGCTCCGGAACTGCGCAACGTCGAGATCGTGCACATGAAGACGCTGGGCGAGGCGGTGTATACCCGGCCGGAGTACGCAGGAGTTTTTCGTCATCGCGGATTGTTCCTGGGCGAGAATGTGCGCGAAGCGGTGGGGGCGGGACGCGCCGACTACACGCCCATCTTCCTGAGCGAGATTGAAGGCCTGTTTGTGAGCGGGGCCATGCCGCTGGACGTGGTGCTGATGCAGGTGTCGCCGCCGGACGAGCACGGATTCGTGAGCCTGGGGACGACGGTGGACTGCACGCTGACCGCGACGCGCACGGCCAGGATGGTGATTGCCGAGGTGAACGAGCGGATGCCGCGCACGCATGGAGAAACGTCGGTTCATGTGAGCCGCATTTCAGCGCTGGTGGAAACATCGCGGCCGCTGCTGGAGTTGCAGCCGGAACCCTTCACCGAGATACATCGCCGGGTGGCGCGGAATGTTGCCTCGCTGATTCCCGACGGAGCCACGCTGCAGACGGGGATTGGGGGGATTCCGGAAGCGGTGCTGGCGTGCCTTCAAGACAAGCGGGACCTGGGGATCCACACCGAGATGTGCTCGGACGGCGTGATCGATCTGATGGAATCGGGCGTGCTGAATGGGGAAGGGAAGTCGCTGCACCGGGGCAAGGCAGTGGTTTCGTTCGTGCTGGGGTCGCGGCGGCTGTTCGATTTCGTCCATGAGAACGCGAGCTTCGAGTTCCGGCCGATTTGCTACACCAACGATCCGTTTGTGGTGGCGCAGAACGACAGGATGGTGGCGATCAACTCGGCGCTGCAGGTGGACCTGACGGGGCAGGTGTGCGCGGACTCTCTGGGAACACGGCCATTCAGCGGGTTTGGCGGGCAAACGGACTTTATTCGCGGGGCCGCGCGGTCGAAGGGCGGAGTGCCCATCATCGCGCTGCTGTCGACGGCGTGCAATGGCGGCGTTTCGCGGATTGTGCCGGTGCTGGAGCCGGGGGCGGGCGTGGTGACGTCGCGCGCGGATGTGCATTACGTGGCGACCGAGCACGGCATCGCGTACCTGCACGGAAAGACGCTGCGCGAGCGGGCCGAGGCTTTGATCGCCATTGCCGATCCGCGGTTTCAAGGGGAACTGGAAGATTTTGCTGTGCGCGCGCATTACCTGGAGAGCAAAACGGCGGTATGTGCGTGAGGATTTCAACCTGGCGCGAGAGGAGTGCGGGATGAGCGATGAGAAGAAGCAGGACCGGGGCTTGCTGCGGGTGAATGTGGAGGAGTGCAAGGGCTGCGGGCTGTGCGTGGAGGCGTGTCCGCCGAAGGCGATCGGCATGAGCGAGCGGCTGAATCANNTACGGCTATCGCACGGCGACGTATGCGGGCACGGGCTGCACGGGTTGCGGAATCTGCTTCATGGTGTGCCCGGAGCCGGGAGCAATCATGGTTTTGCAAATCGTGCGCCGGCAGGCTGGCGTGGGACGCGGGATCGATACGGGCATGGTGGGGGCAAGCCGATGCGCAAGCAACTGATGAAGGGGAACGAAGCGATTGTGAGGAGCGCGATTCTGGCCGGATGCCGCGCGTTCTATGGGTATCCCATTACGCCGGCGAGCGAGATTACCGAGGCGGCGGCGCTCTATATGCCGCGGACGGGCGGAGTGTTTCTGCAGGCGGAGAGCGAAGTGGCGGCCATCAACATGCTCTACGGCGCGGCTTCTGCGGGTGTGCGCGCGATGACGGCGTCGAGCGGACCGGGAATCAGCCTGATGCAGGAAGGCATAAGCTACATGGCGGGCGCGGAGTTGCCCTGCGTGATTGCGGACATCACCCGCGGCGGGCCGGGGTTGGGAAACATCGTGGCGGAGCAGAGCGACTATCACCAGGTGGTGAAGGGCGGCGGCCACGGGAATTACCGGACCATCGTGCTGGCGCCGCATTCCGTGCAGGAGATGGCGGATTTGACGGCGCTGGCCTTCGAACTGGCAGACCGGTACCGGAACCCGGTGGTGGTGATGGCGGATGGATTCATTGGGCAGATGATGGAGCCGGTGGAGTTTCCGCAGACGGCAATTGCGCCGCGGCTGCCGGAGTGGGCGGTGGCGGGGACGGCCGAGTCGCGCGGCAATCTGATCAATTCGCTGCACCTGGATTGCGATGCGCTGGAGGCGCATGTGCGCCATCTGGAGGCCAAGTATCAGCTCGCAGAGCAGCGCGAGGCGCGCGCCGAAGAGTGGCATACGGATGGAGCGGATATTGTGCTGGTGGGATACGGGATCGTGGCGCGGATTCTGAAGGCTGTGACGGCGGAGGCTCGCGCCGGCGGNNGGCTGGCCAAGCGGGCGCGCGTCTTTGTGGTGGTGGAGATGAGCAACGGGCAGATGCTGGAGGATGTGCGGCTGGCGCTGAACGGGGCGCGGCCGGTGGAGTTCCTGAGCCGCTACGGCGGCAATGTGCCGTCGCACGACGAAGTGCTGGCCCTGGTGCGCGAGCAGGCGCGGCGGTACCTGCCGGCAGTGGCGGCGGAAGAGGAGCGGATGGCTCATGTCTAGCGAATTGATCCCGGAATACGCGGTGTCGCACGAGAAGGCGAAGTCGTTTTACGAGCGCTACGAGCGCAAGGAAGAACTGCAGCACCAGACGCATTATTGTCCGGGGTGCGGGCACGGCCAGGTACACAAGATGCTGGCCAAGGCCATCGATGAGCTGGGCACTCAGGACAGGACGGTTCTTATCGCCCCGGTAGGGTGCTCGGTGTTTACGTACTACTACTTCGACGTGGGCAATATACAGGCCGCGCACGGGCGTGCGCCGGCAGTGGCCACGGCGGTGAAGCGGAGCAGGCCGGAAAGCATCGTGGTCAGCTACCAGGGCGACGGCGATCTGGCGGCCATCGGGTCGGCGGAGATTCTGCACGCGGCCAATCGCGGCGAACACATCACCGTGATCTTCGTGAACAACGCCGTTTACAGCATGACCGGCGGACAGGTCGCGCCCACCACCCTGATCGGGCAGAAGAGCACCACCACTCCGGACGGACGCACCGCGGCCAATGAAGGCTACCCGCTGCACGTGAGCGAATTGCTGGCCACGCTCGAGGCTCCGGTCTACATCGAGCGCGTGGGCCTGGGAGACAACAAGCAGATTGCGCAGGCCGCGCGCGCCATCCGGCGGGGGGTGGAAAACCAGGCGCGCGGACTGGGCTTCTCGCTGATCGAGGTGCTGTCGCCCTGCCCGACGATCTGGAAGATGACTCCGGTGGAGGCGCAGCATTGGGTGCGCGACGTGATGGAGAAGACCTTTCCGCTGGGCGTGTTCAAGGATCGTACCAAGGAGGCCGAGGCACGCCCGCTGCCTGAGCCGGGGCCGGCGCTCAACGAGCTTCCGGGGATTCTGGGCATTGCCGATGAGGACTTGCCCGAAGGCAACGCGCATGCAATGGAGCACGCGGCCGAGGGGGTCGATCTTCGTGTGCGGGTAGCGGGCTTTGGCGGCCAGGGGGTTTTGCTGCTGGGCGAAGTGCTGGCGGAGGCTGGGCTGGACGCCGGGCTGGAGGTGTCGTGGCTGCCGTCCTATGGGCCGGAGATGCGTTCGGGCACCTCGAACTGCCATGTGCGGCTGTCGAGCCGGACCATCGATTCGCCTCTGGTGACGCTGCCCGATGTGCTGGTGGCGATGAATGAGCCGTCGCTGAGGAAGTTCGATTTGAGCGTGCGACCCGGCGGATGGATGATCTACAACGGCGACACCTTCCCGGCCGATTGCGTGCGCGAGGACGTACACGTGCTGGCGCTTCCGTTCACGCGCGTGGGCGACGAACTGGGCGACGCGCGAGCGACCAACATGGTGATGCTGGGCGCGCTGCTGGAGATCGCCGGGGTGTTGCCGGAGGCCAGCATCGACGCCGCGCTGCGCCGCCTCGTCAAGAATCCAAAATGGGTGGCGCTGGACGAGCGCGCGCTGGCGCGAGGGCGCGAGCTCTACAGGGAGTCGTGCCAGGAGGTGTGCCATGAAGGCTGATGGAGATCCGAACCTGGTGGTGTATTTCAATGGGCAGTATATGCCGCTCGGCGAGGCGCGCGTGGGCATCCTGACCCATGCCCTGCATTACGGGACGGGCGTGTTTGAAGGCATTCGCGCGCATTGGGATGAGGGGCGGGAGGAGCTGTTTGCGCTGCGCCCCCTGGAACACTACGAGCGCTGGAAGCGGAACTGCGGCATCCTGCGCATCTTTGTTCCCCACTCGGCCGAGGAGCTGTGCGCGATCACCGTCGAACTGCTGCGCAGGAACGCCTTTCGCACCAATGTGTATGTCCGGCCGCTGGCTTACAAGTGTGCGGAGCGGGTGGGCGTGGCCTGCGACGATCAGGATGCCTTTGCGGTGATCGCACTGCCGTTCGGCGATTATCTGCACGCTGAAAAGGGGCTGCACGCGGGCGTGAGCTCGTGGCGGCGGGTCGAGGACAATGCTATTCCGGCGCGGGCCAAGATCTGCGGTGCCTATGTGAACAGCGCGTTGGCCAGCGACGAGGCGCGACAATGCGGATTCGACGAGGCCATCTTTCTGAACGAGAGCGGCCACGTGGCCGAAGGCGCGACGTGCAACATCTTCATGGCGCGCAAGGGAAAACTGATTACGCCGCCGGTGACGGAGAACGTGCTGGAAGGCATCACGCGGGACGCGGTGATGGAACTGGCGCGGCGGGAACTGGGCCTGGAGGTTGTGGAACGGGCGATCGACCGCAGCGAGCTGTATGTGTGCGACGAGCTCTTCTTCACCGGGACCGCGGTGGGCGTTGCGCCGGTGGTGCTCGTGGATCACCGGCCGGTGGGGGATGGAGCGATCGGCGCGATTACGCGCGGAGTACGGCAGTTGTACTTCGATGCCACGCGAGGACATTTGCGGAATTATCGGAACTGGCTGGCGCCGGTGTACCAATCCCGGGAAACCCGGGAGCAGGACCGGAATTCGCTGGCAGGAGTTTCCGGTTGAACGGACGATCCTGCGCAATGCGCATGGCCAGAGCCGGTTCGACCGAGGAGGAAAAACGATGCCTACGACAAGAGTTGCAGATAACGCCTACGACGTTGCGCTGGAGAATTTCGAAACGGCAGCGAACGCACTGGGGCTCGACCACGATACTCAGGAGATGATCAAGTATCCCGAGCGCGTGCTTATGGTGACTGTGCCGGTGCGCATGGACGACGGGCACATCCGCCGCTTTGAAGCTTACCGCGTGCAACACAGTCAAGTGCGCGGGCCGGCCAAGGGCGGCATTCGCTACCATCCGCAGGTAACGCTGGACGAGGTGAAGGCGCTGGCCACCTGGATGACGTGGAAATGCGCGGTGGTGAACATTCCGTTCGGGGGCGCCAAGGGCGGAATCACCTGCGATCCGAAGCACATGTCGCAGGGCGAACTGGAGCGGATGACGCGGCGCTACACGAGCGCGATTCTGCCGCTGATCGGACCGCAGCAGGACATACCGGCGCCGGATGTGTACACGAATTCGCAAACCATGGCGTGGATCATGGACACCTACAGCATGACCAAGGGGTATCCGATTCCGGGCGTGGTGACCGGCAAGCCGATCAGCCTGGGCGGATCGCTGGGGCGCAACGAAGCCACCGGGCGCGGCGTGTTCTATACCATCGAGTGCGCCTGCGAGCATCTGCATCTGCCATTGAAGGGCGCGACGGTAGCGGTGCAGGGCTTTGGCAACGCCGGCTCGATTGCGGCGCAACTGCTGCACGAGGCGGGCGCCAAGGTGATCGCGGTGAGCGATTCGACCGGCTGCGTCTACAACAAGAACGGCCTGAATATTCCGGAGCTGATGCACATGAAGGTCCTTTGCGGACATGTGGAGGGATTCCCGGAGAGCGAGGCCATCAGTCCAGCCCAGTTGCTGGCGTTGGATTGCGACATCCTGGTGCCGGCGGCGCTGGAGAACACGGTCCACGCCGACAACGCGGAGGCGGTGCGCGCCAAGATCGTAGCCGAAGCGGCCAACGGACCTCTCACCCCGGCGGCAGACAGGATTCTGCAGAACAAGGGCGTGTTTATCATTCCGGATATTCTGTGCAACGCCGGCGGAGTGACGGTCTCCTACTTCGAGTGGGTGCAGGACGAGCAGCACCTGTTCTGGGAGGCGCAGGATGTCTACAACCGGCTGGAACGGGTGATGAAGACTGCCTTCCGGGATGTGGTGAAGATCCATGTGGAACGCAAGGTTCCGATGCGCATTGCCGCCAACATGCTGGGCATCGGGCGCGTGGCGGAGGCGGTGCAACTGCGCGGCATCTATCCGTAGATCGGAGTGCGATGAAAGGCCGCGGCTCAACCGCGGCGCGGATTCATTCTGGTGGCGCGTTGTTTTTTCTTCAGGACAACGCGCCACTCTTTTCAGCAAGCCTTGACCCCGCTGTGGCACAATTCCATTGCCTGTGAATCTCCATCGTTCGCCGAGTTCCACGCGGAGCCACCCATGCCCATTGAGCGCAACCACCGTCTTTTTGCCTGGTTCTCAATTGCCGCTACCCTTGTGTGCGGCCTTCTTGCCGGTCCGGCGGTGCTTTCCGCGCAGCAGCCCTATCGCGTTCTTGACCGCTGGAAGATCGGCGGCGACGGCTTTTGGGATTACCTGCTCGCCGATCCTGGGGCGCACCGCCTTTACCTCACCCACGGCGCCCGGGTCGATGTCCTCGACACCCAGACCGGCAAGGCGGTGGGCAGCATCGGGGGCCTGCACGGCACGCACGGCATCGCCCTCGATAATGCCGGCAAATTCGGCTACATCTCCGACGGCGGCGGCAACGCGGTGGTGGTCTTCGACCGCGCGACGCTGGCTACCCTGGCCACCATCCCCGCCGGCCAGAACCCCGACGGCATCGTCTTCGAACCGGCCACGCAAACCGTGTGGGCCTTCAATGGGCGCAGCAAGGACGTAACGGTGATCGACGCCGCCCAGCGCAAGGTGGTCGCCACCATCGCGTTGCCCGGCAAACCCGAGTTTCCGGCCGTCGACGGCAAAGGGACGGTCTTCGACAACATCGAAGACAAGAGCGAAATCGTGCGCCTGGACGCCAGAACCAACAAGCTGACCGCCGAGTGGCCGCTCACCGGCTGCGACGGTCCCAGCGGGCTGGCCTTCGACACCGCCGCCGGCCGGCTCTTCCCGGTTTGCGGAGGCAAACACATGGGCGTGATCGATTCCAACACCGGCAAAGTGCTGGCAACACCCGCCATCGGCGACGGCCCCGACGCCGCCGGCTGGGACGCCAAGGACAAGCTAGCCTTCGCCTCGTGCGGTGAGGGAGTCCTTGCCGTAATCGATGCCGGAGCTGCCGGCTACCCCACGATCGAGAGCCTGCCCACGCAACGCGGCGCCCGCACCATGGCCTATGACTCCGGGGCCGACCGCATCTACCTGGTTACAGCGGAGTTCGGCCCCCGTCCCGACCCGACTGCGGACAATCCTCACCCACGCCCGACCGTGGTTCCCGGCAGCTTCACAGTGATTGTCGTGGGACGGTAGATCGATCTCCAAGCGATTTGGGGGCAAGCGTTCGGTTCGTCTCACTTTTCGGCTGGCTTGTCTGCTTCCTTGGGTCCCAGCAGGATCTGCACGCCGAGATAAGCCCTCCAATTCGGCTCGCTGTTCTGGCGCGTGACGGCCTGAATGCCGCGGCCGCCCATGAACAGCAGGCGCAGATGCCCGGCGCGCGTGGTGTTGTTCCGGTCGGTGGCCGCGGCCAGAGGCAGCTCCTACTTGAGCTGGATACGGTCGCCCCAGCCGTAGTTCATGTTGATGTTGGGCAACTGGTAGTAGGCTTGACCGGGGTTGTGGTCGCCGATCCAGCCCAGGTTGATCTCCCAGTGCCGGTTGCCGGGCGTGCCGGGGTCGTCGGTAAT
>PLGM01000401.1 GCA_003139795.1 Acidobacteriaceae bacterium | reverse complement strand
TAGTTGTGGACCGAATCAATAGTTGAAGGACAAAGGATCCGCGCCCGACGAAAACCGGATTCAGCCCTGGACACGGGGTGGGGATGGAGAGTGTTGGCGCGAAGATGCCTGGCGGGGATTGACGAAGGCCGTTGCGTGCGAGACGGTGGCCGAGGCCGGGGCGACAACCGCCGGAAACAGCTGCTTGCGAGGAGGTTCTAAGAGGGGAAGAGCGAATCGGAGAGGTTGGGCACGGCGGCCAGATGAGTGCGGCGGCGCGGCGGGCGTGGAACCGGCGCGGCCAGCAGACCGGCAATCTCGCGCAGTTCGGCGCGGACGTGGCCGATGGTTGCGGCGACGGCATCGAGGCTCTGGCCGGAGTCGGCAGCCAAGAGCGACAGGCGGGACTGAGAGCCGGGTGGGGGTTCCTGTTTAGGGTCTTGCTGGGGTGCGGGGCGACGGTGGAGCTGGTCAAGAGCCTGACGGGCGCCGGCGAGCGTGTATCCCTCGGCGTGGACCAGGCGCTGGATCTCGAGAACCAGTTCGACATCGCGGCGGCGGTAAAGGCGCTGGCCGGTTCCGCTCTTGTTGGGTTTGAGGTGGGGAAACTGCGTCTCCCAAAAGCGCAGGACGTAGGTCTCAAGGCCGCAGATGCGGGCGACGTCGCCAATCTTGAAGTAGAGACGGTCGGGGATCGCTGGCGTGTTGGAGGCGCGGTTGTGGGAGAGCTGCGTGACCATGGGGACGATGAGGAGGGGCACCGGAATCGGGGTGGAAGCCTCGCTCTAAACGCAGTATAGGCCTCGACTTGCACTCTTTGTGAAGCAAAATCGGAGAAATGGCCTCAGGGTTGCCTGGAAATGCAACGTGGAGCAGGCAGGAATGGGTTCGGGCCTGAGTTATTCACGCCTGTTCAGGTCGGGTGACGGGGGTACGCGCGGGGGAGTGGCGGGGCGCGACGCGGAGGTACTGGACCGGCCAACTGACGGACTGGCCGAGGGCGGCTGCGGCGTGGAGCGGCCAGTAGGGATCGCGGAGCAGCCCGCGGGCCAGGAAGACGAGGTCGGCGTAGCCCTGGGCAACAACGGCGTTGGCCTGGGCTGGATCGGTGATGAGGCCGACGGCGGCGGTGGGGATGGCGGCCTCGCGGCGGATTCTGGCGGCGAACTCGACCTGGAAGCCGGGGGCGACGGGGATCTGGGCGTTGGGGACCTGGCCGCCGGAGGAAACATCGACCAGATCGACGCCATGGCTGCGGAAGAGATGGGCGAGTTGCACGGATTCTTCGATGTTCCAACCGCCTTCGGCCCAGTCGGTGGCGGAGATGCGGACGAGAAGGGGCAGGTGGGCAGGCCACTCTGCGCGGACGGCATCGACGACTTCGAGGACCAGGCGGGTGCGGTTCTCGAAACTGCCGCCGTAGGCATCGGTGCGCCGGTTGGCAAGCGGGGAGAGGAACTGGTGGAGCAGGTAGCCGTGGGCGGCGTGGATTTCGACAAAGTCGAAGCCGGCTGCGAGGGCGCGGTGGGCGGCCTGGCGAAAGGCTTCGATGGTGGCGTCGATGCCGGCCTGGTCGAGGGGTTGGGGCACGGCGTAGGTGGGGGAAAACGCCAGGGGGCTGGGCGCAACCGGCTGCCAGCCGCCTTCGGCGGGGAGAAGCAGACGCTCGCCGGTGAAGGGCGAGGTCATGCTGCCTTTGCGGCCAGCGTGGGCCAGTTGAATGCCGGCACGGGCGCCTTGGGAGTGGATGAAGCCAGCGATGCGCTCGAGGGCGGGGATGTGGGCGTCCTTCCAGATGCCGAGATCGCCGGAGGAGATGCGGCCTTCGGGGGTGACGGCGGAGGCTTCCAGGATGACCAGGCCGGCGCCACCCTGGGCGCGGGCGCCGAGGTGGACGAGATGCCAATCCGTGGCGAAGCCGTCCTGAGAGGAGTATTGGCACATGGGGGAGACGCCGATGCGGTTGGGGAAGGCGACGGAGCGAAGCTGAAAGGGGGAAAAAAGAGGATGGCTCATGAGTGGTTGGATGAATGGGAGGGGCTGGGGATGCAGAGGCGGGCAAACGGGCGGGAATCCTGCACATAGCTGTGGGGTTGACCCGGTTTGAGGTTTCCGCTTCTTGGCGAGTCAGCCTCCGCTACGCGGAGTTAGCGAGTTGGTAGGTTAGCGACTTGGCAGGGTTGGCGAGGTTTGTCGCTTCCCGCACATGCGGAAGATTTCTCTCGAAAGGCTGACGCAAAGGGACGCACGCGTGTGCGGTTGGGTGAGGGCTGGAAAGGGATTCCTCTATTGCTTTTTGAGGACGGCGGTGCCTTTTTCGTCGGAGAGGATGGCGCTTTCCAGTTTGCGGAAGGAGGCAGCTTTGTCGGCTGGAATCTGGACCTGGCGGACGATGTACTCGCGCTCCTAGTGGAGGTGGTTGTCCTTTGCGGTGATGGCGGAGTGGTAGCTGGCGAAATCGAGATCGGCGTCGACGGGGTCTGGGGTCTCATCGACGACGTAGCCGGGGGGGAGAGCGATGTCGTAGGAGTCGTGCCAGCGGCCGGTGGCGGTGAGGTCGATGGGGACGGTGCGGGGCTTGTCGTCGAAGGGCAAAACGTGGGTGCCGACTACGCGAGGGCGGACAAGGAGGAACGTGCCAGCCTGGTGCGCGTACTGCGCCTCGGTGAGCTTGTAGTGGAGTTCAAGCGGCTTGTCGAGGGCGGCGGGCTGAACGAACTGGAAGGAGTTGAGCACGACACCGGGCAAGTCGTGGGCGACGGCTGTCTCCAAAGACTCACGGCGCTCCTTTTCATCGGAGTATTTGAGGATGGTGCGCAGTTCGGCGCCTTCGGGACCGGAGTGGGAGGTATCGACGGAGCCGGTCAAGGTGCCGTCGGGCGAGATGGTGAAGACGCCTTTGCGTTCGGTGCCATTGGCGTCGGGGGCGAGCACGGGGAGGGCGATGATCTGGCTGGCGGGACCGGCGGCCAGCGTGCCGTAGCTGTCTTGGAGGGCGGAGCGCAGATTTCCAACCGGGGTGCGCTCGTCAGTGGGGTCGAAGATGAGGTAGCGCTTTCCGTCTTTGGCTTTGACGATGGCCATGAGGCGCGGGTCCTGGACGTCGGGGGGAATCTCGATGGCGGTAATCATGTGGTTGCCGAAGAGGGATGGATCAGCGGGGTCGACGATGCCGCGGCGGTCGTCCACAGGGACGTAGAAGGCGTTGATGCCGGCCACCTGGAGCATGGAGATGAGCAGGGTGGTCTTGTCTTTGCAGTCGCCGTATTTGTTGTGGAAGATGTCGGCGGCGTGATTTGCCTGCAGGCCGCCGATGCCACGGAGTACGACAAAATAGCGGATGTTTTTCTGAATGAAATCGGTAATGGGGGTGAGTTTGGCGTAGAAGTCGGGGGCACCGGCGATGAGGGTCTGCACCTGGGCGGCGATTTCAGGGGATGGGGCAGGGCGGTCCGCTTCAAGGGTGGTGACCCACTGGCCGATGGCGCGCCACTGGTTGTCATTTCCCTCGACGGCGGCATCGCCCCATTGGACGGACATGCGGGCAGCGATGGCGGCCCACTCCGGGCGGGAGGGAATATCGCGGAGGGTGAGCGCGGGCATGTCCTTGAGCTCCCAGCGCCAGTGGTTGGGAGCGACTTCGACCGGCTGGAACGGTTTCGAATTGTGCCAGGACTGGGTGTGAGCGCGGCCCGCGGGCAGGTCGATTTCGAGAGCCTGGAAGGCTATGGGAATGCCGTTCTGGATGGACCAGACCTTCTCCTGGAGATAGGGCTCCATGAGTTCCTCAGATTCGCAGATGATGGTGGCGCCCACATCGACCGCGGGAGGGTGGGCGATGCGATATTTGCGGGTGGAGAGCATGATGGGGACGCTGGTGTCGCCTTCTTCGGTGAAATCGGTATCCTGGGCCTGGTACTGCTTTTCGTCGGCAGCGATGGTCCAGACGCGGAAGTAGTTGATCTTCTCGTCCACGTCGTAGTTGACCTCACACGTATTGCCACGGCCCTGCGACTTGAGGATGCGAATGGCCTCGCGCTCGCGCTCGACGGCGCGGCCATTGGCATCAACGGTTTCGACGTACTCATCGAAGAGGATGATGGCGGCGGCGTCCTTGGCGTAATCGGGGGTGTGGGTTTTTGAAGCGTCAAGGCCCCACTGGGGCGGGGTCTGGGACTTGCCGAAGAGGCCGGCATGGCCTGTCCTGCAGGCATAGACAAGGAGAGCGGCCACGAGAAGGCGGGCGGGGAGAGATTTAGAAGAAAGCGGATTCCGCATGATCAGTTTCCTTTTGCGACGGGTGCGCGTGTGAGGACGAGTTGCTGTTGATCGGCGGTGGCTACCTTCTGGTAGAAGTCATGGAGGTTCTGGTAGTCCTTGGGGTCAAGCAGCGTGAAGTTGTAGGCCAGGGTCCGCACGACTCTTACACTGTCTGCTGTTGATTGAGAGCCTATTTTGAGCAGGGCGTGATCTTGCCATGCAGCATTGGCGGTTTGCGGGGCGCTTTCGACGTTGAACCCGGGCGGCAGGCGATACGTGACGTCATCCTGTTCCATCTTGGCGTAGCGAACATCGACCGGAGTAAGACGCTCGTCTTGCGCGACGAAGGGGTGTTTGGCGCGCGATTCAAAGAAGAGGCCGGGCAGGAAGAAGTGCTTGCCCGTTGCGGTGCCGATGTTGCCGTTTACCTTGATGACGCCGACGAGATTGACTTCGTAATCATCGAGGCCGAGGAAGTGGTCGAAGTCGGCCTGAACGCCGTCGGGAAACTGGTCCTGCATGGATTCGTTGAATTGCTTCTTGACCTCTTCCTGATCGTTTTCGAGAGTAAGTTGCCGCCAGTGGACGGCGTCGGGACCAATCATCACAAAGCGAACGGTTCCATTGACTGCTCCTGAGGGATCGATGGTGAGATCTGCGATGCGCTGGACAACCGCATTCTTGTAAGTCCCGGCGGGAGTTGTTGCAAGGGTGGCGTCCTTTTCTGTAAGCCGGAATCCGGAGGCGAGAGCGTGCTTCCAATTCAAGGTACCGAAGGGACACATTCTCTGACCCGGGTCGATGTAGACCTCTTTACCGCCAATCTCGACAATTGCGATGTAGTCGTCTAACTGGCTGACGCTCAAAAAACGGGGATCGAAGATGGCGCGGCCGCGGTCGGTGACCTGCATGGGCCAAACCTTCAATCCTGCTGCACGGGCCAAGGCAACATAGAGGAGGGTGATCTCGTCGTCCGAGCCGCTCTGTTGTTTCCACACGTCCTCGGCATCCTTGATGGCCTTCAGCTTCCCGGCTTTGCGCTCGGCCTCGGATTTTCTGCGGGTGAACCGGGTGTTATCGAGCTTCATGACCGCGGCATAGATTTTGCGAGCCTTCTGTTCATCGGAATCCGCGGGAGAGACGATCTGGGAGGCGGCATTCTTCAGCTGGCCGGAAGGGTTGGTGAAGTGTTCGGCATCCTTGGCCCAGCGCTTGCCCTCGGAATCCCAGAAATCAACGCCGGAACGGGCGTAGGTGTAGTAGAACTCGACACGCCACTTCAGGGTGTTGAGGGGCGGCATCCAGTCATCGCTGGGAGTGGCCGGGATATCGGCAACATCGACGGTGAAGCGTCCCCTACCATCATGAGCCACCGTTTCGAGTGGGACTCCGCTGGTGATCCACATGATCCGATCGAGGGTCTGACCCCGGTTGTTGGTAATGTAATGCCCGCCGGAGCTCTCGGGATTGAAAAAGTAGTGGGCCTTGTGGACCAAGAAGGGTTTCTGGAGTTCCCAAGTAGGGGACGAGACGATGGTGTCGCTGTAGTCGATCTGAAGACGATATTCGATGATGCTGCCGACTTCGACGCTGGGAAGAGTGAAGACCATCTGATTCACCTGGCGGGCATTGGTCTTGACCTCCATCAGGTCGCTTGGCTTGGTGGTGAGGGGGATGATGGTTCCGTCGGAATGGATGGTGCGGCCCTTGATGTCGTTTACCTTGAACTCTCCGCGCTCGTAGGGGATGCGAATCGTCGCCTGCTCTTTACCCTTCTCGGTTAGAACCTTGATGCGCTCGTAGTAGGTCTGGAAATGGAGCGAATCGTCGGTTGTCTCCTCGCGGTAAAGGTAGACGGCGGCGGCTCCCGGGGCTTTGGGATCGGCGGTCATCTTGAGTTCTTCGGCGGTGGGCTGTTGGAACTGGGCGCGAACGAGGGCCGGTGAGGAGATGGCGAGGAGCAGGAGCGTGGAACGCAGGAACGTATGAGTCCGCATGAGTTTTGCCTGTGCTTGAGAGCTAATGAAGTGTAACCCGAAAGGGCAAGACAGGGAATACGGGATAGGAAACAGGAAATAGGGAGCAGATGGCAGATGACAGGTCACTGACCCCTGACGACTGATCCCCGTCCCCTGTTCCCTGTCTTTTGTACAACCATTTCCGAATTTTCGTGTCTAATCCAGTAGTGATGAAGCAGATACGGTTGTGCAGATTTGCCCTTGTTCCCTTGGTCGCAGTCCTTCTTGCCATGGCTGCCGTCCCCGCCTTCGCCCAACCCGGCAGCTTCATCATCGCCCAGCATGGTCAGCCCGTCGGCACCGCCAACTTCAACTTCGTCTCCACCCCCCATGGCTACAGCTCCACCTCCGTCGTCCGCATCGCCGTGCAGGGCCTTGACTACGCCCTCTCCAAAACTGAGCTGCTTTCTCCGGCCAACCACCTCCGCCACGTCCAGTTGAGCGCCACCGTCAACAGCTCCGCCGTCAACGTTACCGCCGCCCCTGACGCCGCCCAGTTCCTCCTCAACATCTCCGCCAACGGTCGCAGCTCCACCACCCGGCTCCCCCTCCAACCCGCCGCCGTCTTCCTTCCCGACTTCGACCCCGGCGCTCTTGAAACCCTCCTCGCCCTAGCCGTCACCCACAACAACAGCGGCCTCTGGGCCATCATCCCCAAACAGGCCGGCTCCATCACCCCCATCCAGCTCGCCACCTACGCCGACGAGCAAGGCGCCCTGGACAGCAAGCCCATCCCCGTCCACCATCTCGTCGCCACCATCGCCGGCGCCACAACCGACCTCTTTTCCGGCCCCGAAAACCAGCTCCTCCAGGCCGAACTCCCCCAGCAAGGCTTCGCCCTCGTCCGCAAAGGATTCGTCCTGACCCCGCCCGCCAAACCCGGCGCACCGCCGGAATCAGGCGCTTCGCCGGAACCCGCCGCTCCGCCAACCCAGCAGTAATCTATCCTGGCCTCGACACTCCCTCGAACATATCGGGGCAATCCCGTCACACTCACCCTCGAACGCTCCGCCCGCGGTTTCGCTACAATTCTGTTTCTATGGCCGAGCGATCCTCCATGTCTCAGGAAACCGTATCAGTCGAGTTCACAGTCGGCATTGGCGACGGCAAATTCACCGCCACCGCCACGGTCCCTGCCGGCCAAACCAACCTCACCCAAATCCTGCCCGTCCTGCAGGCGCTTGACAGCTCATTCATCGACGGCGTCACTGCTCAGTTAGCCCAGGCTGGCCGTGCCGTCTCCTGCAAGGCTGGCTGCGGCGCCTGTTGCCGCCAACTGGTCGCCCTCAGCATCTTCGAGGCCGAGTCCCTCGCCGCCTGGATTCGAGCCCTCCCCGAATCCCAACAGCAGGAACTCGCCCAACGCTTCCACCAGGCTCTCCTCAAGCTCGCCGCCGCCGGTCTCATCGACCGCATCGTCAAAGAAGACTGGCTCGCCGGCACCGAATCCGCTCGCCAACTGGCGTTCGATTACTTTTACCAACGCGTCCCCTGTCCTTTTCTCGTGGACGAGTCCTGCTCCATTCACCCCATTCGCCCGCTCGTCTGCCGCGAATATCTCGTCACCTCGCCGCCGCAGCACTGCTTCGATCCGGCGAACCTTCAGACCGATACAGTGCACCTGCCGCTCAAGTTTTCCCGCACCCTCCATGGCATCGGCGCCGAAGTCGAACATGATCGGCGCGGCTGGATCCCGCTGGTCTTCCTCTTTGCCTGGATGAAAGCAGGCGCCCACCCCGGAGACGCCGTCTCCGGCGAAGGTCCACATGTTCTCTACGATTTTATAGAGCGCCTAAGCCATGCCAGCGTCCCCTCGCCGTCGACTGAGTAAGGCTGTTCCCTGGTCCCTGGTCCCTGGTCCCTGGCCCCTCACCACCCAAAACTGATAACTGTCTCTCACACCGCGCGCCCGCAGCTTCGCTACAATGCTCTCTATGGCCGAGCACCCCCCCATGAATCAGGAAACCGTTTCAGTTGAATTCACCGTCGGCATCGGCGACGGCAAATTCTCCGCCGTCGCGGTCGTCCCTGCCGGCCAAACCAACCTCACCCAGATCCTGCCGGTCCTTCAGGCCCTTGACGACTCCCTCATCGCCGGTGTCGCCTCCCAGTTGAGCGAGGTCGGCCGCACCATCTCCTGTCGCGCCGGCTGCGGCGCATGCTGCCGCCAGATGGTCCCCCTCAGCATCTTTGAGGCCGAGGCCCTCACCGCCTGGATTCGCACCCTTCCCGAATCACGCCAGCAGGAACTCGCCCAACGCTTCCATGAGGCGCTCCTCAAACTCTCCGCCTCCGGCCTCATCGACCGCATGGTCAACGAAGACTGGCTCGCCGAAACCGATTCCGCCCGCCAACTGGCCCTCGAATACCTTTACCAGCGCATCCCCTGTCCCTTCCTCGAGGATGAGTCCTGCTCCATTCATCCCATCCGCCCACTCATCTGCCGCGAATACCTCGTCACCTCGCCGCCCCAGCACTGCTTCGACCCAACCACCCTCCAAGCTGCCCCCGTTCACCTGCCGCTCAATCTTTCCCGCGTCCTCAATCGCATCGGCGCCGAGCTCGAAAACGACTCTCGCGGCTGGATACCGCTTCTTTTCCTCTTTGCCTGGATGAAAGCCGGCGCCCATCCCGGAGACGCAGTCGCCGGCGCCGGCCCCGAGGTCCTCTACGAATTTGTAAAGCGCCTCAGCGAGGCCCGGGCCCCCTCGCCGACCGCCGAACCCCCAGCCGAAGATTAGCCCCCATCCACCGCTGACTTGCTGACCAGCCAACTTGCCAACCCGCTAACTTGCTGCCCCCGCGCCGAGGAGCGCTAACTTGCTAACGCCCCAACCCGCCGACCCGCTGTTCCCTATTCCCTGTTCCCTGCTTCTACACCGCCCTCCCCGCCGCCACCCCCGAAGCCCACGCCCACTGGAAGTTGAACCCTCCCAGCTGCCCCGTCACATCCACTGCTTCCCCAATGAAAAACAACCCCGGAACCGTCCGCGCCTCCATCGTCCGCGCCTGCAAGCCCGCCGTGCCCACGCCCCCCGCTGTCACCTCGGCTTTTTCGAAACCCTCCGTCCCCACCGGGTGCAACTTCCACCCGTGCAGCCTCCGCTCGCAAGCCTCCAGCGCCGCATTCCCCCACCCCTGGGGCGCGCCGTTTTCCGCCAGAAACCCCGCCAGCCTCTGCGGCAACGCCTCCCTGAGCGCTTGCTTCAACGCCGCCAAATCCCGCCTTGCCCCCGTCAGCATCAACGGCCCCAGAATCCCCGCTCCACCCGCCTGATCCGGCGCAAAATCCACCACCAGCTCATCCCCCTGCCGCCAATACGAAGACGCCTGCAACACCGCCGGCCCGCTCACCCCCCGATGCGTCACCAGCATCTTCTCCCTGAACCGAGCCCGGCCACGACCCGCGTCCCGAGCCCCGCCAATCCACGCCACCACCTCCGCCGCCACCCCCGCCAGCTCCGTCCAGCCCGCCTCATCCCCGCCCAGCACCAGCGGCACCAGCGCCGGCCTTGGATCCACCACCCCCAGCCCGAATTGCCGCGCCAGCTCATATCCCTGCCCCGTCGCCCCCAGCTTGGGAATCGACAATCCTCCCGTCGCCACCACCAGCGCCCCAGCCGCAAACTCCCCCGCCGAACACATCACTCTGAACCCGCCGCCGCCCCCGCCCTCCACCTGAATCCCCCGCGCGTTCAGCACCACCTCCACCCCGCCCCGCTCGCATTCCGCCAGCAGCATCTCCAGAATCGCCCGCGCCGGCCCGTCGCAAAACAGTTGTCCCAGCGTCTTCTCATGCCACCGAATCCCATACCGCTCCACAAGCTCGATAAAGTGCCTTGGCTCATAAAGCGCCAGCGCCGACTTCGCAAAATGTGGATTTTCAGAGATGAAATTTCCCGGCCCGCAGTGCAGATTCGTAAAATTGCACCGCCCGCCCCCGGAGATAAGAATCTTCCGCCCCGCCTGCCCATTGTGTTCGAGCAGCGCCACGCGCCGCCCGCGCAATCCCGCGGTCGCCGCGCACATCAACCCCGCCGCCCCCGCTCCCAACACAATCACATCGAATTGGCGCGGCGCCGTGGCCATAGGACTCAGTTCAGCATAGCCGCACAGCACAGCCAATGCCGCACACGTTCTGCCAAAGGAATCTCGCTGCGCCGGCAACGTACTCTCACGCGATCCGTCAATTCTCCGGCCGCGTGCTGGGATGCCTCCAACCCGGCACAATCTGCTCATAGGTCCGGCAGACTCTGCTCCAGCCAACCCCTTGACGGTCTCCGCGGACGGCAGAACCGGTCAAGAAGCTGCGGCAGGAGCACCGCCTTAAACCGCCATCATGTAGGGAAACCTCTGCGGACGTGACAACATGGCGTTCGCCTCATCGTCGTTTTTGAAGTGCTCCCTGACTGGGTCCCAATGCAGCCTGCGCCCGGTCTTCATCGCAATATGGTGTACCAGGCAGGTCGAGCAGGCCCGGTGCCCCAGTTCGGCTGGCGCGATCGGAGCCTTTCTCGTCCGGATGCATTCCAGCCAGTTGCCATGCTGGTCGGCGCTTTCGTAAAGGTGCACTTCGTCCGGGCCAATCACGCTGTCAAGGATCTTCGGGTCGCTCGCCATCAAGGGCTGAAGCGTAACCGGCTTCCCTCCCGGATCGTCTGCCGTGACCTCCGCGTCCCTGGTCACGAAAATCCATCCCTCGCCCCCATGGAACTTGATCCCATTCGGAAAGTCGCCGCTGATGTCCATGGTCACGCCGTTCGCGTAAATACCATGAGTCAGGAACTTTCCATGCACGTTCCATAGTCCTTGCGTCGGAAACTCCGCCGTGCCCCACACTTCCACCGGACCGGTGTATTCCGTGTTCATGCCCCAATGGGCAGTATCCACATGGTGCGCTCCCCATCCGGTAATCATGCCGGCGCCAAACTGTTCACAGCGCAACCAGCCCGGCCGTCCGAAACCCTCCTGCGGATGCACGCGCATCTCGGTGTAGTAGACCTCCGGCGTTGACCCCAGCCACGCGTCGTAATCCAGATTCGGCGGCACCGGCATGGGCGGCGCTTCCGGCCCACTGGGGTCCCCCGGCAGCCCGATCTCAACATGCTTGATCTGGCCGATACGTCCGTTCCGCACCAGCTCGCACGCCCGGTGAAACTGTTTCCATGACCTCTGCTGCGAGCCGACCTGCAGAATCTGCCCCGACGCCATCACTGCATTGCTCATGGCGCGCCCCTCGGCAATGGTCAGCGACGCGGGCTTCTGCAGATATACGTCCTTTCCCGCATGAACCGCATCCACTGCCAGAATCGCGTGTTGGTGGTCCGGGGTGCTGATCACCACCGCATCGATATCCTTGTTTGCCAGCAGATCGTGGTAGTTATGGTAGCCGGTTACACCGTCATAGTCTTTGCCGGTCTTCTTGGCGTAGTAACCGTTAATCAGCGCTTTTCCTGCCTCCACGCGCTTTGAGTCCAGATCGCAAACCGCCACAATCCGCGCCTGGTCGAACTGCCAGATTCCCGGCAGATCGTGTACGCGGGAGATGCGGCCCACTCCGATCGCTCCCACATTGATGCGGTTGCTCGGAGCTTTCTGCCCCAGGACGCTCGAAGGAACAATGGTCGGGAAGCCGGCCGCGGCAGCCGCTCCCACTGACATTTTCAGAAACGTCCTCCGCGACGAATCTGCGCTCAAACTCACTTCAGTCATCACGCTTCCCCCGGGCTGGTTTCCGGCACATTGTTTCTTTGTCCCTGCCTACGCAGTGAAGGTAAGAACCTTGGCGTTCTTCTGCGCCTTCAACACCAGTTCGGTAGCCAGCAGCGCCTGCTCCTGGTCTTGCGCAACGTGAGTCCGGTTCACAATGTCGGCCACCAATTGCGGCCCGAACGGCAGCGCCACATTGGCGCAATCGATGTACCGGGTCTGCTTCTGGTCGACGATGAACAGATGGTTGCCGCCCGCCCGGCCGGCGATATCGAGATACTTGCGCAGCTCGATGTAACCCTCGGTCCCCAGAATGAACAGCCGCCCGTCGCCCCAAGTGCCCAGGCCATTCGGAGTGAACCAATCCACCCGCACATACCCCGCTCCGCCGTTGCCATGGAGCATCATGTCGCCGAAATCCTGAAACGCGGCATGGTTCGGATGATTCACGTTCGCAATCTGCGACGCCGTGACGTCAGCCGTCGTCGAGCCGGTGTAGTAAACAAACTGGTCCGCCTGGTGCGATCCGATGTCGCACAATATGCCGCCGTATTGCACCGGATCCCAGAACCAATCGGGACGGCTCGGGGCGCTCACCTGGTGAGGCGCGATATTAATCGTCTGCACCACCTTACCGATGGCTCCCGCCTTCACCAGATAGCCGGCCTGCACGGCCGCGCGCACCTCCAGCCGCTCGGAGTACATGATGGCAAACATCCTGCCCGTCTCCCCCGAAATCTTGCGCACCTCGGCCAACTGTTCCAGCGTGGTCATCGCGGGCTTGTCGCTCAGAAAATCCTTGCCGTGTTTCATCGCGCGAATCCCAAGCGGCGCGCGCAGATTCGGAATCGCGGCGCTCGCCACCAGTTGGATCGAAGGGTCGTTCAGTATCTCGTCCTCGCTCTTTGCCAGCCGGGCATTGGGATAGATCTTCTGAAAATTGGCCGCCGCCTTGGGAAGCCCCGAGTAGAAGCCAACCAGCTCCCCGCCGCCGCGAATCACAGCCGCCGTAATGCCCATGATGTGTGCGTGATCCATGCCAATCACGCCAAACTTGATCGAGTATTTAGGCTTTGCCTCCGTATCGGCTCCCGGCGCGGCAACCTCCTGGGTAATCGATCCACCCCCGGAGTGCAGCCCAAGCGCGGACTCCGGCAGAGCCGACAACATGCCCGCTGCTCCCATTGTCTTCAAAAAAGATCGCCGGCAAACATGATCTGGTTGCATGAAACCCACTCCTCGCTCCTACTGTCCCTTATCTGCCATCGCTGCGTGATTCATAGCGGTGATCGCTCGCTTACGGCTGCTGCGCTTCTGGCGTTGCCGCGGTCTTCCAATTGATGACGTGATAAATCGCCTGCTCAGAGCCCACGTTTCTTAGCCCGTGCAGTTGGTTCGACGCATTGAAGATCACCGAGCCGGGGCCGACCCGCTTCCACTCGCCGTTCACCAGCACTTCCACCGTTCCCTGCTTCACGATCACCATCTCTTCATTCGGATGCCGGTGCGGCGGGTGCGGTTGTTTTCCGGGGTCAAGCGTCGTGACGTGGACCTCAAGCTCCTCGAGCGTTGCAGTGCGCGCCTTGAAGAACGATCGCACCGAGCCCACCTCTGTCGGTTTCGCCGGTATCGCATTCCAATCGAATGCGGCAGAGCCCATGATTGGCGTCTGATCTGCAATCGCGAACGCTCCTGCCGTGCCGGCCATTGCGATCAATTCAACAAACAAATCTCTGCGAGTAATCATCAGGTCTCCTCCGCCTTTGTGAAATCGACTCCCCATTGTCTGAGTGCGTCGGCCGCGTTCGCTCCAAGGATACAGGTGCCGGCGGCTTCACAGGTCGCGGAAAGAACTCGATGCGGACACCGATCGTGTCGGGGCGTCACTTCAGTCGTACCGTTCCTTCACCAGCCGCAACGCCTCTTCCGGAGTCCCGATCGTCCCCTCCAGTTGCGCATCTTCAACCGCCCTGAGCATCTCCTTGAATCCCGCCCCTGGCACGTACCCCGCCGCAATCAACTCCCGCCCCGAAATCAGCGGCCGCGGCCGCACCGCCTCCTCCGGCATCGCCAGCCACCGCTCCCGCACAAGCTCCCAGTGCTCCAGGTTCCCGCTCGCCGCCAGGCAATCCATCCGGTGCAGCGCCAAGTGCTCCTCAAACCCCGGGAGCCGGAAAAACCGCTTCAGCGTCGAAGCTTTCATCCGCCCCGCATCCGCAAACCGCATATGGTTCCCGATCAGCGCCACAATCTGCCGCGTCTCCTCATTCGAAAACCGGAACCGCCTGCAAATCTCCGCCCCCATCGCCGCGCCCACCTCCACGTGCCCGTCGAACCGAATCCGGTCCGGAGCCATTCGAAACGTCGGCGGCTTGCCCACATCGTGCAGCAGCGCTCCCCATGCCAGGGTCAGCGAGCATCCCGCCTCCAGTTGCCCCAGCAGCAGCAAAGTATGCACCCACACATCCCCCTCCGGATGAAACTGCGCCGGCTGCTCCACCCCCTTCATCCGCGCCACCTCGAGCAGCACCTCCTTCAGCAGCCCCGTCTCATCCAGCAGCTCGAACGCCCTCCGCGCCCGCCCCTCCGTCAGCATCTTTGTCAGCTCGTCCCTGACCCGCTCCCTGCTCACCGCCCCGATCCTGCCCGCCAGCCCCAGCACCGCGGCCTTCGTCCCCGCCTCCAGTTCAAATCCAAACCGCGCCGCGAACCGTACCCCCCTGAGCATCCTCAGGTGATCCTCCTCGAACCGCTCCTCCGCCCTCCCGATCGCCCTCACAACCCCCGCATCCAAATCCCCAACCCCGCCCACAAAATCAATCACCGCCGAGCGCAGCTTCTGTTGGGTTGCGCTCAATCTGAAATACTGCGCGGCTAATAGAGGACTGTCATCCTGAGCGAGCGGAGCGAGCCGAAGGACCTGCGGCTGCTCTTCTGTGTGCGGATGGGAACCCGCGTCTTGGAATTCGGCTTGCGATTGGAAATTTGGGTGCCCCACCCTCGCCACGTGTCGCCGCGGCGACTCTTTGAGGCTAGGGTGGGTTGCCCCCTCAAGCCCCTGAGGGAAAAGCCGTTCCGGATCCAGCAGCAGCCCATTGATCGTGAAATCCCGCCTTCTCACATCCTCCTCGGCGCTCTTCGTATACCGCACTGCATCCGGATGCCGCCCATCCGAATAAGCCCCATCCGACCGGAACGTCGCCACCTCCGTCACCACATAACCCTCCCCGTCGCCGTCCGCGACCAGCACCACCCCAAAGTGCGCCCCCACCGCAAACGTCCTCTCGAACAGCCCCAGCACCACCTCCGGCGTCGCGTTCGTCGCCACGTCATAATCCTTCGGCTCCCGTCCCAGCAGCAGGTCCCGCACGCATCCCCCCGCCAGGTACGCCTCATACCCCGCCGCCCGCAGCCTCTCCACCACCTGCAGCGCCGCATCGAACTGTCCCGTTCCCGTCAACATATCTCCACTCATTCTCTCTCGCCCACAACACCCTGCGCCCCTTCCTTTCCGTTTCATCCTCCAAAAGAGCGGGAAACCACAATCGCTCCCTCGCCCACGCCCCCGCTAACCTGCTAACTCGCTATGTCCCGAGTCAGCGGGACGCTAACTCGCCAAACCCAACCCACCCCAGCCGCTAAACTAAACCCATGAGCGCCGGCCTCATCCTAGCCATCGAATCCTCCTGCGACGAGACCGCCGCCGCCGTCGTCCAGCGCGGAGCCCGCACTCTCTCCTCCGTCGTCGCCTCCCAGATCGCCACCCACGCCCGTTACGGCGGCGTCGTCCCCGAGCTAGCCAGCCGCGAGCATCTCCGCGCCATCGTTCCTGTCGTCCGCGCCGCGCTGGCGCAAGCCGGCATCACCCTCGCCGATCTCGACGCCATCGCCGTCACCAGCGGTCCCGGTCTCGCCGGAGCCCTCCTTGTCGGTATCACCTACGCCAAAGCCCTCGCCTTCGCCCGGAATCTCCCCCTCATCGCCGTCAACCACCTCGAAGGCCACATCCACGCCGTCCTCCTCAACGAGCGCGAGTCCCAGCCCGACGGCCAACCTCCCGCCGACCCCGAGCCCGCCCTCGCCCTGGTCGTCTCCGGCGGCCACACCCACCTCTATCTCGCCCGCCCCGCCAACGGCTCCTGGACCTACGCCCTCATCGGCCGCACCCTCGACGACGCCGCCGGCGAAGCCTATGACAAAGTCGCCAAGCTCCTCGGCCTCGGCTATCCCGGCGGTCCCTGGATCGACGCCCTGGCCCAGCACGGCAACCCCCTCGCCGTCCCCTTCGCCTTCTCTCAAATCAAGCCCAAGCTTCATCTCGCCGGCAAGCCGCCCCGCACCAAGGCCGCCCGCACCGCCCCCATCGCCAACCTCGACCCCCATTTCCTCTTTTCCTTCTCCGGCATCAAGACCGCCGTCCTTCGCTACGTCGAACTCCACAACCTCCGCCCCCAGGCCGAATCCCGCCGCGAAGCCCTCTTTACCGGGCCCGACGCCCCCCCCCGCCCCACCGTCGAAGCCGCGCTCTCCTGTTGCGACCGGCAGACCCTCGATCTGATCGCCAGCTTCCAGCACGCCGTCGTCGGCGACCTCATGAAGAAGACCTTCGCCGCCGCCGAATCCCTCGCCGTCCGACGCATCCTCATCACCGGCGGAGTCGCCGCCAACCGCGAACTCCGCGCCCGCTTCACCTTGGAAGCCGCCCGCCGCAACCTCCGCGTCTCGTTCCCCACCCTGGCCCTATCCACCGACAACGCCGCCATGATCGGCGCCGCCGCCTGGCCCCGCCTTGAAGCCCGCGACTTCGCCCCGCCCGATCTCTCCGCCGATCCCTCCCTCGCCCTCGGACGATGATTCGCAGGCTCTACAATCCGAAGCTCCGCGCCTCCGTCACCTCCGCCGGCGCCCCACCCAGCAGCCCGCCATCCCCCGCCTTCATCGCCTTCCCGATCCCTGGTCCCCGGCCCCTGATTCCGTCCCCAGCCACCACCCCCGCCCCGCGCACCAGCAGCTCTCGTCCGGCTGGTCATTGCGGTGCAACCACCTCACCTTGCTCCCGCCTCCCCTCCAAAACGCCGCGTTGAGCGCCCGCCCCGCCTGCTCGTCCTGGGCCCCGGCGCAGCGGACAAACTGCACTGAAATCAGTAACCTCGCCGCATACGTCCCGTCTGTCTTCCTGGTCACCAGCAGCATCTCGCCGGAACCCCCTTCCGCTGCCAGCGGAAACAGCAGCCGCCCCTCCGGCCGCAACGCATCCAGCCACACCGCCAGGGGCTCGGCCGCGGCGGCGCTTACATACAGCACGTCGCAATCCGGCAGCGGCCCCTCCGCGCCACTCCGGCAGTGCACCGCCGCCTGCGCAAACTCCTTCAGGTTCGCCCGCGCCCGCTCCGCCAGCTCCGGCTCGATCTCATAGGCGTCCACCCGCCCCGTCTCCCCCACCAGCATGGCCAGGATGGTCGTGTAGTAGCCTGTGCCGGCGCCCACGTGGAGCGCGTGTTCGCCCTTCTGCGGAGCCAGCGCGGCCAGGCACATGGCGTGCAGGCTCGGCTGCCCGTTGTTCAGCCCCCAGCCTCTGCCCAGCGGGACGACTACGTCCTGGTACAGCACCACCGGATCGTTTGCGGCGGTTTGAAGGTAGCCGCTGGGCGGGCGAAGGTTCCACGGCGGCGGTCCCACGAACCGCTCCCGTGGAATCGCCGCCAGGGCCGCCGCAATCTCGCTCCCTGGATCAATGCCCGCCTGCTCCGCGATCTGATCGGCATAAGCCCTTCGACAGGCCTCAAGCCGCCCGGCCCGTCCTCCCTGCTCCCCGGCCGGATGTGTCAGCTCCGGATGGCTTTGGACTGGATGTGTTTGGTCCGGATGGCTCTGGTCCGGATGGGTCTCGACTGGATAAGCCCTGTCGTCCTCCATCTCCATCCTCCCCCGCCGCTTCGCCCCGCATTTACCCCTTGAGCGTACGCCCACCCTTGATTATCGAAAGCCCCAGCCCGCCCCGCAAGGCCACGCCTCCCCCTTGCTTCACCGCCGGGTGCCGGGTGCCCCATCCTCGCCGTCCGCCGCGGCGGATTTTTGCGGCTAGGGTGGGATACCCATATTTACAGCCCTTTATAGTCTTTCGCCATTCCGGCACATCGCCCGCCGCGCCCTCCACGTATGTCATCCTGAGCGCAGGTCTCCAATTGCCGCCAGGGAGAATCCAATCCGCTAAGTGTTTTTTCATTAAGAAAAGCTCACATTGCATGCCGCTTGGAATGCCGGGAAAACCGGAGAACCGCTCTACCCCTCCCCAGCGACGGCCCCTGATTCCCGTCACCCACCATGCCCATCCCAAGGGGCGACGGCCATTTCCCCGGAACATTTTTCTACATCCTGTTCAACTTAGAACATCCAATCCTTGCCCGGTCGGGTAATAAATGCATCATCGGGAGTGGCGGGGCAAGGGTTCGTTTTTTGGTCAAGGCGCTTGCTCCCAAAGAGTTGAATGAGGATTCACGTTTGGTCCCCTGATTGCCCCGTCGTATCCCATGGGAAAGTGCAACTCCAGTCGGGGGTTTGACCCGCCGTGCGGAGAGTTTGGCGGGAAAAGCTGGAACAGGCTCATTGTTCTGCCGATAAAACTCTCAGAAGGGGGGAATCAAAGTGGCTACCCAAGTTCTCAAACAGGCCGAAGTTGAAGAATTTAGAGCCTCTATAACCACTGATGCTTGTTCCCTGCCCGAATTGGCGTCTTCCCTGTGCGAAGACTCTGCTTTCACCAGGGAAGCGGACGGCCTGTATATATCGACTGCGGAAGGCCTCAAGGGCGCGAAAGCCGCCATGATGGCAATTGGCCTGGAAGCAGCAGCGGCATTCTTCCTCTACGCCATCTGGCAGGTTTGGCGCATCCTGCGGTAGCCAGACCGTCTGATCGCTTCGCCTCCGGATTCGTGGCCTCTTCCTCTGTCAACTCCCGCAAAATCTCCTGCGCATAGATCACCAGCTTCGTCTTCCAGGCGCCTGATCCCTGATTCCTGATCCCTGTCTTGCTACAATCGAAAGGGCCCAAAAAACGCCGGTTTTCACCAGCATTGATGAGCAGGCAGCTCGACCAAGGACCGATGACCCTCCGCCTCTTCAACACCCTTACCGGACAACTCGACGATCTCGTCCCCATGGACGGCAAGGCCCTGCGCATGTACGCCTGCGGCCCCACTGTCTACGACTACGGCCACATCGGCAACTTCCGTACCTTCTTGCAGATAGACGTCCTCCGCCGTTTTCTCAAGCTCACCGGAACCCCCGTCCGCCACGTCATGAACATCACCGACGTCGACGACCGCATCATCCACAACGCCGCCGCCCTCGGCATCTCCATCCACGAGTACACGGCCCGCTTCGAAGAGGCTTTTTTTGAGGATCTTGAAGCCCTCCGCGTGGAGCGCCCCGAGATCATCGCCTGCGCCACCGAGCACATTCCCCGCATGGTCGAACTGATCCAGCGCCTCGCCGCCGCCGGCGCCGCCTATCGGACCGAAGACGGCTCCTGGTACTTCCGCCTCGCCGCCTTCCCCGACTACGGAAAGCTGAGCAAAAAGGACTTGAGCGGCATGGAAGACGGCGCCCGCGTCGATCTGGACGAGTACGAGAAAGACTCCGCCCGCGACTTTGCCCTCTGGAAAGCCGCCAAACCCGGCGAAACCTCCTGGGATACCGCCATCGGCCGCGGCCGCCCCGGCTGGCACATCGAGTGCTCCGCCATGGCCATGGAGTACCTCGGCGACAGCTTCGACCTTCACGCCGGTGGCGAGGACCTGATGTTCCCGCACCACGAAAACGAGATTGCCCAGAGCGAGAGCGTTACCCATAAGCCCTTTGCCCGCCACTGGATGCACGTCCGCTTCCTGCTCGTCGACGGGCGCAAAATGTCCAAGAGCGAGGGCAACTTCTTTACCCTCCGCGACCTGCTCATCAAGGGCTACAAAGCCTCGGCCATTCGTATGGCGCTGATTTCGGTCCCCTACCGCCATCAGCTCAACTTCACTTTCGACGGCCTCATTGAAGCCACCAACGCCATCGAGCGGCTGCGGACCTTCCACCAGCGCCTCACCCAGGGCAATTTTCCTCCCGGCGCAAGCCCCGCGCTCCAGTCCGCCGCTGAAACAGCGCAAGCAGACTACCTGGCCGCGCTCGCCAACGATCTGAACACCGCCGAAGCCCGCGCCCCCATCTTCGACCTCCTCCGCGCCGCCAACACGTCCATCGACCAGGGACAGCTTTTTGCCGCGGACCGCGACGCGATTCTCGCCGTTCTGGCCGGTTTTGACGCGGTCTTCGACGTGATCGAGGACCATGACGCCGAGCCCACGCGCCGCGCCCTCGAATGGGCCGCGCAGTCCGGCCGCCTTGCCGACGTGGCCCCCGAACTGCTTGCCCGCCAATCGCTTACCGATGAAGCCATCGATGCCCTGGTAGCCCAGCGCACCCAGGCCAAGAAGCAGCGCAACTTCGCCCGCGCCGACCAGATTCGCAACGAGTTAGCGGAGAAGGGCATCGTGATAGAAGATTCCAAAGACGGCGTCCGCTGGAAGCGGAAATAGCCCATTCCCCACACCCCAACCAATCAGGAGATCGTCCCCATGGAACCCAATGAAGCCCAGGAGTTGCAGGAACAAGCCGAGCACGCCGAGCACGAATCCACATTGCGCCCGGTCGCCTTTACCATGGCTGTGCTGGCCGTGCTGGTGGCGGTTGTCACGGTGCTCGGTCATCGCACCCACACCGAGGCCATCCTCGACCAGGCCAAGGCCAGCGACCAGTGGAACGAATACCAGGCCCACAAGATTCGCTCCAACGACACCGCCCTGACCTCCGATCTGCTCGGCGTGGTGACCATCGCCGACAAGGACGCCGCCAAAAAGATCGCCAAGTCCTATGCCGACCACCAAGCCAAGTGGACCGATGAGCTGAAAGACGACAAGGAAAAGGCCGAGGTATTTGAAGCCAAGGTCGAGCAGGCCGAGGCCCGCGCCAACCGCTTCGATCTCGGCGAGGCCCTGCTGGAGATCGGCCTGGTTATCACTTCGGTTACTCTCCTCACCCGCACCCGCATCTACTGGTATCTCGGCATCGTCTTCTCCCTGCTTGGGATCGCCTCTGCGGCTTCAGTTCTGTTTCTCAAGTAGGGCGTTGAAAATGACCTGCCCCAAGACCCCGTCCTGATGGTGAACGTATGCCTCAAAGGCCACGTTTCATGCCGCCGGTGTGGGCCTATAGGCCGACAAACTCGCTGCCGGCTTTCCAAGGTTCGTGAAGGTAGCCCTGCAGGGGATCAAATGGGAGCGGAATGTATGGCTGAAGGCTGTCATTCTATGCCAAAACCCCGCTTTTTCAGGGCAAAAAGCGTGTTTTTTGGACGCATTTTTGGATGCTTCCACGACGACTCCGTGAGGGAACGAAGCTTGACGGAGATGGCTTGAACCTGGAACTTTTGTTGGCCGTTTTAATCCGGCGGCATTTGTTCGCGTTCTTCGACAGGCCGCGGCTTGCCCTTTGCCTTCACCTGCGCCGTGGTCAGCATAAACACGGCCACCACGATTCCAGCCATACCGGCAAACTCCGCCGCTTCCGGCCGCTCGTGGAGCAGCAAGATTCCCAAGAGCACTGCAACCACCGGGTTCACATAGGCATACGAGAATACCTTGGTCACCGGCACGTGCTCGATGAGGTAGATGAACGCGGTGTAGCCCAGCAGGGAGCCTCCGGTGATCAGATACGCCAGCGACCCGATCGCGCTGGCAGTCGGATGGAATTGCGGCCACTGGCCCAGCACTGTGCCCAGCGCAGTACTGAAGACGCCCGCTGCCAGCATCTGCCAGGCGGCAGCCACAAAACTGTTTACCGGCAACCGCGCGCGCCGGGATAAGATGCTGCCCATGGTCCAGGAAAACGCGCCGGCCAGCAGCACTCCCAGGGCCAGCAGGCGCGTGCGGTCCCCGGCCAACCCACTTCGCAGCGAGGGCCAAACCAGCGCGGCAAGCCCGGCAAAGCCCAGCGCCATGCCCAGCCAGCCCCTTATCGGCAGGGGTTCGCCGCCCGGCAGCATCATCTCGATCAATGCCACATACAGCGGAATCACCGCCAGCACAAGCGAAGCCAGGCCGCTGGGGACCGTTTCCTCGGCATACACCAGGCCCACGTTGCCACCGCCCAGCAACAGCAACCCGATAAGCCCTAGCAGCGCCATGGTCTTCGGAGGCCAGGCGAGGCGCAGCCGGCGCCAGCGGCACCAGGCAAGCAGAATCGCACCGGCAATCAGAAATCGCGTCCCCGCCAGCAGCAGCGCCGGCATATCGGCTGCGCCAATGCGAATGGCCGTATAGGTCGAGCCCCAGAAAAAGTAGACGCTGGCAAACGCCAATACGATTGAGGCCGTTGTGGCCGCTCTCTGTTCCGGTTGGGCTGTCTGCGCTGTTGAGTCCACCATGGAGATGATTCCATCCTAGCCTGTGTGGATTCAGCCGCCTCCCAGTTCTTGCGGCGAATGAGTGAATCCCTTGCCCGTCCTTTCAGCCGCAATGCTCCCCGCAAGGCGCTTGCCGAGCCTGCTCTCGAGACCTTCGACGGTTCTGGACGATCGTCCGTCATGGAAAAGCACTGGCAGTGCGTGCTATGCTCAGCCCAGCGGGTTTCCCATGCACAGGCACGCCACGAACGGACTGCTTGCACCGGCCAACAGGCGCTGGTCGCGGTCGCGCGCACGCAGCATCTGCCCGCGGAAGCACCTTCGCGTGCTGCCCACCCGCACTCGACCTAGCCTCTTCGCCAGCGATTAATACCGGTCCGCCGTCCGCCGCGCCGGACCCGCCTGCCTCTTCTCGCCCCTTGCGGGCGAGCAGAACTGGATGATCCCACATGCTGGGGTCCGTGGCCGGGCCGCATACCAATATCCGTGCATTCACGGCCACGCCATCGAATCTGCCGAGGAGACAAGAACATGACCAAGCAAGAGCTATACGCGCAATACGGGCCTAAACTCCACCCGCCCCTGCCAGGACCCAAGGCCCAGGCAGCCGTCGAAGCCGACAGCCGGCTCATCTCGCCCAGTTATACCCGCTCTTATCCGCTGGTGGCCCGGCGCGGTCGCGGCATCCGTGTGGAAGACGTCGACGGCAACGAGTTTCTCGACTTCGCAGCAGGCATTGCCGTGGTTTCCACCGGCCACTGCCACCCCGAGGTAGTCGCAGCCATCCAGAAGCAAGCGGCCGAGCTGATCCACATCTCCGGAACGGACTTCTACAACGAGCCTCTGACCGATCTGGCTGACCGGCTCTCCGCCGTGGCTCCCATGCCTGGCCCGCACAAGTTCTTCTACGGCAACTCCGGCGCTGAAGCCATTGAGTGCGCGCTCAAGCTGGCCCGCTACCACACTGGCCGGCAACAGGTGATCTCGTTCTTTGGCGCCTTCCATGGCCGCACCATGGGCGCACTCTCGCTCACTGGCTCCAAACCCCAGCAGAAGCGCCGCTTCTCGCCCATGGTCCCGGGCGTAACCCACATCCGGTTTCCCTATGCCTATCGCGGCTGCACGGGCGGCCCGCAGGAAGAGGAAGCCTTCAGCCTAGGCTGCGCGCGCTACATCGAGGAAAAGCTCTTCAAGACTATCCTCCCGCCCGAAGAGGTGGCCGCCGTCTTCATCGAGCCTATCCAGGGCGAAGGCGGCTACGTTGTTGCGCCCGACAACTTCCTTCGCGAACTGCGCGCTATCTGCAACCGCCACGGCATCCTTCTGGTGGTAGACGAGGTGCAGTGTGGCGCCGGCCGCACCGGCAAGTGGTGGGCCATCGAACACTCCGGCGTGGAGCCGGATATCGTCTGCATGGCCAAGGGCATCGCCAGCGGCATGCCCCTTGGAGTTTGCATGAGCCGTGCCGAAATCATGGACTGGGTCCCCGGCTCCCACGCCTCCACCTTCGGCGGC
Source organism: Acidobacteriaceae bacterium (assembly GCA_003139795.1). Taxonomy (GTDB): domain Bacteria; phylum Acidobacteriota; class Terriglobia; order Terriglobales; family Acidobacteriaceae; genus Telmatobacter. The sequence continues at coordinate 23,791 of PLGM01000401.1, read as the reverse complement.
AACCCGGTCTCCATCGCCGCGGCGCTGGCCACCATGGACATTATCGAGCGCGAGGCGATGGGCAACGCCGCCCGCGTAGGCGAGTTTATCCTCGAGCGCCTGCGCGGCTGGAAGGAAAGCCATCCGCTGGTAGGCGATGTGCGTGGGCGCGGCCTGATGATCGGCATCGAGCTGGTGAAGGACAAGACTACCCGCGAACCCGCCACCGCACTGCGCAACCGCGTGGAAACCCTGGCCTTCGAGCGCGGCCTGATGATTCTCGGTTGCGGCGAAACCTCACTGCGCATTTGCCCCCCGCTCATCGTCAGCGAGCAGGAAGCCACAGTCGCCCTCGACATTCTCGAAGAGGCTCTGACGCAGGTCGAAAAGGAACACGAGCACGCAGCCGCGCTCGAGGTTGCGACAGCCTGAACTTGACAAATCCGCCGGCCCCGCTTTGCAGGATTTGCGCCTTTCGCCCATCCGGACGAGAATGGTTTGCCATGGGATGGTTGGAGCAGAAGCGGATCGATTTGCTGGAGCGTTCACTGGCCGGGCTGGAATGGGTGGCGCGCCGGCGCGGCGAGGAAGCAGGCCTTGCCGCCCACCTGGCCACCGGCATCGAAGGCGAGACCGCGGCCCTCTTCCATCTGCGGCGCAAGGGCTACAGGGTGGTGGCGCGGCGCTGGTCCTCGGGTAACTTGCGCGGCGATATCGACCTGATCGCCTGGCAGGGGCCGGTGCTGTGTTTCGTCGAAGTGAAGACCCGCACCGCCCATGACATTGCCCCCGCCGAGGTACGCGTCGACGGGCACAAGCGCAATACCCTCCACCGGCTGGCTCGCCATTACGTGCGCCAGTTGCCCATGGAGACTCGCCCGCCCGTCCGCTTCGACATACTCAGCGTTTACCTTGTGCCGGGGGAAGAGAAGGAGTTCGTGCACTTCGAGGGCGCTTTCGGCTGGAGTGAGCGGCGCCATGGGGACCGATGGGACGACTGGCCGTAGCCCCTGATGAGCAGACTGGCGCCGAGCTTGAGACCCTACAGCGGAACCAGAGTAGAGGTACTTCGAAGGCAAGCCCGCCAAGTGCCTTTTTCCTTCGGGTCCCCGGCGACAGGCCTTCGTCGCTGGGGTAGAAGTAAAAGCCGCTCGCCATTGTGATTCGATCGAGAAAGGAATCCAGTGAGACAGTGGTCTGTTTTTGCTCCGGCGCTTATAAACACCTCTATTTCCATCTGAAATGAAATGCATAGGCGAGAAGCAGGGCCACGCAGCCGACGATGCTGGCCAGCAGGATGCTGTGCTTCAACGTGAACCGGAAAAGCTTCGCCTCGTCCGGTTGCGACAGACCGGTAGCAGCCGCAGCGATGGCGATCGTTTGCAGGCTGATCATCTTGCCCATCACCCCGCCGGATGAGTTTGCGGCAGCCATCAAGACCGGATCGAATCCCAGCCGGTTCGCCGTCACAACCTGCAGGCTGCCGAAAAGGGCATTGGCGGAAGTATCCGACCCTGTGAGAAACACTCCAACCCAACCCAGCAGAGCGCTGAAAAAGGGAAACATGGCGCCGGTGGCGGAAAAAGCAAGTCCGAGCGTCGCCGTTGCACCGCAGTAGTTCATCAGGAACGCAATGGCCAGGACGGAGGCGACCGTGACCGTAGGCAGACGGAGTTGACGCATCACTCCAGCCAGTAAGTGGGCAAAATCCCGGGGCTTCATCTTCAAGCAAAGTGCAGATAGCAATGTGGCGATCATGCAGGCCGTGCCGGATGCAGAGAGCCAATTCAGGTTGAATATCGCGGGATACGGCGCAGGCGAAGAGACTATGGGGGGCATGCGCTGCACTACTTCATGCAAAAAGGGCCATGGAAGGAGGAGAGTGAATCTGTTTAATGCAGCATGAACAGGAGCCCATCCCCATAACAGAACACAAATCACGAGAATTCCATAGGGCATCCACGCATGGAGAACCGCAGCGACCCCATGGTCCGGGATAACCCTGCGCTCCGGTCCGGAGCCGGAGCCGATTTCGCCCGTCGCAGTCATGCGGGCAAAACGATTTCCAGGCGCTACCGCTTCCTTTCCGGTGCTTGTTGGATGCAGGAACCGAATATAGAGAACAAGAGCGGCCATGGCCGCGAGCGCGGCCAGAATATCCGTAAGTTGAGGGCCGAGATAAGTGGAGACTAGAAACTGTACGACGGCAAAGGTCGAGCCGGCCAACAGGGTTGGCAGCAGGATGCCGGAGAGCGAATCAAAGCCTCCAATGGCGACGATCAGGTAGGCGGGAATAAAAAAACACATCGGAGTGAGGATGAGACCGATCGCCGCGCTCAGCTTCTCGAGAGGCAAGCCGGTGGTTCCCGCCAGGGTGAAGATCGGAATTCCTATCGAGCCGAATGCGACCGGCGCGGTATTTGCCAGCAGGCAGATAGCGGAGGCGCTGAAGGGCGAAAAGCCGAGGCCGATCAGCATCGTGGCCGCTATGGCGACGGGAGTTCCAAATCCAGCGGCTCCTTCAAGAAATGCGCCGAATGCGAAGGCGATCAAAAGCGCCTGCAGGCGAGAATCGGAGGTCAGCCTCCCAATTGAATCCCTGATGATTTCGAATTGACCGGTCTCCAATGTCACCCGGAACAGTGCGATCGCCCAGAACACAATCCACGAGATTGGAAACAGGCCGAACGCCGCTCCATTTGCGGCCGCGCTGATGGCGGTAACCGGAGGCATGCGATAGATCCCTACGGCGAGGACGATGGTGACGGCAAGGCCCGCAAGTCCAGCGATCCATGCCGGTTTGCGCAGGACGCCGAGCAGAAACAACAGCGTGAAGATGGGCAACGCCGCCAGCAGGACCGAGAAGCCCAGCCCATGTCCGAACAGGAAGTAGGTTTGATTCCAACTCACGCTGACAGTCCCTTCGCTCCTTCCACATCGAGTGGCACGTGTGTCGCGGTGCAACCTTATCTATAACAGTTTCATCAGGCCAACGTGCAACAAGCCGCGGCATGCATTCAGGAGGCCCATCAGTTTCTGATCCACTGCCTCATCGACCTGATTGAAACTGGATTCAAGAGCCAGCCGTAAACGGCTGCCGGCGTTGCGTTTCCTACCGTTCACGCCCTTTGACAATTCAAGTCATGCCAACAGGTTCATTGTGTACACGTTCACCGGCGCCTGCGGAGGGTCAGAGAGTGGCTGGGGCTTGCCGGTTGCCGTTGCGTAATACTCGATGGTTCCATCCACTGCATCAAACGGTCCAAGTTGCGAGACATATACATCGCGGCCTGCGTGAACGGCGGTGAAAGTCTGCCATGGTAGCGCGCCCTGGCGGCGCGTATGCAACTTCACCGCGCCGCCTTCTTCCAGAGCAGGAGCGACGATGAAGATGCGCAGAGATTCCCCCGGCCTCATAAGCGACGGCCGAGTGGGAATGAAGAGACGGGGCCGGGCGCCGGCTTCGGGGGCAATGGCCGCCGCATAAGCATGGTCCATTTCCGGCGGCAACTCATCGACAAACTCCTTGATGGAAAGACGGAGCCTCTCGAGAGCGATGCGGACAAACTTGTTTTGCATGGACGCAAGCTGACCCTGATCGTTGCGCGTGGCAATCACGCCCTGAAACTGAATCATGGCCTCTCGCACCTGCGGTGCCATGGCAAGCCACAGCGGAATGCCGTGTTGCACCACCTCAGTGCGCCCTGCATCCTGCTTGCCCGCGGCTCTCATCTCCACTGCCCGCCGCAACACCGCGTCAAGCTGGTGCGCTGTCTCAAGAGCATCGCAGTAGGGAACCATGAAGCCGACAAAGCCCGCGAAGTAACCGACGCGATCCCGCTCCCGGGCCGTCGCGGCCTCCGATGCCAGTTGGCGAAACCGTTCGGCGGTGGCGCGCTGGGTTGATAGAACCGCGGGATCGGGTTCTGTTGCCGCATAGTCGAAGGCTTCGGAGTAGTCGCCGGTGAGCTCAATGCGATTGGCGTACCCCGCCATGTCATAGCTCCCAAGAAACGTCGAGGAGATCGCTTGATTGTGATCGCAGTCGTAGAAGAGCGTTGCCAGCTTTTCCGCGCGCTCTCCCGAGGCCTGTGCCGCGCAGAAACTGTGGTAGTGAGCCGGCGCAGTCAGCTCGCCGTTCCAACTGGCACGGGCCAGAAAGGTAGCCGTGGGGTCGATGATGCGGTGGCGCCAATGAATGCCGAGCATTCCCTGGCAGCCGAAATCCTGCGCCCGTTTCATGTCCGTCTGAAAGCGGCTGGCGCGAAACTGCGGAAACCACATGGAAGGATCATCCTCGATCCAGGGAATCGGCCAACGCTCACGGCCGCCCAGCTTGCCGAAAGCCTCGTTGACCGGGTCCCAGCCGAGCGAGTCGCTCAATGCCGAGAAAACAATGTCTTCAGGCAGCCGCTGATGCAAGGACTCGAAATGGCGAGTTACCCCGCCCCATCCTGCCAGCACCAACCGCTTGCCGGGTGCATGCTGTTTGAGAAAATCACGGGCCTGAACAAAGGGCGTAATCGAGAGCGGCACATTCCTGGCGCGGCCCTCCCAGTTAGCGTTTTCGTCCTCCCAGAGCCAGACATAATCGACCATGGGATAGCGCTCCAGAAGGTCGGCCAGCCTGCGCTCCAAAAGATCCCGGGCCGTCCGTGACTCCATGAAGCCGCCGGGATGCGAAATGGCCTCAGGCGGCAGCGCGCGAACGATCTCAGCCGGGTTCCGATACGGCTCAAACCCAATGCCGGTGCGGATTCCAAGCGCCCCGGCAAAGCTGAACGCGGCGCTCAGCATCGCAGTTGTGCGCCGCGCAATGTCCCAGGTGTCCGCGCCCAGCCGCGTGGCGTCGGCCCCGAAAGTATCCGTGTCGAAGAAACGCGCCCCGCCCATCTTGAACGTCGAAGTCCGTTGGGGAAGATACCCCCAACTCGTCATGGTTGTATCTTCAAGCGTCGCCCCGTGACCGCTGCCGGCAAAGTCAAACGAAAGGTAAGACTCGGCCTGCGGACCGGGAGCGTTCTCAGTGTAAACATGCATTCCGAACATATTGAAGCGCATGCGCAACATGCTCGCGAAATATGCCTTGAAATCCTCATCGTTATAGATGCTGATGCAGTTGAGAAAGTCGGGCCAGGGCAGAAGTCCGCGGACGGCAAAGCGCGGCGAGGCCGTCCAAGACTGGCCCTGCTCCGGCAGACGCAATTGAGCAGCACGATCGATAGGCGCCGTCGTGCCGTCGATGCCGAAGACCACGCCTTGCCGCTCCAGAAAGTCGAATACCGCGTAAAGCAAGGCCTGTTCGCTGGCAGCATGGAAAGCGGCGCCCTGACCTGAGCGGACGATTTCATAGTCTTCAGCACCTTTGAAGCGCGAGGCATCCACCGTGAGTTTCAGTTCAATTGCCGCGCCGCTTTCCCGGGTCAGTCTCACTTCATCAGCGGAGTTCAACATGCGCAGTCCGCTCGACAGTTCCCGCGCCGCAAGGCGCGTCTTTACACTATCGGCGGATAGCATGCGGATTGCGATTCGCGTACCACCCGCGATTTGCCCCGGCGCGTGACTGTAACCCAGCAAGCCGCCGACTGAAACCAGCGCACTGGTTTTCATGAAATCTCTGCGATCGATCATCAACCGCTCCTCGCCATCAGGATTATTCACGTCACTTTTCCGCCGCGGCCGCCCGTACGGTAACATCCCGGCGCGAGATCGTAGGATGCGTGAGCTCATCTTCCGCTGTCGCAATCGCCTGCAGCGAGTATTCGCCCGGCGCTGCCGGAGCCTTCAGCGTCATCGCGTAGGATTGTGCTCCCAATGGCGCCAGCGAGAACGGCTCCTCCTCAGCCGCGGCTTCCTTGCCCGCGGCATCCGTGAATACCAGCCGCAGTTTTCCCGTCCGCGGCCGGTCTTCATCGTTCACCATGGCAATCGTATAGTCACGCGGTTCAGCAGTGTTCAATGACGGCTGCCAGAAGTTCAAATACACGCCCAAAGGATTGAAAGCCTCTTCCATCGCCTTCTGGAAATGCGGTTCCAACTTCAGATTCTTCAGGTCGCTGAAGTGGTCGGACGTAAACGCCTTGGGATCGCTGGCCGTCAGGTAGACAAAATGCAGCACGCCCGCATAGCGCCGGTAGGCCCGCCAGAATTCAGTCTCCCCGCCCAGCAAATAGGCTTGCAGCGCGAAGCGGTTCTCCGTCGTATTCCGGTCGCCCAGCAGCCTGGGATACAGTTTCTGCGTCAGCAGCGTCGGCGTGCCATCGCGGTTCAGCCACAGCCAGCCGTACTCATTCAGAATCATGGCGTGGCCGGTCTTGCTGGTTGAGCCGCTGGGGGCGGGGCCCATCATCGACTCCAGATCGGTCATCTGGAACGGACGTTGCCCACCCTTGGCCGGCGCGTCGCCCATGGCCGTTTCGTAAAACAGGTATTGATGGTCTTCCACTGGATCGTCCGCGCCTGCCGGTGAATTGTAGCTGTTCTCCCACGGGCGGTTCGATAGATCCAGATTTCGCACCGCGGGAATGATGGTGCTGGTAAACTGCGGCAGCCATGATTCGTTGGTCGCGTCCCAGATGGCCACGCTGGGATGGTTCCAGTTGTCGCGCATCCACTCGCTGTACTCGGCGATCATCTCTTTGGTGTCGTAGGAACCCTGGTACGTGGTCCAACTGGGATGGCCAACCCACACCATGTACTCGTTCTGGATCAGCAAGCCGTTCTCGTCGGCTATCTCAAGCCACCGGTCGGGCACCGGGCCGATGCAGAAACGGAAGGCGTTCCAGTGTAACTGCTTCGGAATCTCCACCAGCAGACGGTGCAGCCACGCTTCATCCCAGGGGAGCGTGCCCACATCCGGATCTTCGAAAAAGCGGTGCAGCGTAATGTTCGATCCGCGCAGAAAATACGGCCGCCCGTTCAAGTAGGCACGTTGCGTTACCGTATCGAAGCGAAACTCACGCATTCCAAAACGCGTTGTAACATCGTCGCCCGACGTACTGGTAGCCACCTGATACAGGAACGGGTCCTCGGGAGTCCACAGGTGCGCCTTTGGCATGGGGACAGTCTGCGTTACGGTTTTCGCGCCGCGGGCAGGCACTTCAACCTGCGTCGCGACTATTGCCGAGGACGCCGCGCGAGACTTCCACTCGAACGCCTGCTGCTCAACTGTGGCCGTCACCGCGTGGTCTGTGTAGTTGCGCAGCTCAGTCTGCACCAGGATGCTCGAACTCGCCAGTTGCGGCGCCACCTGCACGGTGGAAATCACCGGATTGTTCATCGCCATCAGGCTCACATCGTCATAAATGCCCGGTGTCCAGCGGTTCTTTTCGAAGTCGGTTCCTTGCGAGACATTGGCCGGCAGCACGCCCGGATGCGCCCCGATTCGAATGACTAACTCGTTCATTGCATTCCAGCGGATCGCTTGCGTGACATCGAAGTAAGCGGCGGTAAAGCACGGGTCATGTTCGCCGATGCGCATGCCGTTCAAGTACACCACCGCGCTGAACTGCGCCTTGTTCACCTTCAGCAGAGCTACCTCTTCCTGAGCCGGCGCCTGAAACGTCTTCCGGTACCAGAAATAATTTCGCTGCTGGTGCGAGATGCCGCGCGCATCGCCGAGCTTGTCGTACTCCGCTTTGTCATACCGGCCTTGCTCCACAAGATTGGAGAGCAATTGCCGCGTCTGGTACTGATCCACATCGGGGAACGCCGGGAGCGCCGAGTGTGTGAGCCCCGGAACCGGCGTCGTGTGATGGTAGGTCTTCGGCATCTCATTGGCGCCGGTGCTGTCCTCAACATCCCACTGGCCATCCAAAGACAGCGTGGTGCGATGCTCCTTTTCAGCGGCCGCCGATAGAGTGAAGATCGCCATGCCGCAACACATCAGCCAGAAAATCGCTCGCCGTGAATTCATGCGCTTCCTCCTTGAAGAAACGCTTTTCGCCCCTGTCGTGGCTGAGGACGCGAAAACGTTGCATGATTTGTCATTCTTTCTTCGTTCGTAGTTCTGATTGTTGCTTTGTTTTGCTTATGGTATATTCTCTTCGCCTTTTTGATTGTGTCAATTCGTTTTTATCCGATAGGTTGAAGCTCGATATTGGCCCTTGTGCAAAAGGACCACGGCGCAAGAGGAGGCTCAGGCCCGTGGACAAAGTCGGCATCATCATGAATGGAGTCACCGGACGCATGGGCACACAGCAGCATTTGGAACGCTCCATCGTCGCCATCCGCCGGCAGGGAGGGGTTCAGTTGCAAGACGGCCGCCGGATTTTGCCGGACCCGGTGCTTCTCGGCCGCAATCCCGAGAAACTGGAGGTATTCGCGCGCAAGTACGAGGTTGAGCGCTGGAGCACTGCGAGCGAAAGCTGCAATGTTGCCTTGCCCGGCATTGTTTGCCTGGGCTATTGGACATTCCGCAACAGATTTCCTCGAGGCCGATCGCTATTCAATTGACTCCACCAGCCGCTCCATTCTTTCCTCCTGGTGCTCGATGGACTCGACCAGTTTGAACTGCGTCCGGCAACGGTCAAGGTTGTGTCCGTCGCGATGCACCTTGTAATACGTGTCGCCTGCCAGATAGTCGGCGAGGAACCGGACACCTTGCTCGAACGCGATCGATTTGCCGGAGAAGACAAGGTGTTGCTTCTCCGCGTGCGTCAGGAAATCGCCGGCCTCGGAGAGATAACCGCGCGCCAGCGCCTCGAACATGGGGAACTGCATGGTCACACGGGAGAGATCCCGCTCATCTTCCTGGGCCGGGCTGGTCGTGGTGCGCACCATGTCGCCGAAATCGTAAAGCGCCAATCCCGGCATGACGGTGTCGAGGTCAATGACGCAGAGGCCTTCGCCCGTGGCGTCGTCGAGCAGGACGTTGTTGAATTTGGTGTCGTTGTGGGTGACGCGCTCCGGCAGATTTGCATCCAGCAAAACGCCGGCGATGGATTGATGCGCGAAGGCGAATGCGATCTCCGGCTTGGCCAGGAGGTCGCGGCCGGCCACGTCCGCGGCAATTGCCTGCTCCAACGCCATGAATCGCTTCGGGGTGTGGTGAAAGTCCGGGATGGTATCGTGCAATCGGGGCGCGGGCAGGCCGGCGAGCAGTTTCTGGAATCGTCCAAACGCTTTGGCCGCCTGAAACGCCTGCTCCGTGGACTCGACGGCATCATACGCGCTGGCCCCCTCGACGAAGCGATACGCACGCCAATAGTTGCCCTCCGCATCCACGTGCCAGGCCTGCCCGTTGCGCGCGGGAATAAGTGTGAGAACGCGCCGGCCGCAGTCCGGCTCGCCTGATTCCTGCGCGGCCAGATGCGCCGTCACGCGCCGGATGTTCTCCATGAGGGCGACGGGGTTCCTGAATATGTTGGTGTTGATACGCTGCAAGATGGAACGCACCGGCACGCCCGCCTGATCGAAGACGGCGCACCAGGTGTCGTTGATGTGGCCGCTGCCGTAGGGAGTAGCGGCAAAGAATTCGCCGCAGACTTGAAATTGGCGTGCCACGGCGGCGACATTTTGCTCTTTGCTCATAACCGAAGCCTCTCCGGATCATAACTGCCGCGGATGAGGCGGTCTATGCTTGCTTGCGGCGCGCGGGCGCTGCTCGCGGCAGCGTGGCATCTTGTGGCCTGGAATCCGTCGCAGCCGCAGCTTGCGATTCCTCATTGTCTCCTCCCCTCCCCATCGTTGCCGGTGATTCGAGAGAAGGCGTCTTCTGTTGCTGTGGGCGGTGCGCGTTTTATCATCAACCTGTGGAAACCCACCTTAAACTGGGCGACATTCTGGCCAACGCCATCACGCACGGAATAGGGGCGGTTCTGGCGGTGGCGGGCGTCATCTATCTGATTGCCGCGTCGATGCGGGGAACGGCCTGGCTGGTGGCGAGCTGCACCGTGTTCAGCATTACGCTGGTGCTGGTTTACGTGTGCTCGACGCTCTACCACTCGCTGGTGAGGACGCGGGCGCGGGACGTGTTTCAGGTGCTGGACCACTCGGCCATCTACCTGCTGATTGCCGGCACCTACACGCCTTTCACGCTGGTCTCGCTCCATGGGCCCCTGGGATGGTTTATTTTCGGCGTTGAATGGTCGCTGGCCGTGACCGGGGTGATCTTCAAGAGCTTCGCGCTGGGCCGCTTTGCCGTGGCGTCGGCATTGGTGTACCTGTTTCAGGGCTGGTTTGGGGCCTTTGCGGCCGGCATACTGGCCCATGCGATCGGCTGGCGCGGGGTGATGTGGCTGGCGGCGGGCGGATTGGCGTACACGCTGGGGATCGTGTTCTTTGCACTGGACCGGCTGCGCTACTTCCACGCCACCTGGCATGTGTTTGTGCTGGCCGGCAGCGTGGCCCACTACTTTGCCATTCTTTTCTATGTCGTTCCGGCGCAGCGCTGAGGAAGCATGCCCGGATTTCCTCTTTCAAATTATTGATTTGATTGGAGCTTATCCGCAAAATGCTATGATGGGGACGAATTGGACCGGCCTTTGCGGGCCGCGGTCCGGGGGCAAGGAAAGGGCGCGGAACGGGAACGGCCATGGCTAAATTTCTGGTTACCGGCGGGGCCGGCTTCTTTGGCGGCATTCTCAAGAGCAGGCTGCTGGCTGACGGCGCCGAGGTGGTCAGCGTGGACCTGGTGCCGGACACGGCCCGGCATCCCGCGCTCACCAGCGTGCAGGCAGACATTCGCGACGAAGAGGCTATGCGGGCCGTCTTTACCGCGCACAAGTTCGACGCCGTGTTTCATATTGCCGCGATGCTGGCGCACGGGCGCATGAACCGCGAACTGCTGTGGACCAGCAACGTGGACGGAACCGGCGTGATTGCCGGGTGCGCGCGCGAGGCTGGGGTGCGGAAGCTGGTGTTCACTTCAAGCAATTGCCTGTGGGCCAGCAACATGGGCCGCCCGGTGCGGGAAGACGATCCGCCCGCTCCGGTAGAGGTCTACGGGGAGTCCAAGCTGGAAGGCGAAAAGCTGCTCCACCAGTTTGAGGACGGGCTGGATGTGGTGATTCTGCGCAGCCCCACGATCATCGACAGCGGGCGGCTGGGACTGCTGGCGATTCTGTTTGAGTTCATTCGCGAGAACAAGACGGTATGGGTGGTTGGCTCGGGCGGCAACCGCTACCAGTTCATTTATGCAGGCGATTTGGCGCAGGCATGCGTGCAGGCAGTGGATTTTGCAGGTTCAGGCACATTCCACGTGGGCAGCGACAACGTTCCCAGCCTGCGGGAGTGCTACGAGGCCGTCATCGCCGAGGCCGGCAGCCGCTCGCGGGTCCGGTCGTTGCCCAAAGGGCCGACGCTGGCTGCCATGCGCCTGGCGCACAGGCTGAAGATTTCGCCGCTGGGACCCTATCACTACCGGATGATTGCCGAGGATTTCGTCTTCGACACTACCCGCATCCGCGAGGCGATGGGATGGCGGCCGACGGTGACCAACAGCGAGATGCTCACCGTGGCTTACCGGTACTATGCGGAGAACCGCGAGGAGATTCTGGCGCGGGAGAATGTGTCAGCCCACTCGCGGGCGGCGGAGATGGGGATTCTGCGCCTATTAAAGTGGATTTCATGAGCCCGCCAGCCGCGCCTTGTTCTGAAGACCGCTTTCGCGCGCCGCGGGCGATCTTCTGGACGGCATTCCTGGTGCGGGTGGCCTACATCACCCTGGCCCACACCTATCGCGTCACGGCCGTCAATCACCACTTCGAGTTTGCCTGGGAGACAGGCCGGGTGGCAGCCTCGGTGGCGGGCGGGCACGGGTACAGTTCCCCGTTCAGCGGCAACACCGGCCCCACCGCCTGGATGGTCCCGGGGTTCACTCTGCTGCTGGCCGCGGTCTTCAAGGTCTTCGGCATCTACTCGGCGCTGTCAGCCTGGGTGATCATGGTCGTCAACAGCCTGTTCCAGGCCCTGACTGTGCCGCTGGTGTTTGAGATGGGAGCGCGCGTGGCGGGGCGGCGCACCGCGATCTGGGCGGCGTGGGTGTGGGCGCTTTACCCAGGAATCATGCAGTACGGCGTGAAGTGGGTTTGGGAGATGTCACTCTCCACCATGCTGTTTGCCGCGGTGCTGGTGCTGGGCATGCGGATGCGCGGTACAGGCGCTGGCGCTCCGGAAGCGCACCGGGCGCGGGATTGGGCGCTGTTCGGATTGCTGTGGGGAGCCATCGCAATGACCAATCCGAGCCTGCTTCTTATGGCTCCGGTTCAAGGAGTGTGGATTCTTGCCGGCTTGCCACAGCGGAAAAATCTGCTGAAGGGAGCGGCGCTGGCGCTTCTGGCGGCCGCGATCAGCGGGGCGGTGGCCACGCCCTGGGTGGTCCGCAACTGGCTGGTGTTTCATGCCTTCATCCCCACCCGCGGCAACTTTGGCGCGGAAGCTGCTATGGCCTGGGCGCCGGAGTCCGAGGGCTTTCCCTGGGGAGCGACGGTGCCCACCATGGAGGCGGCGCCCGAGCACCAACTCTATGCCCGGATGGGCGAGCGGGCCTACGTGCGCATGCGCGGCCAGTTGGCGTGGAAGTGGGCCCGAGCCTATCCGGCGCATTTCTGGAAGCTGGCGGCGCTGCGGTTCTACATGTTCTGGGCCAGCGTGCCGCACACCACCGGGCCTGCCGCGGCGGAGAACGTTCGCGAAACAGCGCACTGTTTTGGCTCCATTACCGGGATTCTCGGTCTGCTGCTGGCGCTGCGGCGCAGGCTTCCCGCGGCGGGGCTGTTCGCGTGGGCCGTGGTTCTGCTGCCGGCCATTTACTACTTCATCGCCGCCGGATCGCGCTTTCGCAACCCGCTGGAGCCGATCTTCGCCATCCTGATCGTCTACCTGTTCCAGCAGGCGGAGGGGCGCTGGGGGTTTACGCTGCCGGGGTTGCGACGGCTTTGGCCGGCGGGCTGAGCGATCGCCGAAAAGCAGGCGGGCCGGGACTGCTCACCAAAGCGGTCTCAACGCGTCTGTTGGAGTGCGGAGAATTCCCTACCCCCCGGAGCAGGATTCGATGGCAACGGATGCGGTGAGCTACCCTCTTTCCCCGGTTGCAGTCCCGGCAAATCTGGCTTGGCCGGCAGTGCGGAAGGTACAATCCCTTCCAGGCATGGCTGCGGCAACGTCAATGGACGGAACGGACCGGGACGGCGGGAGGAGCGCGCGCTTGCAGGCGCGCGCGCCGGAGATGGAGCTGATTCGCGAGGCGCAGGCAGGTTCGCGGGGGGCGTTCGACGCGCTGGTGCGGCAGTATGAGCACCAGGTTCTGCGGCTGGCGCTGCACCTGACGGGCAGCGAGCACGATGCCGAGGATATTTACCAGGAAGCGTTTTTGAAGGCCTACCGGTATATCGGGAATTTCCGGTTCGAGTGCTCGTTTTATACGTGGATTTACCGGATTGTGACCAACCTTTGCCTGGACCAGCTGCGGCGAAAGAAGACGCGCCGCGAGGACCACGCGGTGATCGTGGATCACTCCGGGGACGAGATCGATGTGCTGGCTTCGGTGTCGGACGAGCGGTCGTTTTCAAACCCGGCGAAGGAGCTGGACCGGAAGCTGCTTGGGCAGAGGATTCAGACGGCGCTGGAAAAGCTGACGCCGCGGGAGCGGATGGTTTTTGAACTGAAGCACTACCAGGGCCTGCGGCTGCGGACGATCGGGGAGATGCTGAACACCACGGAAGAGACGGCCAAGAATACGCTTTTCCGGGCGACGAAGAAGCTGAGAACACAGTTGGCGGAGTTGCGGTAGAGCGCCCCTGGCAATTCCCATGCGGGATGCGGATTTTTTTGGCGCGAGTGGATTTTTTTGAGGCTGGAAGGACGTAGCGATGAATTGCGAACTTGCACACGAGCGGATCGTGACGGCGGCATACGGAGAGTTGCCCGACGAGCAGACGCATGAACTTGAGCGGCACCTGACGGGCTGCCCGGACTGCCATCGGGAACGGGAGCAACTGCTGGCGCTGAAGGTGCTGGCCGGAGCACACCCGGTGGTGGAGCCCTCGGCGAACCTGGTGGCGCGGTCGCGGCTGCGCCTTGAAGAAGCCCTGGATGCGCTGCCTCCCAAGCGCTGGTATGAATGGCTGGGCCAGCGGATGCTGAGAAACTTTGCCAGCGTGCAGGCTGCGCCAGTGGCGGCGTGCCTGTTGCTGGCGGTTGGAGCCGGGGCGGGGAGCCTGGGCGGCTATGAGTTTGCGCAAAACCGCACGGCGCACCTGGCCTCGACGCAGAGCGTGAACGCAAGGCCGGCGGCAGCGCCCGCGGCGGCGGAGATCGCCAACATCTCAAGCATTGTGCGGCAGCCGAACAGCGAGATGGTGGAGGTGCGCTACAACCAGGTGGTGCCGCAGCGGCTGGAGGGGTCGCTGGACGATCCGGCGATCCGGCAGTTGCTGATGCTGGCGAGTGAGAACTCGGCTTCGGCGGGGGTGCGGGACGACTCGGTGGGTTTGCTGGCGGCGGAGTGCCGCGCGGGGCACAGTTGCCAGGCGGCGGGGATCCGCGATGCGCTGATGGTGGCGCTGCGCTATGACAAGAATGCGGGAGTGCGTTTGAAGGCGCTGGAGGGATTGGAGCCTTATGTTGCCGAGGATGTGCGGGTGCGGGACGCGGTGCTGGAGGCGCTCCTGAACGACGCCGACCCGCGGATCAGAACCGAGGCGGTGAGCATACTGGAGCCGGTGGAGGCCGATACGAGCGTGCGGCAGGTGCTGCACACGGTGGCCAATTCGGACCAGAATCCTCATATCCGGACCGTTTCGAGACAGGTCTTGAGCCGGGTGCCGGAGATTCAATAACGCAGTATTACCTTGCGGTGACCGCATCGTCATGAAAGAGTGCGGGCCAAGGGAAAAGGAAGAGCGGGAGAAGAAGAGATGAAACACTTTTTGAGGCAGTATCGCAGTATTGGAATCGCCGTGCTAGTGGGCGCGGGAACGGGGTTGGTTTTGGCGCCGCCGGCGGCAAGGGCGCAGGCCACGCAGATGGTGGAGGTGCTGGATGGAATAAGCCCGCTGCTGCTGCACTCGTCGAGTTCGCAGGGTTACCTGGGCGTGGACGTTGCGGACGTGGACCAGGAGAAGGCGCAGGCGCTGAAGCTGAAAGAGGTGCGCGGCGCGGTGATCACGCTGATCGATCACGACGCACCGGCGGGGAAGGTCCCGCTGAAGGTGAACGACGTGGTGATCCAACTGAACGGTCAGAATGTGGAGGGCGCCGAGCAGTTGCGGAGGATGCTGAAGGAGATTCCGGCGGGGCGGAAGGTGAGCCTGGAGATCAGCCGCGACGGGAACGTGCAGACGGTGGCGGTGGAACTGGCGGACCGGCGGGCGATGGAGCACGAGGTCTGGAACAAGATCGGCAACGACGGGGATGTGTTTGCACAGGCTCCTGGGATGGGCGTGATGGCGGGCGGGGGCGACGGGTCGCTGCCTGGGATGTTCCGCATGTCGATTTTCGGCAGCACGCTGAATGTGGGGGCGATGGTGGAGCCGCTGACCTCGCAGATGGCCGAGTATCTGGGCGTGCCGAGCGGGCTGATGGTGAAGCAGGTGGCGCACAAGAGCGAGGCGGCGACGGCGGGGTTCAAGGCGTTCGACGTGATTCTGAAGGTGGGCCCCGACGCGGTGACCACGCTTGCGGATTGGGACCGCGCGCTGCGGGCCAACCAGGGCAAGCCGGTGCAGGTGACCATTCTGCGGGACAAGAAGCAGCAGACGCTGACGCTGCAGGTGGATTCGAAGCACAAGCAGGGCGAACTGGAGCCAGAGGGACTATTCGGTTCGGGCGACTGCCCGGTGGTGGCGGAGATTGATCCGGATGCCGCGCAGATTTTTGCCCAGAACGAAGAGGCCGCGGCCAGGGCGCTGCGCGATCAGGCGCAGGCGCTCAAGGACAAGATTGGCGGGATGGTGCAGCCGGAGATCAGCTCGCAGCAGGCGGAGGAGTGGCGCAAGCAGGCCGAAGAGCTGCGCGACCGGTTGAAGACGGAACAATTTCAGATCGACCAGAAGCAGATGGATGAGCTGAAACAGCAGATGGACGAGTTGCGGAAGAACTTCAAGCCGGAGGACCTCCAGCTCGCGCCGAATTGAGGTTCGAGGAATTCAGTGGGACCAATGGATTCGAGAAGGGCGTCCGCGGCGGCGGACGCCCTTCGTGCTTCTGCGGCAAAAGCTATTTGGCGCTGAGCGGCTGAATCAGCACTTGAATTTCCTCCTTCGTGTCGTTGGCCGCGTCGGCCGAGGAGTAAACGGTGGTCAGTTTGCCGATGGGCAGCGTTGGGGTGACGGTGTATTGATGGCTATTGGTAATCGGATGCATGTTCACCCGATCCCCCTGCTGCGTGGATACTCCTTCCGCGTAAGTTTGCGTGGAAATCCTCAGGCCTAGATAGACGGAATCCGCAGCTTTACTGAACTTGATAAAATCGACATCCGTGTTGAGCTGCATGCTTTGGGAATCGAGGGCGCTTGTCTTAATTGGAACACGGCTGTCGTCGCGGAATGACGCAAGGTCTGCATCGGTGGTTGCCACCAACGTATATGTTCTTTGCTTTGTGGTCTTGCTTCCGTCCGTATTCTTGAAAGTGATTGTTATTTGGAACGGTTCATGGGGGGGAGCTGGTCCCTTCTGAGGTTGAGCGGCTTCCTTTGTGGGAACGAGTTTTATCTCGATCTTCTGGGCTTCCTGGGCATCGTCCTGCGCGTAGAGCAGCGGCGTGGCCAGCAAGAGGGCGGCGAGGATCAATCGTGGGTTCATCATAGGTATCTCCTAGTTGGGTGAGTTCAGTGAACTGATTTGGATGGGCTCGACCGTGATCGGTTCTGTTTCAATCGGTTTGGCAGCGATGGGGTCGTCGGGAATGGGCGCGATGGTAATCGGCGCATCGAGGTCGGGCTTCGATTTGACCAGGGCCGCCATCATCTCAGGCTCTTTGGCGGCGAACCGGGCCAGCATGAGTTCCTCCTTTGTTGGCTGCGATTGACCAAACTGCGGTTGCGGTGGAGGGCGGACGGCGGCGTGAGCCCGCTGTGAACGAGGAATGAAAATGTGCCGCGCGGGCGACGCAAGAACCTGCCCGGTCTGGGGCGAATGCTCGACCGGACCGAGCGGAGCTGGCTGGGCTATGGACGCGACTTGGAACGCGACTCGCCAACGGCCAGACTTGATCCACACGGGGATTGCCGCAACTGTCAGCAACAGTAGAAGCGCGGCGAATGCCCGGGCTCGCGTCCAGCGCGGAAAGCGCGAGCTTTGGCTGCCTTCGATAGCCACGGAGGCCAGGATGCGCTGTTCCAGCCCATATCGCGCCTCGTGGGGCGTATAGCTGGCCAGGGCACGATCCACCAGGTGGTCCAGATTGTCAGGCTGGTTGTCAGAGTTCAATGGCCTGTCGCTCATGCGCTTCATCCTTTCCGTTTTTCCAATTGGCGCCTCAGGATCTGGCGCGCGGTGTGAATTCTGCGCCGGACGGTTCCATCGGGCAGGCCGAGGATTCCGGCGATTTCGACCAGTTTCAACTCCCCCAGGGCAGACAGGGCGAGCGGCTGGCGAAGCTTTTCAGGAAGCCGGTCGATGGAGGCGTGGAGCCAGGCTTCGAGTTCGGACTCCATGGCCGACTGCTCGGGGTTGGGTTCGAGAGAGGCCATCTGGGGTGGAAGCTCCCGATCGAGCTGCTGGTCCCGCTTTCGGGAGCTATGGCGCCGGACGGCCAACCGCCAGGCGGCACGGGCGAGGTAGCCTCGCTCATCGCCGATGGCGCCGTCGAGCATCCGGCTGGGCGAGCCGCGCAGCAGTTGCAGGAAAGTCTCCTGCACCACGTCCTCGGCGTCCTCGGGATTCCGGACCACGGCATAGGCCACGCGGTAGACCAATCGAGAGTGGTGCTCGACCATCTGTTGCAGGGCGGTTCGCTGCCGGGCTTGCTGCTCTGCTGAAGTTTCGGGTGCATGGTCCCGGCCCTGGTCCTGATCTGCCGGCGGGGTTGCGCAAGCGGTTCGGTCGAGAGAATCGGGCAGGAATTCCATCATCGCTACTCATAAAGAGCGCGGATGAGCGGGAATCGTTCGGAGGGTTTTGAAATTTTGGTGGGGAGCGGCATAGAATTCCGGTTACGGCGGATAGCGTTCGGGTGGACTGGCGAATTGCCCTGGCACGGGACGGACGGTTGAGGTTGCCAAGGAGGGATTGGGGATGGACTCGGAAGAGACAATCAAAATACACGGGACGAAGCGGCGGGTTGAGGCCGCGGGGGCGGATCTGTCGGGGTCGAGCTTCACGGATGTGAATCTCTCAGGCGCAACATTCACGGATGTGGACCTGGCAAGGGCGAAGGTCGAAAATGCGAACCTCTCCGGATTAAGGGTACGCAACGTGAATCTCTCCGGGCTTCAGATCAGCGCGGCGGACCTGCGGCGAGCTTCCATTGAGGACAGCTTGATGGAAGGCATGACGATCGACGGGATTCCGGTGGCGGAGTTGATAGCCGCGTACGGGGCTTTGAACGCGAAAGACGAGTAGCCGCAGGGGTTACCGGTGGGCGTCCTTTTGCGTTGGCGGTAGTCTCGTCACGACCGCATCTGACAGTCCTTAAGGCCGAATAGTTCTGGTACACGGAACCGCCATGAGTGTGAGAAGACCATTCTCTGTGCGAAACGGTATCAACCCGGAGCCGCATCCGACTGCGGAAGATGCCCCAGAAGAGCTCTGCCACTTTCTCTTGAAGCATCTCAAGGAGCAATACCTCAAATCGCCTTGTGGAGCCGCTGAAGTTATAGGGGTGTAGCAGAGGTTTCGAGATGCGCTGGCTTTGACCGAAGTTGGAGACTCCATTTCACAATCGCAAAGAATTCACCGCAATAACCGGCCGAAAAAGCAGAAGTGCCAACAGGCCATAGCTTGTCCGGGAGTATGGGTGCGAATCTGCATTCATACGACTCTCCGATTATCCAGCCCGAACAGCACCTTTTTCCGGGGCGCAAGCGACGCCGCGATCGGCGTATTCAGCGCCTCCACCACCGGCGCCGCCAGCCGGAAATACCGAATCAGCGTCGCGGCAAAATCTGCCTCCAGCGCCGCCTCTGCCGGCAACGTCGCGCTCAGCCCCCACTGCCTGCACTGGATCAAATCCAGCGCCGGATGTTCGCAGGGAAATCCCTTCGGCGGCCGCGTCAGCGCATTCCCCTCAAACTCCGTAAAAGTTCTGCGGACGCTGGGCCTTTGCAGTAGTTTTCTGAGCTCCAGATGGTGCTCCAGCAGCCAATGCCGGATCGCCGCCAGTTGATCCTTCTCCGGCATATAGGCCCCGGCCGCCACCACCACCTCTTTCGCGCTGATGTGGAAGTAGTACCCCGCTCCCGAAGTCTTTTCCAGGCCCTGGTGCGACCACCACGCCGCCACGTGGGTCTTGTAGGGCAGCTTGTTGGCGCTGAACCGCGTATCGCGATAGATGCGGAACAGGCACTTTTCCGCCGGCCGTTGAAAGCTGGGCGCAAACCCCGTCATCGCCTCCGTCACCTTGCGGATTATGGCCAGCATCGGCTCTTTCAGCTCTGCCTCGAAGATGGCCTTGCGCGGCGTGAACCACTCGCGGTCGTTGTGGCGAGCGAGATTGCGGAGAAAGGCGAGCCCCTCGGGGCGAAGATGCGCGGCGGGTGCGGTTGGCGCTGTTCCGGTTTTGGTCGATCCGGAGGCGGATTTAGAGGCGGACTTGGGGGCGGATTTGGCTAAGCGAGGCATAGGAAGACAGTCTACCGGATCACCTTCAGCGCCGCGCGGAAAAGCCCGTCGAAATCGCCTCCAAGCGCAGTGTCTTTGGCTACAGCCTGCCCGATCGCCTTCTCCGCCGCCGCTCTCTGGTAGCCCAGGTTGACCAGGGCCGACAGCACATCGTCCACCGCCGCTCCCTGCATGCTCGTCTGCACCGGCGCCACGGCAAAGTCGTCCAGCTTGTCTTTCAGCTCCACCACCAGCCGCTCGGCCAGCTTTTTGCCCACCCCCGGAATCCGCACCAGTTGCGCATGATCCTGCCCGCGAATGGCCTGCACCGTGCGCTCCACCGACAGCCCGCTCAAAATCTTGATGGCCAGTTTCGGCCCCACGCCGCTCACTGTGATCAGCCGCTCAAACAGCCGCTTCTCCTCGCGATCGAGAAAGCCGAAGAGCGCAATCTGATCCTCGCTGACCTGCGTATGAATGTGCAGCGCCGCCTCAGCGCCCACGCTCGGCAGCGCCGTAAACGTCGGCACCGAGATGGTCACGTCGTACCCCACCCCGCCCGCCTCGACAATGGCCTGGCCAGGGTGCTTGTAGATAAGCTTTCCGCGCAGATGAGCGATCATGGTGCCCTATTGTAGTATCCCCAGCCGCTTAGCCACCCGTTCCAGCGTCTCCAGCGCCTGGTCCAACTGTTCCTTCGTATGCTCGCTGGTAAGCATCAGCCGTATCCGCGCCTTGCCCTCCGGCACTGTCGGAAACGCAATCCCCGTTCCCATCACGCCCTCCTCGAACAGCGCCCGTGAAAATTCCATCGTCTTCCGCCCATCGCCGATAATCACCGGCGTAATCGGCGTCTCCGTCGCCGGTGTCGTCACCCCGCCCACGTTGAACCCCGCCCGCCGCAGCTCGCCCTGAAAGTACCGCGTGTTGGCCCATAGCCGTTCAATCCGTTCCGGCTCCTGCTCCAGAATGTCGAACGCCGCAATGCAGGTCGCCGCCACGGCCGGTGGATGCGAGGTCGAAAACAGAAACGGCCGCGCCCGGTGGTAGAGGTAGTCGATCAGATCCCGGCTTCCGCACACATACCCGCCCAGCGCCCCGATGGCCTTTGACAGCGTCCCCACCTGCACATCCACTTTGCCGTGCGCCCCAAAGTGATCCACCGACCCCCGCCCATTCCGTCCCAGCACCCCTGAAGCGTGCGCGTCGTCCACCATCATGATGGCCCCGTACTTCTCCGCCAGCGCCGCTAGCTTGCCCACCGGACCAATGTCTCCGTCCATTGAGAACACGCCGTCCGTAATCACCAGCTTGTGCCCCGGCTCCCCGGCCACTTCCTTCAGCCGCTCCTCGCAGTGGTCCACATCCTTGTGCCGGAAGACCAGGATCTTCGCCCGCGACAGCCGCGCCCCGTCGATGATGCTGGCGTGGTTCAGCTCGTCCGACAGGATGAAGTCGTCCTTGCCCAGAATCGAGCTGACCGTCCCCGCGTTGGCCGTGAATCCGCTCTGGAACACCACGCACGCCTCCACATTCTTGAAGCGCGCGATCTTCTCCTCGAGATCCATGTGAATGCGCATGGTCCCGGCAATCGTCCGCACCGCGCCCGACCCAACCCCGAAAGCCTTTGTCGCCGCCAGCGCCGCTTCAATCAATTTCGGATGGTTGGCCAGCCCCAGGTAGTTGTTGCTGGCCAGGTTGATCACCAGCTTGCCGTCGTAGTGGCATACCGGCGCCTGCTGGTCGTCCAGGATGCGCAGCTTGAAGTGCGTCCCTTTGGCCCGCAACTCGTCAAGAACGGCAGTCAGGTGGGCAAGTTGGGGGCGTGGAGCGGTCTCGGTCATGGCGTGTACCTCAATCAAAGAGCATAGCGCGCTTTGAACCCCTGGAACCAGGGCTGGTCTTCCACGCTTCCAATTCCTCCGTTCACCGCCAGGCAGACGCCATTCTCCCCTCCCATCCGTCCAAAGAATGGGCCGCGCATAGCCCGGCCGCGCCCCCGCCGGATACAATAGGGTTCTACGCTTCAGCAACCTGGCCATACGCGACTTTTTCTTGAGATTTGGAGTTGGTGCACGTGAGAGGGATGATCTGCCGCGGTCTGCGGCTTGAGTTGGTTGCAGGATTGGTTATCGCGCTGGCGATGTTAGCCATGCCCGTGATGGCGCTCGCCGCCCAAAGCACGCAGGGCCTGGCCACGCTGACCACCCTGACATTGGAGACGCGCGACCAGGGCGGACGCACAACTGCTACCGTCGCCGTCACCGTTACCGGCGAAGATCGTCTTCCCGCCACCGGCGCCGTCGTCCTCAGCGACCAAGGCCGCCAACTGGCTGGCGCGGCGCTCAACTCGCAGGGCCAAGCCACTCTCGTCCTTGCTCTCCCCGCCGGCGATCACTCCCTCCAGGCTATCTATTCCGGCAACGCCACCCACCGGGCCTCAGTCTCCCAGCCCGCCGCCGCGCCGGCACTGACCACCACCACCCCCGACTTTCAAGTCTCCGTCTCTCCGGCCACGCTCTCGCTCACCCCCGGCCAATCGGGAACCGTTACCGCCTCCGTTACCCCTGAGAACAGCTCCGCGCTGTCGGCTCCCATGTTTGTCACGCTCTCCTGCTCCGGCCTTCCCGATCAGGCCACCTACAGCTTTACCCCGGAAAATATCGAGATCCTGCCCGGCGCTACCGCCGCGGTTACCAGCTCCATGGTCATCATTACGCAGGAAGTCACTCCGCCCACGTCCTCCATTCCCCGTTCCAACCCCGTCGCCTGGGCGTTTCTGCTTCCCGGAGCGCTTGGCCTGGGCGGACTAGCCTGGGGAACTCGCCGCCGCGCATGGCTCAATCGCCTGGTGCTGCTGGCTCTCGTTGCACTGGTCACCATGCTGGGCGCCACGGCCTGCTCGCCCCGTTACAACTATTACAACCACGGTCCGCCCATCCCCCTCCCAACGCCCGCTGGCACTTACACGGTGCTTGTCACCGCACAGAACAGCAACGGCATCACCGCCATTACCCAATCCACCGACCTGGCGCTGACGGTACAGTAATCTTGGTTTCATGAACCGCTGGCATTCCCCTCCCGCGGAACTCTACGCACTGGTGGAGCAGACGCCTGCAACGGTGCTGCTGGAGTGCGCCACTCCCCCTGGCCCTACCCTCCCAGGCCCTGACTCTGACCTTGCCTGCCAATCCGCGTCCCTGACCCGCCTCTTCACCCATCCTCTGCGTCTCTGCGTGGCCAACCAGTCCGCGGACCTCCCCAACCTCTTCGCGGAGATCGAGAGCGCCGTTGCCGACGGCCTTTTTGCCGCGGGCTATTTTACCTACGAGTGCGGCAGCTTCTTCGAGCCCACGGTCGCCCCCCCGCGCGGCCAGTCTATGGATCAACCTCTAGCCCAACCACTAGCCTGGTTTGGCATCTATCAGCGCCCCTGGCTCTTCGATCATCAAACCGGAGCCTTCCTCGACGGCGATCCTCCAGCCCTCGCCTCCTTCCCATCCGCCGTACCTGACCAGGAACCCAAAACCGCTCCGCTGCCGGAAGCCGTCGTTGCCCTCACAGAACAGGAATACGCCCGGCAAATCGAGCAAATCCACGAGTGGATTCGCTCCGGTGACGTTTATCAGCTCAACTTCACTGTTCCCATGCGCGTCCATGCCCGGGGACACTCCGCCGTGCTCTATCAGCGCCTGCTCAGCCGCCAGCCGGTCCCCTACGCAGCCTTCCTGCATGCGCAGCCCAACCGCCGCATCCTCTCTTTTTCGCCAGAGTTGTTCTCCCACATTGAAAATCGGGGCGGCCAGCGCCGCATCACCACACGGCCCATGAAGGGAACCGCGCCCAGAGGCCGAACGACGCGCGAAGACCGCGCGCAGGCGGACTGGCTTGGCAACGACCCCAAAAACCGCAGCGAAAACATAATGATCGTCGATCTATTGCGCAACGATCTGGGCCGCCTGGCGAACTTCGGCTCCGTTCGGGCACAAAACTTATTTGCCGTCGAGCGTTATCCCACTCTGTGGCAGATGACCTCCACCGTCACCGGCGATCTCCGCGCTGAAGTCGGCTTCCAGCAGATCTTCCGCGCGCTCTTTCCCTGCGGCTCCAT
>PLGM01000151.1 GCA_003139795.1 Acidobacteriaceae bacterium | reverse complement strand
GTGCAAGTCATTGATTCTTCGTGTCTGTGCAGGCTTTGTATAGAATATAATAACAGAATATGTTGTTTGTTTATAATTATTTATGATATAGTTCTCATCCTGAGCGAAGTTTGGCGCGCACTTTGCGCCAAACGCAGTCGAAGGACCTGCTTTTCGGTCCTATCCCAGCCACAAAAACACCGTGCCCCATCCTTTCGCCTTCTTTTCGGC
This sequence comes from Acidobacteriaceae bacterium, assembly GCA_003139795.1. Classification (GTDB taxonomy): domain Bacteria; phylum Acidobacteriota; class Terriglobia; order Terriglobales; family Acidobacteriaceae; genus Telmatobacter. Next base: position 4,676 of record PLGM01000151.1, on the reverse strand, counting down.
GAAAGGGTGGGATGCCACAACCCTCAACCTGGGATTGGTCCGGTCTGGGTCGGGGATTTATCCCCGGCAAAAAAGCTAAATTTGATTTTTACGGGTTGATGCCGGGGCAAACCTTGGCGCCAACCCACCTCACTGCATCAGCCGCCGCATCGGCTCGTTATCCGCATACACCCGCCACTCCGCCACCTTGTCGTCCTCGATCAACGCCCGCCACGCCGCCGGCGTCTTCCACCGGTTCTCCAACTTCAAAATCCCATCCGGCGCATAAGTCCCTTCAGCCACCCCCAGCATCGCCACCACCGCCCCATCGCAATAGGTTTCTTCAACAGCAATCGAGTAATCCGGAACCATGCGGAAGTACCCAGCCCACCCCGCCCGCATCTTTTCCCGGCCCTCGACCAGGTTGCCCATCCCATCGATAAACCGGTGCCCGGCAGTCATCAACTCCGCCAGCGCCTCCACATCCTGCCGGTTGATCGCCCGCACAAAAGCCTGCGCCACAGATTCCGCCGAATCGCTCATGCCGCCATTGTACTCACGCCGCGCACCCAACCGTCAGCGAACCAGCGCGAAGCTGAGGGCCAGGGCAAGCACCGTGAGGACGACGATCACAGGCGTCGCCCACAGGCCGAGCACCACCAGCCTTCCGGCATGCACTTCTTCGCCATCGCGCCGCGCAAACGCGAAGACGAGCATCGTTGCCAGGGAGCCGAAGGGAGTGATCATCGGGCCCGCGTCGGCACCGATGAGCGCGGCGAGGACCGTTCCCATATGGGAGTGCGAGCGCAAAAGCACGCTGCGCGCGATCAACGCCGCGGGAAGATTGTTCATGAAATTGGAGGCCAACGCCGTGGCGCCCGCGGCAGAGAGGAGTTTTTCCGGCGATCCCGGCCTCATGCTCGCAAGCCACCCGGACTCGACGCCGACGATGCCCAGATTCTCAAGCCCCTGAACGGCGATGAAGAGCCCGATGACGAACGGGAACAGATCCCACGCGAGCTCGCGCGCCGCTCGAATGCGCACGCGTCCGCCCGCCATGCCGGCAAACGCCAGCACAGCGCTGCCCGCGAAGGCGAAAACATAGGGCTCAAGCCCCATGAGCGGGGCAAGAAAGTAGCAAATGAGTACGACGGCGAGGACGGTTACGCAAAACAGAAAGTAGGCATGATTCGGCACCACGCTGGCCGGGTCCGGGAGCGACTCGCCGTCAAATCGCTTCGGCAGCTCGCGGCGAAAGTGCCAACGGAGCACAGCGTAGGTAGTGACGAGCGCGACCAGTTGCGGCGCGATCATCCGTGCCGCGAACGCCGCGAAGGTCTGATGAAATGCGTCCGCAAAGAGGAGGTTGGTGAGATTGCTGATGGGGAGCGCCAGCGAACCCACGTTGGCAACGAACGCGCACAGCACCACATACGGCGCCGCCGGGACCTTGAGCCTCTTTACCAGGGCCAGCATCACGGGGGTAAGCATCACCGCCGTAGTGTCCAGCGACAGGATCGCCGTGATGATGGCGCCGGCCACGAAGGCGTTCCGGTAAAGCGAATGCGCGTCTCCTTTCGCGACCTGCGCGCATCGAATCGCAGCCCACTCGAAGAAGCCGCTCTTGCTAATGAGCAGGGATAGCGCAAGAAGCGAGAGAAGAAAGAGAAGGGCGTTCTTTCCGGCAAGGATCGCGCCGAGCGCATCGCGCGGCGTGACGATGCCGAGAGCCAGCATCGCCGCTGCCGCGAGCATCGTCCACCACGCCTCGTTCCAACGGCGCGGGCGCACCACCATCAGGGCGACCATCGCCGCGAAGATAACCAGCGTGACCACAATGCGCGCTGCGCCTGTCATACGTTTTCCAGCCGTGTGTTGTGGGTCTCGGGCATAAAGAAATATAAAATAGCGAACGCCGCCAGCGCCACCCCTCCAAGGAACAGGAAGCCGGCGCGAAAGCCCACGTGGTGAACGATGGTGCCGGCGATGACCTGGCTCAGGGCCGCGCCGATGCCGACCGCGGTGTTGATGGCTCCCAGGGTGAGGTTGAAGCGGCCGGTGCCGCGCGTCAGATCGGCAATCACCAGCACGGACACAACGCCGAAGATCGCCGCGGCGATGCCGTCCATAACCTGGATAGCCACCAGCAATGCCGTGTCGGCCGTGAGGGTGTAAAGAACGGCACGAAGCGGGAGGATGCCGAACGCGATCAGCAGAAGCGGCTTTCGACCCCAGATTCCGGCCTTCCGCCCCGACCAGGAGGCGAGCAATGTGACGACGAGCTGGGTCGTGATTACGCACGCCGACATGAAGAACATCGAGCTTCGCCCCCGGCCCTTTGCCAGCATCTCGCCGAGCAGCGGCAGCATGGCCGCATTGGCAAAATGGAACATCACGGCGCAGACCAGGAAGAGGACCAGCGGGCGGTCCCGGAAGAGTACCCAGACGCTTTCCACTCTGGCGCGTTTCCCGCCGTCCCTTGCGCCGCGAGCGAGCTCGTAGTCAATCTCGGCGGGCCGGATCATCAGCAGGACGAGGATCGTCGGCGCCGCGAACGCCGCGACGAAGAAAAAGATGCTGCGGTTGGAAACAAAGTATCCAAGCAGGCCCATCGACACGGCGGCAACCACGTTCCCTGCCGAGTTGAACGTCTGATTGCGGCCCTGGCGGACGTCGAATGCGGCGCGTCCCACGATCCCCAGCGACATGGCGCAGATGGCGGGGAGAAAGACGCTGGACGTGCCGCCAAGCAGGACCTGCGCGCCCATGACCGGCCAGAACCTTGGAAACAGCGCGATCAGCAGCGCTCCCGCAGCCAGCGCGGCAACGGCCACGCCCACCAGCGCACGCTTCGAGCGCAGAAAGTCAACCAGCGCGCCGGCAGGCGTCTGCGTGAGAATGCCCGCGATGCCGCCCACTGTAAGCGCGAGTCCTACACTCTCTTCGTTCCATCTGTAGCCGGCGAGATAGATGGCGAGGAACGGCCCCACCCCCGACTGCACGTCGGCAAGCAGGAAATTGAGCCAATCGAGGCCGCGCAATGTTCCCCGCGAAGGACGCATCTCGGTCTCCGTGGGTGCGTCGGGCTCGGGCGCTCGCTTCATGTTTTGCGCACATCTGGCGGTCGGGGCAGCTTCCAAGCGTTCAAACTGCAAAGGCACGCTCGGGCTACCGTGTGCAGTCACTCCAAAATGGACGCGACCGCCAGTGTAGAGCCCATCTTATGAATATCCGCTTGCATAGGGTGGTCATAACTGCACATCGAATGGGCGTCGGGTGCCCCAGGGTCTCGCATTTGAGACCTGGGAAACCACAAATCTCAATCGAGGCAAAGCCGGTTCTGGCCGGTCGCCCCGAATTTGCCGTGGAGTCGCCTCTCGTCCGGTCAAGGGCGAATGAACCCTGGACCAAGGGGTCGCTTTGGCTTAACCTGCCTACGTGGGCCGCTCCGTACACATCACGACTCCGATCCCCACGCTCGAAGAGGTGGGCAAGAGGCTGAAGATGAGCAAGGCGCGCCAGCAGCGTCTCATTGAAATTGTCAGAGGCAGTTGGAACGGCCAATTGCCGGAGCGAAACCGGGATGCGTCAAATCCAGCGGATGGAGGGTTGCGCAAGCGAAAGCGCACGGCGAAGCTATCAACTCCGCCAGCCCGTCCACATCCTTCCGGTTGATCGCCCGCACAAATGCCTGCGCCACAGACTCCGCCGAATCGCTCATGCCGACATTGTACTCGCGCCGCGAAATAAGGAGGAATGGAAATGAACCTAGTTGACATCTCTGAACAGAGGGGCTACTTTTCTGGGAAATGACCAATCAAGGAAAGAAGAAGAGTCCGGCCAATGTGGAACGGAAGGGTCTACTGCGAGAGGTGGCCATTGGCGCCATCTCGGCTACAATTTCGGCCGTCGTTACGGGCGGGATAGCCCTCGCGATGCAATCTCACCTGCAGCATGAGAACGCGGATCTGCTTAATCAACTAGAGGCGCAGAAGGCTGAATACCAAATGCAAGTTGAGGCAAAGAAGGCGACATTGCTGGCACAAGGCGCGGCACAAGATGCTGAGATCCAGAAGCAGGTCGAGGCTCAGAAAGTAACGCTGCAGACACGGGCCGCAGCGAAGGACGCTGAGATTCAGAAGCAAGTTGACGAAGAGAAAGCAGCGTTGCAGGCGGTGATCGAGGCGAAGAAAGCCGATTTCCAGAAGCAGCTTGAGGAGCAGAATTCTGTTCATCAGAAGGAAGTGGAAGACAAGAAGGCGGAGCTCGAAAGGCAACGCGACCAGGGCCAACATTCTGCGGATTCGCAGAAAGCAGCCCGTGAGCACCTGATCGACCACATTAGGAAAGTTGGCGAATTGGAGTCGGCCGCCGATGGGGGTTTCTGGAGGATATCTTTCAAGAACTCCTGCAAACTGACGATTGACGTCGCGGTAAACTATCTCGCCTTGGATGGGCTGTGGACGACTAAGGGGTGGTGGGAGATCGCACCTGGTATGACGGCCGACACAGAAGCAACACGGAACAGGACGTTTTACCACTACGCAAAGTCAATTAACAGTTCTCCGGAATGGATCGGGACTAGAGCAAAGGGCGGTATCGACAGGGATATTTCTGACTCTAAATTTCAAAACCTAGATAACGACGTGTCAATCGGAGAGGTTGATAGGCACGTAGAGCCTGTTATTAACTTTGAG
>PLGM01000361.1 GCA_003139795.1 Acidobacteriaceae bacterium | reverse complement strand
TTAGCAAGTCATTCCATTTCAATGAAATACCGCTATCTATTGAATACACGAATCTTTCGCATTTTTCAATCCTTTCAACCTGGTCAACCTGTTCAATGGGTTGCTACGGATTTCGCCTGAAAGTGGCCACCACGCCTTCAAAAAATGTCGAAAAATATGGACACCATCACGTCAGCTCTGAAGACTCAACGAGAGTTGGATGCCTACACATGTTTCGGGAGTTCGGGATTGAAAGTTAGAATTCCGCTCGGTCAGATTGGCCGGAAGTTGACCCTCGATTCCGCGTGGCCCGTCTTGGAGCGCACCGTACCCGTCATCGATAGATCCCCAGGGATAAACCCCAAAAAACTTGCCGCAGTTGTCGCGAAAACTGCGTCTGGTCGACACTTGTTCTATGGGGTCAATTATTGGACGGAGATCGATTTGTAACTGCGTCGCCGGGGAATGGGAACCATCGTGCTCCGCGGCATGGCAGCCGAGTTCTGCAGCGAGAGCACGGAACGCGATGCTGACGAAAGCAGCTATGGGCTAGTTTTTACCTCCGACGTCATGACCGGTGCCATTGCGGGGGGCAAGGGTTCCATCCAGCCGCCAGGCGATATCGACGTTTTGGGTTATTGATGAGGACCGAGGCAGGATCTACGTCTTGGAGTGTAAGAATCTTGCGTTCGCTCGGACACCGTTCGAGCTGGCAGCGGAACTGCGCGCTCTGACCGAAACAACGCCTCAACACCGGTCGATAATCAAAAAGCATCAGCGGCGTGTGGATTGGCTCAAAGAAAATCTTCAAGCAGTTCTTGCTTGGGCAAAGCTCGCCCCCACAAAGCAGTGGGAAGTTCATTCGGCGGTCGTCGTGGACGAACACGCGATGAGTCCGAAACTGCAAGACGTCGGCGAGTCGGTGTTCGCACTCGACGAGTTGCAGGAGGATCAGGCGGATTTCGGGCTGGGAGCGCTTTGCACGGCCACCTATACGCCTTATCCGACGGATAGGGCCGACACCGACGAGTAGAAACCTCTTGCAGTACTCACAGTGCCTCCAGGCGTCTCCGCCGACCCATTCAGGAAGCCGGCAATAATATAAATATTCACTATTTGTTGCGTTTATATGATGCTCTGAAATATTGACAAGTGCCGCAATAGTCACGTAAGCTATTTGTTGTCAATGGATCATCACAAGATCCGGAATGCGTTGATGGTATATGGCGTCGAATAACCACTTGCAGGAGCTTTGCGAAGGTCTGGCGACAGGCAGGCTGCTGCCGTCGAACGTCCAAGCAAAAGTTCTTCATTGCAATGAGGTTATACCCTCGGCGGGCAGATCAATCCAAACGGATGCGCTTATCGAATTCCGCATCAAGGAAGTCCCGCAGGAACCGATCACTGCGGTTTTCGAATTCAAGTCGCGATTGACTCCTCTGATCCTCGAAGGAACGATCCACCAGTTGCTGGGAATCTGCAATTCCCTGCGCGCGTCGGCTGCGTACAAAGACGTGTATCCCATGGTCGGAGCGCCATACCTCTCAGAATCAGTGCAGAACCGTTGCAAGGAACTCGGGATCGGCTACGCAGACTTGAACGGAAACCTCCTGCTGGCTCACAAGAATATCTATGTAGATGTCGTTCGGCCCGCGACGGCATATAAGAATCCCCAAGGTATTAAACGTATTTTCTCCGGCCGGTCTCGCCGCATTGCAAGGGTGTTGCTTGTCAATCCATTCAAGCCATTCCGGTTGGAGGAAATCGCTTCCGAAACCCGACTCAGCGTTGGCCAAGTCTTTCAAGTCACAAAACGGCTTCATGAGGATGGATTCCTGGAGCGAATGTCGGAGGGCCGAATGCTGACGAAACCTCGTCAACTGCTAAAGCTTTTCACGAAGGAACTGCGGACGGATTTCCTGGAGAAGCGGCGGGTATTCAGGGGATTCAACGAAATGCCGCCGGCGCGGATGGCCGAGGAACTAACCCGCCTCTGCGAGAAAAGGCGAATCCGTTGCGCTCTAACGTTGAGCAGCGGACTTGAGCCGTACGAGCGGAATCTGAGGGAAGAGGTCACCGCCGCATACATTGATGTTGATGCGGAGGGAATCAGGAACGATCTGCGGCTCGAAGCAGTCGAAAGAGGGGCCAACGTTCTTTTGATGACACCGCCGGAGACTGACAACACGGAGGCCGGCGGGATCTTTTACAAAACCCGCAAATTGGCAAACGGCATGGAGAGTGTAAACCTTATTCAGTTGTTCGCGGATTTCAGTTTGCAGGGCGGCCGCGGCGAGGAGCAGGCGGAATTCTTGATGGAACACACACTGGGACTTCATCAATAGTGCCGAGCATAATAGACATCACGAATCAATTCCCGCCCACGAGGGAGAGGACTGTGCTCCTGGAGTTGCTGCGAGTCGTACGCAACTTGCAGAACGAGGGGATCGAGTTCGTGCTCTGCGGTGGCTGGGTTCCGTTTTTGAAGCAGCTCGCGAGAGAGAGTGAAACGGCACACTCGATGAGCTTGGATATCGATCTGCTGCTTCGAAAAGCGGCCCAGGAACGCGAAGTCATTGACCGGGTCAAAGCGCTGCTGATTGGCGGAATGGAATTTGAACGCAGCAAAACGCACACTTTCCGTTACGAGAAGAAAGTTGAGGGCAACGTCGTTCAACTCGACCTACTTGCGGATTTTTCGCGTACGGACAAGAGCGAGCCTGTAAGGCGAATTCAGGGGCTGAATAGTTTTCTTGATCTGTGTTTAGTTGACGGTGCCGAGGACCTTGGGGACCATGTTGAAGAAATCCGTATAGTCTGGCTTGACGCCGACAAGACCGAAACATGCGACATCACGATTCCCGATCAAGTGGGCTTTCTCTTGCTCAAAGCAGAAGTCTGCCGCTACCGTGAGATGTCCAAGGATCCGTACGACATTTATTATTATTGCCGCTACTCCGAAGAACCGGACTTGATTCGGCAGAAGCTCGAAGCCGCTATCGAAGAGCGAGCAGTGCGACGAACCGTTGATGCTTTGCAGCGAATGTTCCAACACATGGACAGCAAATGGGTAGAGCTCGCGTTGGACCACATGAACATTGTTGGCGAGGAACGCGATCGAGAAGCGCAGTTCATTGTGAGAGCGGTTGCAAAGGTGATTGAGGGGCTTTAGGAGTTGCGTGCGTGCTTACGGATTATCAAACGGGTTCGGTGCTCAGCAAGATTGTTCAGGAGGATTATCATGTCCACGAAGCGCATTGGCATTCTCACCGGCGGCGGCGATGTCCCGGGCCTGAATTCGGTCATCAAATCGGTTGTCTACCGAGGAACGGAAATCGGATACGAGGTTCTTGGCATCCACCGCGGCTGGGAAGGATTGACACACGTCGATCTGAAAGACCCGGTCAGCCGGTCGCGCTATATCGAGCCGCTCAATCGCGAAAACACCCGCACCATTGATCGCTCCGGCGGTACCTATCTGCACAGCTCGCGCACCAATCCCACCAAGATGCAAGAGTTGCCACCGGCACTCAGCGGACAACAGTTTCCGAGCAAGCAATCCACCAAGAATGGCGTGACCAGCACACTCTACGACGTGACGCCGGCGGTGCTGAAGAATATCGAGGCGCTGGGGCTTGATTACGTGGTGGCGATCGGCGGCGACGACACGCTTAGCTACGCCGCCGAACTTAACCGGCAGGGCGTGCGGGTGATCGCGGTGCCCAAGACCATGGATAACGACGTTCGCAACACCGAGTATTGCATCGGGTTTTCAACCGCCATCACGCGCGCCGTGGATGCCATAGAGCGGCAGCGGACGACGGTCGGTTCGCTCGAGCGCATCGGCATCTTTCGGGTCTTCGGACGCGACGCCGGCTACACCGCTCTTTACACTGCATACGTGACATCCATGCGCTGCTGCCTTCCCGAGTACAAGGTGAATCTGAAGCACTTGATCGAAATATTGGTCGCCGACAAGCACAATAATCCCAGCAACTATTCGCTCGTGATTCTTTCCGAGGGGGCAGAATGGGAAGGCTACACGGTAAAGGAATATGGCCCAGCCGATGCCTTTGGCCACCGCAAGAAGATGAGCGTTGCAGAGGACCTGAGCAACGAGATCAAAGCTGCCACCGGCGAAGAGACTCTGGTCAGTGACCTGACATACGATCTGCGCTCGGGGAGTCCCGATTTCATTGACCGCATGGTAGCCTTCACCTTCGCCGGAATGGCGATGGATGCCGTGAAAGAGGGAGAAACCGGCTTGATGACAGCGATCAGGAATGGCTGCTATACGATGGTGCCGATCCCTGATCCGAAACTCGGACCGCGCAAAGTGGACGTCGCTACCATGTACAATACGGAACACTACCGGCCGGCTTATGATCGAAAGCTGGGTCTGCCGATGTTTCTGATGCGGGAGTAAGGCATTTTCCGTATTGCTGTTGCCCGGCATAGGATAATCGGCTTTGAATTGAGAACCTTCATCCAGAAGGCTTAAATTCAATAGACCATTGTGAGCCATTTTGCACAGCACGGGAAGACGGCACTCCGGTCGTCTTCGACCAAAGAGGCATCATCGAACAACTCTGCGCCGTAACCAGTTCTCCGTATCCCTCCCAAGCCAAGCACAGATTCTCACACCTCCGCATTCTTGCCCTTCCTTATTGCCTTTGGAGCGGGTTCGCCGGAAGGTGGACCTATCTCTCTGTGTGGCCGTTGCTATCGTTTGGTTTTCGTGGGGTGGGCCAAACACCATAATGCAACCTAGCGACCTGTCTGCACATTGGAGTCCTTGAACGAAGCCGAATCGGGTGCAAGGAGCGAACCTCGAACTCCTGGCTCAATTCAAACCGGCTGCATCTCTGCTTCGTTTTCAGCAATTGCGGCATGGACGATGGCGAGGAACTTGTCGGCTTTTAGGCTAGCACCCCCGATGAGGACTCCATCTATGTCATGCTGACCAAGGTACGCAGTTGCATTTTCAGGTTCTACGCTACCACCGTATTGAACAATCATCTGCTGGGCCCGGAAATCTCCACAGATTTGACTGAGCTTCTTGCGAATCAGCAAAAGCGCATCCTGCGCCTGCTGTGGATTCTCATGGTGCAGAGAATTGCCGATCGCCCAGACTGGTTCATAGGCGACACTCAGCCGGGAGAAAAACTCTGGCGGAACGTTCGCCAATCCCTGCGAAAGTTGACTGTCGAGCACCGCCTGAGTCTGCTTCGCATTGCGTTGCTCCAGCGTCTCCCCGACGCAGAGAATCGCATTCAGTCCTGCGGACAGTGCGCACTCTACCTTTTGGTTGATGAACGCATCGGACTCGCCCAGTTTGTGCCTGCGCTCACTGTGTCCGAGGATGACGTACTTGCAGCCAAGATCGAGCAACATGGTCGGGCTCACCTCGCCGGTGAAGGCTCCTTCCTTGTCGGGATACATGTTTTGAGCGCCGAGCGCGATCTGGGTACCCTTGAGCATTTCGCCGACAAGCGCGAGATAAGGGAATGGCGGGCAGAGGATAACGGTGACATGCTCGGAGCGGTCGAAGCCCTCAATAATGCCTTTTGCCAAGTGCTCCGCTTCAGATGAAGTGGTGTGCATCTTCCAATTTCCGACGACGAATTTCTGACTGGTATGCGTCTTCATACCGCGCTCCTTGCGTAGATGTTAGATATCGTTTGATTTGCTGCACTTTCACGGCGATCCGCCTCTACGGCCGCGTCGTATTCGCCGCGGTGAGCCGCCCGGTCGCATTTGGCGCGATGGTAGAGACCCCCACGGCGACTGACTGTCCGCCGTCTTCTTCATAGATTTGTATTGGCATCTTTCAACTCCGAGAACCCGATTTAGTGTCCCTTTTGTGTGTTGCCCTTATTCCATTTCCAGTTCCGGATCTCGGGCATATCCTCGCCATGGGCATCGATGTAGTGTTTGTGCTCGATGAGTTTGTCCTGCATCTGCTGTTTCAGGTAGTCGCCCTTGGAGCC
>PLGM01000379.1 GCA_003139795.1 Acidobacteriaceae bacterium | reverse complement strand
GAATTTGCGGAACCAGCTCTGAGTTCGGCGGGAGGAGATTGATCGTTCATATCTTCATATTACGGCATGTATAGCCGTAAGAACAACAAGAAAACCCCTGATTCTTGCCAAATCCCATTCTGGTGTCGTGCACTCCCTTTTCATTTTGTGCTTGACAGCCGTTTATCGATGGGAGTATAAGTCAATCGTTTTAGTAAATCGCATTAGGAGAACTCTTCACTTCTCAAAGATCTCCGCAACGTGATTCAGAGTTCAGCCTGGTGCGATCCGGAACTGGCGAGACCCTAGAAATTCTGCCGGTATTCAGGAGGCATTCATGGGGGTCCAGGGATCGGGAGAGGGCTGTTACGCCTGGGCGTTAGTGCGTCCGGTTTCACGGCGCTGTTTGCTTCCTCAACTTCGTGCTCGCCTCGCCGCAGTATGGCTCCGATATTACGCAACCGGGGCCGCGATTGGCCGTGTTGGTTTCTGGCTCGATTCACCGGTCGGAAAGCCGCCATGATGTTTCCGTTCGCGACGTCCTCACAATCCGCTTCCTAAAGAACCTCAGCAGCCCACTCCTCAAAGGGAGTCACCGCTTTGAGGCAGAATCCGCTTTTCAAAGATACTGTCGTGGCAGCAATCTCAACCGTCGCTGCGAAAATTGGGCATTGCCCTATTTGTGCGTTGCTGCGTCATTGAGCACTTTGCAGCTCACCAGGCATGCAAGGAACGCGAAGCTCATATACCCCGACGCGATCAATTCGCTGGGGAGTTGCCCCGGTTCGAGCGGCACATTTTGAACGCCGCAGACGGGACGGTTCGAGTCCTTCTTTCTGAAGCACGGTGTTGCCATGGCATCATCGTGCCACTGCACGAATGGCGGTCGGCATTGATTGTATAAAAGTGAACAGATTGGCCTATTTTGGCGCGGTAAAGTGTGGGCTGGCTTTGCCAGAGGGCAAAATCACACGGCGCGGTGTTAGCATTTCGACGGACCGCATACCCGGCGGGATTTTTGGTCTATGTGGATGGCATTCACGGCGTTGCTGGTTAGCAACGCAGCGTTAGGACGGTACCGAGAATTGCAACGGATCACGCGAACAGAATTGATCGACTCGAATAATCCAACGCCGCGAGGGACTCGTACTTTCGCGGGCCGTATTACCACCTTTGCACAGGAGGCATCATGTTTAGCACAAAAAATCTAACGCGATCCAGAAACTGGGCGATGCTCTGCCTAGTTCCAGCATTGCTGTTGGCGCTCGTGGCGCTCATCACTCCAGCAAGTAACGCCCAGCAATTGACAGGCACGCTGAGCGGGACAGTTATGGACTCGACCGGCGCAGTGGTTCCCGGCGCCCAGGTCACGCTGACCAACCAGACCAGCGGCGACGTGCGCAAGGCGACGGCCGACGCACAAGGCCGGTTCGTGATCACGGCAGTGCAGCCGGCGGACTATTCCCTCAAGGTCGAAGCCAATGGTTTCACGGCGTGGCAGGAAAACGGCATTGCCATGAGCACGGGCGATGCGCGCGACATTCCGAACATCAAGCTCGCCGTAGGCGGGGCAACGGCCACGGTCCAGGTAATTGGCGGAGGCGAGGCGATAGTGCCGACGGACACCGCTGAAATCAGCACCTCGCTCAACCAAAAGATGGTCGACAGCTTTCCGCTCGCGGGACGCGATGCCGGTGAACTTCTGAAGGTGATGCCCGGCATGGCGCTCAATAACAATGCGGGAGGCGCTTCGAAAACCTTCGCCACCGGTGACGTATTAGTCGGCTCCAACAACGGCCCGGTGGGCGACTACTCTTCGAACGGCACGCAGCCCAACGGAACCATGGCGTACATGCTGGATGGCGCCGATCTGGTCGATCCCGGCAATTTCGGCACGCAGATCGCCAACATCAATCAGGATATGGTTGGCAACATCAAGTTCCTGTCAGCGGACTACAGCGCGGAGTACGCCAAAGGGCCGACTATCTTTGAGGCATACAGCAGGAGCGGCGGGCGGGAGTTTCATGGCGAAGCATACCTCTACACCCACAATGCGGTCCTGGATACTGTGGACGCCTACACCAAGAGCCAGGGAGGCACGAATGCCGGCCAGAGCTATTACTACATGGGCGGCAATATAGGCGGCCCGGTGCGGTTTCCGTTTACGCACTTCAACAGCAACCACGACAAACTCTTCTTCTGGGTCGGCTATGAGTTCATGAAGCAGCAGCCGGCGGGTTCGATTATCAACTACAACGTTCCCAACGCGGCGCAGCTTTCCGGCGACTTCAGCAACACCGGGATCCCTGCGGCGGCGATCAAACAGTGGCCCAATTTTTATAATCAGTTGGCAAAAAACGCGCCGGCCGGGGGTACGGCGACGTCGCTTCCGCTAGGAGACGAGGATCCGAACATGACGGGGATCCTGGCTCTTTATCCGAAAACGAATGAAACTCCCTCGGCCGCGAATGGTTACTACAACTACAGTTACTCCAACACCTCGCCTCAGAACCGTTGGGAACTCGCCGGCAAGGTCGATTACGCCATCAGCGACAACACAAAGCTGACTGGCTCGTACACCTACCAGCGTGAGAGCGATCTGGCTCCCATTTCCATCTGGTGGGCAATCCCCAGTACGCTTCCGTATCCGTCGGCCGGGGCATCGGAAACGGTCACAAACGTGATCAACATCAACCTGACGCACGTATTCAATGCCACAACCACCAACGAAGCGGTCTTCAGCTTGTCGCACTTTGTCAATCCCTATAAACTGAGCAACCTGAACGCGGTCGAGCGTTCCACCAACAAATTCGGCGCGACAGGACTTTTCGGCAACACATCGACTCAAATCCCGAATTTCGAACCGGATTACTGCTGCAGCGAGCAGCTCGCGAGCATTAACTACTACCCGATGACCTCAAAGACGGGCCCGCTCGGATCTGGCTCCTTCGGCGGCATCAAGCAGGTGCCGGCTTTTTATGACAACTTCACCAAGGTATTTGGTCCTCACACCGTCAAGGTCGGGTTTTACTGGGACAAAAGCTCCAACCAGCAGAATAGCAACGGTCCCGACAACGGAACCTATAACTTCACCGGCGGTCAGAACTCGACAACGAACGACGTAGCTGACATGATGTTGGGCTATGTCAGTTCGTATCAGCAGCAAAACCTGGATGTCGCTGCGGACAACGCCTACCACCAGGTATCGTTCTTTGCGCAGGATTCGTGGAAAGTAAATAGGAGGCTGACAGTTAACTATGGCCTCCGGTTCGACCACATTGGGCAGTGGTACGGATTTAACGACTTTTCCGCCGGCAACCAGGTCTGGGTGCCGGCAAACTATGACAACGGCACCAGCGCGCCCAATAACACCGGTCTGGAGTGGCATGCCATCGACAAAAGCATTCCGCTCTCCGGATTCGTATCGCGAATGTTCTACTACGCGCCGCGTGGCGGGATCGCGTACGATATCTTCGGCAATGGCAAGACCGTGTTCCGCGGAGGGTTCGGCGTATTCCGCTACCAGGCGACAAGCGAAACGGCGGAGGCTGGCAGCGGACCTGCCGGATCGTTTGAATACCAAACCCCAACTCCATTCAATGGCGTCGCCAACGTCACAACCTTCACGCCCCCTTCCAGCGTTGCTCAAAACGGATCGAGTGTCGATGCAATGCAAGAGGGCGATAGCCGCGAGCCGTTCACCAATGACTGGAACGTGACCGTCTCTCAGGCGCTTCCGTGGCGGTCGGTGCTGGACGTGTCGTATGTGGGCAATCGCAGCGCAAACGAATATATGGATGGATCGAACAGCAAGCTCTTCGACCTGAACAATGTTCCGATCGGCGGGCTCTTCCAAAAGGATCCGATCACGGGCAGCTATGTCTCGCCGGCGGCCCCGCCCTGTTCCACAACGAATATGGCCGATGAGAGCCTGTACTGCAAAGCAAATCCGGCCGTTTACTCGCAAACCTATACCCAGAATGATTTCCGGCCAATGAGAAATTACACGGACTTCTATCTGATCACTCACGCCCCGTGGTCCAACTACAACGGGCTGCAGATCAGTTATACCAAACAGGCTGGACGTGTGACGTTCATGACCAATTACACTTTCTCAAAGGCGCTGGGGATTCGCGACGGAGGATCCAATAACGGCTCCGGAAACGGCACTGGGCTGGACCCCTTCGTGATTCGAAACGACTATGGTCCGTTGGCGTATGACCATACGCAGATTCTCAATTTTGTGTATAACTTGAACTTACCGACCTTCATTCACAGCAGCAGCATCGGGACGAAGATACTCGGCGGCGCGGTGAATGGATGGCAGTTCTCCGGTTATACAGCATTCCAGAGCGGCTATAACCTTCAGATGCTTACCGGGGGCACCTTCAATGCGCAATATCCGGGCGGGCTGACCGTGCCCACTGTAGCCAACCCAAACCTCCCCGACAACAGCATCACATTGCCGGACGGGTTGAAGGCGGTAGGCATCAGTCCATCGACCTATTTCGGAACGTTTGCCTATAACGCTCTGGTGCCATCTCTTACCTGTAATCCGACGAAAGGTCTGCAAAAGAGCCAGCGGTTCAATCCCAGCTGCTTCGCGCCGCCTGGATATGGGCAACAAGGGCAGCTCACCATGCCCTATATGCGGGCGCCTAATTACTGGGACAACGATGGCGGCATTTACAAGAACTTCCACTTCAACGATGCCAGGTACATACAGTTCCGGGTCTCTGCGACGAATTGGCTGAACCACCCACTACGGCAGTTTGGCCTTGCCAACAACAGCGATGAGCAAATCAGCTTCATCGGAACCCAAAATGCTACCTGCCCCGGCTGCGTCACCTCAAGCGGCGCACCAATCCAGGTGCAATCCTTATCGCCCACCAATACCAACACAACTACGACCGGAGTGCCTGCCTTCAAGACAGGCGCCAGGTTCGTGACTCTGGCGACTAAGTTCTACTTCTAAGCCGGGTAATCCGATGGAATGACCGAGGGGCGGCCTACGCCGCCCCTTTCTTTGGGTTCATTATGCTTTCGTCAAAATTCCTGCCCCCAGGATTATGGGTTATACCCGCGCAGGTCATCGCAGTCGGCCTGGTTCTGCTTTGCTCCGCCCAAACACCGAGCGGGAAGGCAAACAGTCCGATCTATTTCGAGCTGCAGAAAATGCCGTTCCGTCTCGAGAATGATGAGACTCCAGCGAAGAATGCACCCGAGGCGATGGCCGGAGGCGTCGCCGTCTTCGACTACAACGGCGACGGGCGTCCTGACATCTTCTTCACCAACGGCGCGAATATCGCGACCCTCAGGAAAGATTCTCCCAAGTATCGAAACCGGCTCTTCCACAATGATGGAAACGGCCACTTTACCGATGTGACGGAGCAAGCGGGAGTCGCAGGCACAGGCTACGACATAGGCGTGGCCATTGGAGATTACGACAATGATGGTTGCCCGGATATGTTTGTCGCCGGGGTCCACCACAACACGCTTTACCACAATAATTGCAACGGCACGTTCACAGACGTGACCGCAAAGGCGGGCCTCGATAAGTCAAACGATCCTGAATACGGGCCGCTCTGGGCCGAAGCCGCTGTGTGGGTGGACGTGAATAACGACGGGCTGCTCGATCTCTTCATCCTGAACTACATGCAGTGGACCTATACCGACAAGCCGCTCTGCGCCTATCGCGGCGTCGCAGATTACTGTCACCCCCGCTACTACAAACCTACTCCCGATCAATTGTTTATCAACAATGGCGATGGTACATTTACGGATCAATCTGCAGCTTGGGGCATTCGCGATCATCCGGGAAAGGGAATGGGCGTGGGGATGGCCGACTATGATTTGGATGGCCGCCAGGATCTCTTCGTCACCAACGACGCAGGATACGAGTTTCTCTTCCACAATCTCGGTAACAAGTTCGAAGAGGTTGCTTTTAATGCCGGTGTGGCTCTCGCGGAGGATGGGAACTTTATTTCCGGAATGGGGCTGGACTTTCGCGACATTAACAACGACGGGTACCCGGATATCGGCTACGCGGCTCTGAACAATCAGACATTTCCTCTCTACCTGAACAGCGGAAAGGGAGATTTCCTCGATATCACCGCATCGAGCGGCATGCGCGATCTCACGATGAAGATGGCCGGGTATGGGGTCGGCTTCTACGACTTCGATAACGACGGCTGGAAAGATGAGTTTGTGACCCGCGGCCATGTCGAGTCGATGCCTGTGCCGGGTGCCGATATTGACGAGTTCAACACCGTCTTTCGCAACCCCGGGAAGACGGGGAGATGGACCGCGCTGACAGCCGAAGCAGGACTCAATGCTGCCTCGGCAGCGCGCCATCGCGGTCTGGCCTTTGGCGATTTCGATGGGGATGGCCGCGTCGACGTCGTCACGACCGCACTCGGCGCCGATGCCGAGATCTGGATGAATCGGAGCAAGAACTCGAATCACTGGCTGGACATCACGCTACGCGGGACAAAGAGCAATCGCGACGGTATCGGCGCTCGAATCAAGGTCGTGACCAAGAGTCTCACCCAGTACAACCACATGACAACCAGTGTCGGCTACGCATCCTCCAGCGACGGTCCGGTCCACTTCGGACTCGGCCCGGACGCAGTTGCAGACTTGGTGGAAATCTGGTGGCCATCCGGGATCGTTCAGACATTCCAGAACGTTAATGGCGACCGCACCATGACTGCAACAGAACCTTCCAAGTAGGACATCCATCGATCTTGCCTGTCGGCGCGCGCTCTGCCGAGATGGCAAAGCTGGGTCAGGGGGTATGACGCGAAGGACCTCGTCTTCGTGACCACGGGCAGTTCTCGCGCCAGACTACAAAGAACATCCCCAGGGAGAGAACTGTCAGTATCCACCCGCAAGCTTCATCTCACGAAAGCGCATATGTGATGTAGATTTCCGGATAACGTTCCGACCTTCCACCCGAGACCGGCAGCCAGCTTTGATTGCCAGTATCCATAAGCCCATCGTGGAAACAGAGGCGCTGTTCCGCTCAGTCGTCGATATCCAGCAATGATCTTATCGACCGAGGGTCCACCGATATAGTAATAGTCCACCGCGTCGGAATCGTTCGACGCGAAGCTAACCACCTGCCGAAATTGGTGATTCAAATCTGTCACTGACGCGCTGTTCCATAGAACGCCATACCCTCTGAAAGGCACAAGGATGGGAATCGAGATATTCGTATTATCCTGCGACAGAACCAGTTCGGTGTTCCTCTCGTTCATCAGTCCCGTCTGGTGTTGGCCTAAACCATACACTCTCCCCTCTGACGTAAGAGCGAACCACTCTGAGGCCGCATGGGCCTGCCGCCCATCAGTAGTTGTAGATATCACGCTTCGCGGGAAGGGCCAATCCGTCTCGGCAAGCATGAGTTTGCCGTGAACGCTGAAGCATACTGCCGAGCTGTTTCTGCCCACATCAACGCGAAGAGCGGCGGTGACGACCTCAATGGATTGATCGGAGGCATAGACAGAAAAAGACGTTGAGGGGCACCCAGAATCGGGCAAGGCTGGATTACTGAGGTCGGGGACAGACGGTCCTGGCACAAAGGTCACCCGAACGACTTCACCTCCGCACGGCTTAATGCGCAACGTGCCGTTCGTTAACCGAAACAATTCTGCGTCTGTTGTTTGTTGTTCGCTCAATACCACGTCAGAATGGGGCGCAGGCTGCGCATAAGCTCCTGTGGCCGATGCGATAACTGTCCATACTATTGCCCGTTGCCAGAATCTCGGGCCACCGGTTCTCTTCTTCATCATTTTCCTTAATTCAGATGTCCTGACATATGCAACAAACCGCGCCAGGGACAGGAACGGAAGTACGAAACGAGTTCCAGTCGTCTTCCCTCTTTATCGGCACTTGTACTGTTTTTTGGGGGGGAGGCGGATTCTCCGTTTCCAGCTGTATTGACTGTTCAATGAAATTGTGATATAACTCACAGCCAGACACTCTTTCACTCGCTAAAATTCAGGCAATCTGCCGGACCATGCACTGAGAACGCTAGTCAAGCGTGGAGAGTTGCGCAGAGAGGCGAGAGATGGTGGCGCGAAGGACATTGAGGCGACGAATTGTACTGGGCGCTGTCGCTTGTGGGCTCATGGCAGGAATAGTTGCAACTGAGGGGCAGCGGGGCTTGCGCACGCCAGGCGCGATGGCGGAGTTTACCGCGTTTCTGGGGATGCATCGAGCCGAGTTGATGGCCGCCGTGCCGGAGATAGGCGGGATCATCGTCGAATACCCGAAGGAGGGGTCGCTGTTTCCTGCCGATTTTGCTCCGCCGCTTTTTCAGTGGCGGGATGCGAATGCAGAGGCGACGGTGTGGCGCGTGGAAGTGAAGTTTGCCGGGCGTGGTCCGAAGATCCGACAGTGGTCCGGGGGCGAGAAGATGCACGTTGGGCCGGTAGACGACTCGCTGTCGGGATATGTACCGCCAACCCTGACGCCGGAGCAGGCGGATTCGCACACGTGGCGCCCCGATGCGAAGACCTGGCAGGAGATCAGGAACGATTCGCAGAACAAGCCAGCGGTGATTCGGTTTGAGGGGTATAGGGGTAAGGATGACCGAGAGCCGGTTTCGAAGGGGCAGGTGACGATCCAAACCTCGGATCCTGCAGGTGCGCCGATTCTGTACCGGGATGTTCCGCTGATTCCGCCGCCCGTGCAAGGAGCGGAGCGCAGCACGATCAAGCCCCTGCCAGACTCATTGCTGCCGCTGATCAAGTGGAATTTGCGCTACGTCTCCGATTTGAAGAGCAGAACGGTGATGACCGGGCTGCCGACGTGTGCCAACTGCCACTCGGTGTCGCGCGACGGAAAAACGCTCGGCATCGACGTCGACGGTCCGCAGAACGACAAGGGACTGTATGCGATGATCCCGCTGCAGAAGGTGAGCAGCATCAGCAACGACTATGTGATCCACTGGAGCTCGTTCAGCGAGGAGCGCGCGCAGAAGCGCTTTGGGTTCATGTCGCAGGTTTCGCCGGACGGGCAGTACGTAATCACGTCGATCAACCCCCCGGGGGCGCAAGGGCCGCGGCTGCTGGACCGGTTGTACAGCGCAAGCTATAGCAACTACGGATTCGGCCAGGTCTTTTTCCCCACCCGGGGCGTGCTGGGCTGGTACAGCCGGCAGAGCAAAACGCTACAGCCGCTGCCGGGAGCCGATGATCCGAACGACGTGCATACGAGCGCCTTCTGGAGTCCGGATGGGAAATACCTGATTTATTCGCAGGCGGCAGCGAAGGAACCCTATTCTCAGGATCAGATTCTGCCGAAGTACGCTAACGATCCCAACGAGACGCAGATCCAGTACGACCTTTACCGGATCCCATTTAATGACGGCAAGGGTGGCAAAGCAGAGCCCGTGCTGGGCGCGTCGCAAAACGGAATGAGCAACGATTTTCCGAAGGTTTCTCCGGACGGAAAGTGGATTGTCTTTGTCGAGAACAAGAATGGGCTGCTGATGCGGCCTGACAGCAAGCTGTATATCGTGCCCTTCGAGGGAGGAACGGCGCGACCGCTGGCTTCGAACCTGGCGGTGATGAATTCATGGCACACCTTTTCACCGAACGGGCACTGGCTGGCGTTCTCATCGAAGACTCCGTCCCTCTACACGGAGCTGTATCTGACGCACATCGACGAAAACGGCAACGCAAGCCCGGCCATTCTGATCGAGAACGCGACCGCGTCGAACCGGGCAGTGAACATCCCGGAGTTCGTCAACCTGTCTCCGGGCGGCCTGGAGCGGATCGACCACCCAGCCACCGATTTCTATGAGCTGTTCGACACGGCTGTGAAGCTCTCGGACCATAAGCAATTCGAAGAGGCGGTTGCGGCGTGGAGGAACGCGATGTTGATAGACGCGAGCGATCCGCGTGCTCATGACAACCTCGGGATTGCGCTGGCGGGAACGGGAAAGATGAGCGAGGCGATTGAGGAGTACCAGAAGTCGCTGGTGCTGAACCCTAACAGTTCACAGACTGAAAACAACCTGGGCAGCGTGCTGGCGCAGTCAGGGAAACTGGAAGATGCGCAGGACCATTTTGTGCACGCGCTGCGGATTAATCCCAATAACACGTCGGCGGAGGTGAACCTGGGCAATCTGCTGGCGGCGGAGGGCGGGCACACGCAGGACGCGATTGCGCTGCTGAACGACGCCCTCAAGACGCAGCCGAGCTCTCCGGACGGGCAGAACGGTCTGGGCGTGGTTCTGGCGCACACGGGGAATCTCGAGGAGGCTACGACGCACCTGGAGAAGGCAGTGGAGTTGTCGCCCCAGGATGCCGGCTACCGCTACAATCTTGGGCGCGTGCTGGCGGCGCAGAGCCGCTTTGCCGATGCGCTGCCGCAATTCGAGCAGGCGGCCCGGCTGACGAACATGCAGGATCCGGGAGTTCTCCAGATGCTGGCGGCAATGGATTCGGAGACAGGGCGATATGCGGCGGCCGTAACGACGGTGCAGATGGCTCTGACGCTGGCGCAGCACCAGCAGGACAGCGCGCTAGTGAAGTCGCTGGAGGCGAATCTGATGCGCTACCAGTCGCAGGCCGCAGTGGGCGGACCCCAGTAGCTCGATGCGACCGGACAATCCCGGACGCTTGTTGCGCGCAAATTTGGCAACCAATTTGCAGCCACCTATCATCCATATTCTATCTATTCGAATTCCGTGCGTTAGGATGCGACGGAGTCCAGATGAAGACGGAAATTATTTCATCTCTTTTTCAGAAATCTCAGTTTATCTTGCCGTCTTCAGAGGGCGGGTCAGTGTGAAATTCGATTAAGAGGGGGCCTTGCTCGCTCTACCCGCCAAGTGTCGCGCTGCACTTGAAGGCCCACCAGCAGCCTAGCTGCGAAAAAGTACCCTGAGGAGCCCTTCCGGGGCGTTTTTAGAGTAAGAAAACGTATAAAAATTGCCCCTGAGTCATAATCTCGCGTTTCATTGCGTACAAGTCCTGCGTGCAAGACCAATTGTGTGCTGTGTTTCCCCGCGAACCTCCGCATTGTATGCAGCAAAGCGGGTCCGGATCGAGGGGGATTATCTTGTGTGCAATACAGCCTACAGCCAAGAAGCAGGGGGACCATCCCTGGCTACCTGCCACGGCTGCTGCTGAGTCTGTCCTCGAAAAGACAAGTACAAAAACCACCCCTACGATTCGCAGATGTTGACAGGGTCACACCATATCAACTGACGGTTTGCCGACAAACCGCTCGGAACGAAAAATTAAAGCGTCGAAAGAGCCTTCTGTGTTTATACCAGCGCAGGTTTCAGACCGACTGTACGTTTTACGGATAGGACGGTGATGTCGTCCTGCTGGCCGAACTGCCTGGCTGTTTCCGCGATGGTGTTCACCGGCTGGTTGCTGATCGCCTGGGTGCGCTCAAAGCCGTAGAGTTCGCCGCTGGGGCTGGTTGCCTCGACCACGCCGTCGGTGACCAGTGTGCAGAGCTGATCCGGGTCAAGCTGGAAGGTGATCTCGGAGTATTGAATGTCTGCATCAAGACCCAGGGGCAGGTTAGCTTCGGTGTGAATCTCGACGCCGCTGAGATAAGGGCTGGGGTGTCCGGCGTTTGCCACGGTGAATTTGCCCGAAGACTGGACCATCAGCGCAAGACATGTTGCGAAGCCGTCACTGCGGCCAAGGAGGGAGCGATTGACCTCGCCGAGCAACTGGGCCGGGCTGGTGCAATGCCTGGCACTTGTGCGCAGCGTTCCAACAATCAGTGAAACGGTCATGGCGGCCTTCAGACCCTTCCCGCTGACGTCGCCAAGCACGATGAAGGCGGAGGGCCTTGCAGGATCGGCGGCGTTCGGGATGGGGAGGACCTGGAAGAAGTCGCCACCGACCTCCTTCGCAGGCAGGTAGGCGCTTTCAATCCGCAGGCCCGGGATGGCGGGAAGCTGGTCGGGAATTAGGATCTGCTGCACGCTTCGTGCGGCGGCCATCTCCTGCTCCACTTCGCGATTGCGGTCCTGAATGCGGCGCAGGCGAAAGGTCATGGCGATGAGCATGACGACGGCGAAGAGCAGAAAAGCAAGGGGGCGCAGATCGAGATCGAGGTTGCCCCACATGAAATCCTGCGGCAGGGTGGGCAGGTCAAAGTGGCCCAGGACGCGGTTGGATTCAATGAAGGTGATGAAGAGCAGGGCCGCGCCGATCCAGCGCATCTCCGGCAGCTTGTTCCTGAAGCAGCCGGGAACCAGGAGCAGCAGGCTCAGGTCTGCAACCAGCGTTGCGGCTTCCATAATGTGGTGGAAGAAGATGCCTTCCGTCACGTTGGCCAGGAACAGGAAGACCGGGGTCGGCAGCGGTAGCGGGAGCACAAGCGAGACCAGGTAAAGCGCGCCGAGAACCTGAATGACGCGGAAGAACCAGGGCACCGGCCGGCCGAGGAACGCGAAGACAAACTGAATGAGGAAGAACGCCGCGCAGGCGTTGAAGATCCGGTCAATGACGAAGACGAGCCACGCGGAAGGGGAAAGATCCACGACCCACGCAAGTTCAAGGACGCGAAAGATGAACAGTGTAGAGAGCCTTGCGCCCAGCCAGAAGTACTCGTGCAGGTGAGTATTGACGGCAAACAGCAGAAAGAAGACGAACCCTGCGCCGAACATGGCCGCGTAGCACAGGTAATGCTGCCAGTTGGCGCGCACATAGGCAAGCGTGTCAAGGTTCTCGACCGTCTGGAGCTGGTCAAGGGGCGCCAGCGCGGGGACAAGGCCCTTCACGGGAATCGTCGTGCGGATTCCCAGCCCGTGAACGGCAATCACCAACCGGCGTTGCCGCACAGCACTTGAAGGAATGTTGAAAACGGCACGGGCGTATTCAGGGCCGCTCCGATTGGCCAGGCTGCCGGAGCGCCCGATCAGCTGGCCGTTGACGAAGACCTCGTAAATCGGCAACTCGCCCTGCATCAGCAGCCCAAGCTGCGGAGCCGACTGCAGTTCGGCGGGCAGCGTGACTTCGATTCGCTGCCATAGGTCGGTTGGGCTCACTTCCACGTGATGGAACACTTGCGGGGTGCAGGCTGGGGCTTCGACCTGGGCGCACGATGGTTCGTCTCCGATGTGGAGGGCCCAATTCTCCCAGGGCAGGCGCAGGACGTCCGGCTGCTGGGCGTGGCCCAGTGCCACGGCGGCAAGCAGAACAAGACCCTGTAGGCAGAGGGTGTGCAACCAGCGGGGAAGCATGCGGCAAGGATACTCTGGTCCACCCGGATCGGAATAGCCGAAAACCCAGGCAAATGCTCTTAAAACTGGGAGGTTGGCCATCGTGGGCTTCGCAGGACCGTGTTCCGGGCGAATGACCGGCAAACCGGACATTGGGCTGAAAATCGGGGTTCTGTCCGGATCGGCGACCATACAACCAGGGACCGGACTTCTACCTGAAGAGTCCTTCCTATGGCGATGCTGACGGACGCCACCGCTCGTTGCATCGGTGAAGCGCCTATTGTGAGCGGCAATTCTGCAGGCAAAGAACGCGACGCCGAATTTGGAAATGACTCCTTCGGGGCGAGCTGCTACAGGCCAGTGGGTAATGCCCGGAGCATGGACGCATCGACCTCATCAAATCACTCCCATCGATGGTGAGGCCGGAATGACTCGTCTTTTTCTCACAAGTGTCCCCTGCACGGAACGTCTGAATGATTTTTCACGTAACCATCCTCAGATGAATTAATAATCGCCCAGTTGAAGCGTCATCTCTATGAACAGTTCAGAAGGTGTTCCAGTGGCCGCATGCACCGCAACATTGCCCTTAACCGGGCTGTCCAAGCTCTTCGGAGAGCACCACAGGCGCGTGCTCACGGCAGCCTATCGCGTCACCGGCAACATGGCCGATGCGGAAGACGTGACGCAGGCCGTGTTTCTGCGGCTGGCAAGCGCGGATGGGCCGGTGACGAATGCCGGCAGCTATCTATACAGAGCGGCCATCAATGGAGCGCTCGACGTGTTGAGGCAGCGGAAGGCCGCCCAGACCGAGCCGCTGGAATATGCCGCGCATGTAGCGGCGGCAGGGCCGGGCAGTTCGCCGGAGACCGCAGCGTCGAGCAGGCAGCTTGGCGCGCTCTTGCGGATTGCAATCGGCGAATTGCCTCCGCGAGCGGCCGAAATGTTCATCCTGCGCTACGTTGAAGAGCACGGGAATCGGGAGATCGCAGCGTTGATGGGCACGTCGCAGGCAGTTGTGGCTGTGACGCTGTTTAACGCGCGGTCGAGATTGAAGAAACGACTTTCGGAATTTGAGCGGGGAATACGATGAACAGAGATGAGATGCTTTTGAGAAACGCAGTGCAGGCGCTTCAGGCCGATGAGCCGGAAGCTGAGCAGGTGGCAGCTTCTGCCCGGCGCGTGGCCGGCAGGCTGGGGATCGACATCGTGAACGAATCGAGAGTTGACGCCATCACGAGCTGCGATGACGTGCAGCGTCTGTTCGGTCCGTATCGGGCAG
Organism: Acidobacteriaceae bacterium; assembly: GCA_003139795.1. GTDB lineage: Bacteria > Acidobacteriota > Terriglobia > Terriglobales > Acidobacteriaceae > Telmatobacter. Next base: position 650 of record PLGM01000379.1, on the reverse strand, counting down.
GCACGCTGCCGCCTGCGCGCGCGCTTCTGATTGAGGCCCACCTGCGCGACTGCAGCGGCTGCCGGCGCCGATTCAAGGGCGGGTCCGGTGCGGTTCTGGATTGGTCCGCTCCCAAACCGCGTCGCGTAATTGCCTGGCATCCACAGACCGCCGCATGGGCGCTGGCTTCCGCCGCCGCAGTTCTGGTCGCATCTCTTTTTGTCTACAAGGCCTATTGGCAGGTTCCGCCCGGAGTACGCGCCGAGGTGCAATCGATCGACGGGACAGCCTATCGAATCTCCGATAAGGGCGATCACCAACTTTCTCCAGGGGAGATGTTAGGCGAGGGCGAAACCCTGAGAACCAGCGGAGGGGGACATGCGGTCCTGCGGCTCACGGATGGATCCACGGTTGAGGTGAACGAGCGGAGTGTTGTGGCCGTGGGTGCGCAGGGGCACAACATGACGGTCGCGCTCGAAAATGGTGCGGTGATTGTGCAGGCCGCTAAGCGCACGTCGGGCCACTTGTACGTGAAGACTCCCGATTGCCGGGTGGCGGTCACAGGGACCGTGTTCTCAGTGAACTCCGGCCTGAAGGGCTCGCGTGTGGCAGTGCTTGAGGGCTCGGTGCACGTGTTGCACGCGGGCATGGACACGCTGACAACGGCGGGA
>PLGM01000042.1 GCA_003139795.1 Acidobacteriaceae bacterium | reverse complement strand
GGAGGTATCCACGTCATGCTGGCGGATGGCGATCTGGTCTCAGATACCAATTGCTTCCGCCAGCCGTTTGCCTCAGCCGATGTCGGACTGAACAAGGCCACCGTCTTGATCAATCGAGTCAATCTCTTCTGGGGCCTCCGGTGGCAGGCGCACCCCGAGCACTTTCACAAGGATTCGCTGAGAACCAATTCGGCGGGTCCTCACCTGATTATTGGTTGTGTCGATACACGGGCGGCGCGGCAAGCAATCTTGTCCGCTGTCACCAGGGCGAATGACAGCACCGTTTACTGGCTCGACCTCGGCAACAACGCGAGCAGCGGCCAGTTTGTACTCGGCCAGCCTTTGAATGCCGCAAACCGCCGCAGCGCGGCCCGGCTCAGAACAGTTGCGGAACTCTACCCGGAGATCGTGGATGCGAAAGCGGGCGAGGATCCATTGCCCAGTTGCAGCGCGGCAGAGGCTCTCGAACGCCAGGAGCCATTCATCAACCAGGTGTTGGCGACAAGTGCGCTCGCAATGCTTGCGAGGCTCCTTCACTACGGCGCACTCACCCATCACGGGGCCTTTTACAACGCTTCGACGGGTCGGACGAGTGTATTGGGGGTAGATCCCGATCTCTGGAAAAAGATACAGAGGCGCACTCACGGAGCTTCATCGGCCAAATGTAAGAAGCTGAGATAATGTCTCGCATACAGGTGGACCATGAAGAAATCGTCCGTCAACCAGGTGCTGGCTCTCGAAGCCAAGATGATCGTTGCGCTGGCTTTCCGAAATGGTCCCATCGAGGATCTGCATGCGGGAAAGCCTTGCCCAACCTGCAGTGCCGACAGCGGCTATTCCCGCATATCCGATGAGGAGATGAAAGGGATCATTAAAGCCGCCGTAAACACGGTCTACTCACTGCTGTGGAAGAAAGACAACGACAGTGAGGCATATGCCAAGTCCCTTGCTCTGGGAGCGAGATACACCCAGCGCTGGGACGACCCCGACTAATAACCATTCGAGCCACAATTTCATTCTCACAGGAAGGTGAATCCATGTTCAAAGAACTGGGTCCGCTGCTCCGGCAGAGGACCGTCGTGATGATCCTTACGCGTTTGGAGGACGACACCATTCGCGTCAACGTCATTCCCCGCAAACTCAACGAAGGCGAAAACGATGCGCTCACGACTCCCCTTAGCGTGGCAGGCACGGCGGAAGAACTGGACGCCGAACTGCCTTCCGCGCTGGTCCAGTTTGTCGGCGCCCATCTCGAACTGAGGAATACGCTCGAATCCGCCAAGGAGCAGATGGCGGCGGCAGCCAAGGCCGCAAAGGCGGAGGCCCGTTCAAAAGTGACACCGAAGACTGCGCCGGTCCCGACCGAGCCAGCAGGGGCGGAGACAAAGAAGCCAGCGGATGCGGCTCCCAAGCCTGCCGAGCCCAGAAAACAGGAGCCGGCACGCAATGCCAGCCTCTTTGACATTGGACCGGCGCTAGCGTCAGCTCCCTTGTCCGCGCCGGATGCGGACGATGAAGAGGAGATTCTTACCGAAGCCGGTGACGATGAGTCAGCGGACGAGCCCGATGACCTGGATGAGGCCGCCTAAGCGGCCCATCGGGCCCTTGAGCCCTAGCCCGCTCCGATAGAATGGTAGGGACTCATCCCAGTAACTGTGATCGGATCGTAAATCAAGCGTTTTCTGGCACCTAAACAGCTGCCCCCAGCGCTCAACTTCGATTGGCGATCTATTGATTCGTGAATTTTCAACGCCATGGCGATGACACTCAATCCCGACAAAGCCCTGATTTTCCGGATCGTTCACCGGGACAATCTCCCGTGGATTCTCGATCACGGCCTGCACGCCAGCAATAGCGAGATTTCCGATCCAAATTACCGCAACATTGGCAACGTCGATCTGATTGGGAAGCGGAATCACCGGAGGGTCAGGGTTGGTCACGGAGGTACTCTGAGCGACTATGTGCCCTTTTATTTCACTCCATTTTCGATCATGATGTACAACATTCACACGGGGTACAATGTCCCGCATTTACCGAATGAGGAGATCTTGATCCTAGTCTCGTCGCTGGTCAGGATAGCGGAACTTCAAATTCCGTTCGTGTTTACTGACCAACACGCGTATCCCGCGATGGCAAATTACTACACCGACCTGGGTGACTTGGGCGAAATAGATTGGGCCCTGTTGAACCGAAGGGATTTCCAGCACGATCCGGACGACCCAGCCAAGAAGGAGCGATACCAGGCGGAGGCTCTCATCTGGAAGCACGTTCCGCTTGAAGCCCTTCTCGGGATCTGTAGCTGTAATGCAGCTGTTGATGAGGACGTAAAGGCCGAGCTTGCAAAACGGAACCTCGACGTACAATCGAGTGTGCAGAGGATTTGGTACTTCTGATGATGAAATTCACCCAAGGTAATCTTCTCGACGCTCCTGCCGAGGCGCTGGTAAATACCGTGAATACGGTCGGCGTGATGGGCAAAGGAATCGCTCTGATGTTCAAAGAGGCATTCCCCGCAAACTTCCGTGCCTATGAGGATGCCTGCAAACAGAAGGAAGTCAAGGTCGGCAAGATGTTCGTGACGGAGAACCGGACATTCTCCGGGCCGCGCTGGATTATCAACTTCCCCACGAAGAAGCACTGGCGGCAACCGTCCAAGCTGGAGTGGATCATCGAAGGGCTGGGAGATCTTCGCAAGTTCGTCCAAGAACATCAGATCCGTTCGATTGCCCTACCGCCGCTCGGAGCGGGAAATGGGGGGCTCGATTGGAGCGAGGTGCGACCTGAGGTGGAACGCATCCTTGGCGCCCTCGAAGGGGTGGACATCCTTGTCTTCGAACCGACCGCGAAATATCAGAACGTCGCCAAGCGGACCGGTGTGGAACAGCTGACTCCGCCGAGAGCGCTCATGGCGGAGATGATCCGACGTTATTGGGTCCTCGGAATTGAATGCACCTATCTGGAGGTGCAGAAACTGGGATGGTTTCTTGAGCGATCGATCCACGCACTCGGGATCGACGACCCGCTCAATTTCCAATTCAAAGCCGACAAGTACGGTCCTTTCTCGGACCGCCTACGGCACATGCTCGATGCTCTTGACGGGACCTATCTGCACTGCGACAAGCGGCTCAGCGACGCGGGACCATCGGATACGATCTGGTTCGACGAAGCGCATCGACGGCATGTGGATCTGTATCTCCAACAGGAGACTTCGGCCCCCCTCAGAGAGGTTCTCGACTTGACGGCGAAGCGCATCGACGGCTTCGAATCGCCGTTGGGTATGGAACTTCTCGCAACGGTAGATTGGCTGATCGAGAAGGAGCACCGGGAACCGACCATTGCCGGGATTCGCGCCGGTTTGCGAGAGTGGCCGGCGGGACAAGCTGCTGCCGAGCGCAAACTGCGCTTGTTCAACGATCGACTCATCGGTTTAGCGATCGATCAATTGGCGATGCCTGTCAGCAGCTAGATTCCGGCAGATGTCGCACCGTCCTCGTCTTGCTGTCGAGTGAGTGAGTTCAACAATGGAATCTCTACCTCGCGGTTCAGATTTCCGCATCGCCTACTGGCCGGAGAAACTGGTCATCGGGAGGTTGAGCTTGTCGAAGAGAATTTTGTTGCGCTTCTTCGCATCGCGAAGAAGCTTGGTATAGGAGATCACCTCTACATATGCGGAGAGGGATGGGTTATACCCGAAGTATCCCAGGTTGTCCGGCGTACGGATGAGCCCCTTGTCCTCCGCAATGATCTCCACCTCGCGCTTGGTATCGCAAATGACGTAAGCGTAAGCCGGAATTTTTTCGGACTGCACCTTGATCTCAAGACCACGGTGATCCTTAAAGTGCCCACCCTTTATTTCCCTGATCAAGCGATAGACCTGCTCGATCGGGTCCTCATTCCGGTAGTTGCTGCGATCGGGCTTTTTAAACTCGACGATGACGAGCGAATTGAGTACGGCTTCATCTTCCGCAAACGTCAGGGCCCGGTCGAACAGCATAAGATCCGGTCGCGATAGGGACTCATTGCCAAGGACATTGGCCGTGTGGAGGGGCAAGTCTGAAGCCAGGTAGCCATGGTAGGCCAGCCGTTCGTCGATAATCCAGAGATTCTGTTGTTCGTAGGGAACATCATCTGATGCTGCCCGCATCGGATAGATGATTCTGTGAATAATCTCTTCCAGCGGATATTTTCCCGTCTTCGGATTGACTTGAAGGCTCTTCTCCAGGAACTCCAGGATGACCCTTCGATGAGCGATATATTGGGCGAGAGAGGATTTTCCGATCTCGTTGGCTCGCTCGATAAATGCCGCAACCTTCGCTTCGTACTCCTCCGGCTTTAACGATTCCTTGTCGCTCTCAGCCAACAATTTTCCGCTTTCCTGCTTCAACTCTCTCTGGCGTTGATGGAGTTGCTCGTGCAACGCGATCTCCAAGGCCAGGCCCTTCGTCGCAGGAGCTATCTTATCGATGAACTGAGGCAGGTAGCGAACCAGAGGGCGGTACTCAGGAGCCTCCTGGGCAATGTACGTCGTTATGCGTTCCTGCTTCTCCTTATTGATCTCTTCGAGGAATGGTGCCAGATCCTTTCTTACACTCTCGACTGCATCGGACCGAATGTCACGGATCGTAATCTCGCCCACAACGCTATCGTCGTCGTCGCCAGAGGGAATGGAGAAATCAGTGCGCTCTCCGTTCGCAGTCTTGTCGAGGTAATCACCCTCGATAAAGCCCAGATAGACAAAAGGGCCTATGGTGTCAGTGAGCCTGCTCTGAAGATTCGGTATCACTTTGTCGATCTTTTCTGTTCGAACCTCCCGAGAGTTTGCAGCGTACATCAGACGATGCAGGTTCTCGTAGGGAGAGTACAAGCGAAGGCCACGCATCCTGAATTTGTGATCCTTCACCTGGAAGGTGTGATCTGTCGCTCCGGCTGCGAAAGTTTCCGCAAACGTCTTATTGAGGTCGATAAAGTCGATCTCATCCCTGAGCGTCACCGACGGAGCTTTCGGATCAATAAAGAAGGGCAGGCAATGCTCCATCAGACGCCGGGAAATCACTGCGAGGCTCCGCGGGCATGTCTCCTTGTAGGGGTCCAACATGCCGATGAGTCGAAGTATTGTGGTCGGTTCCAGCGCAGAGGAAGGCTCCGGAGTCGGCGGCTGATCCGCCTCTGACGTAAACGTGAATTTTTGCTGCCACATCTTGCCGTCTTCGAGATAGTGACTCTCGATCTCTGCAGCCCGGAACGCCTTCAGCCACAGAAACCTGCCAAGGCCCTTGCCTCCTTTTCCGGCTTTATAGCGTGTATCAGACGTAAAGAACGAATCGATGTTCCTCGCATTGAAACCGACGCCGTTGTCCGTCACAACGAACGTGTGAATCGCTCCGGTCCCCTCGACATCGTGAAGCGTTGGTTCCCGGACCGCGAAGATGTCGATGTGGGGAATCTCAGATATCGATGGCAATTCTTCCAGCGCCTGCAGTGAGTTAACGACCGCCTCAAAGACCGGCAAGAGCGGCTTTGACCGTGGCAGTACTGTGTTTCGCACTTTTCCCGCGATGTCTACCTTCATTGCTGAGGCTCCGAGGCTTCAAGGAAGTTTAGCATAACCGTTCGCCTATTGTTCGCCAGCCATCCCCAAAGCGCTCTCTGATTGGGCGACCTTCTCCGTTCATTTCCAACTACCTCATTTCCAAATGACTAAGGACTATCCATGAAACCATCCAAACTATATGAAGCGCTTCACGCGCTGATCGGCGAACGTGTGCCTCTGCACATCTGGGGCGCATGCGGTGTCGGAAAGTCGCAGATCGTTGCTCAGGTCGCGAGCGACCTCGACTACGACTTTCTCGACGTGCGGGCCGTACAACTCGATCCAGTCGATCTGCGCGGCCTGCCGCGAATTGCAGAGGACCAGACCGAATGGGTGTCGCCCAAGTTTCTTCCCACCAGCGGCAAGGGCATCCTCTTTCTCGACGAGTTGACATCGGCGCCGCAGATGACCCAGGCGGGCTGCTATCAGTTGGTGCTGGATAGGAAGCTCGGCGAGTATATGCTGCCCGATGGCTGGGTGGTCATTGCCGCCGGCAATCCGGCCTCGGAGCGTGGCGTTCATTTTGCGATGCCGCGACCGTTGCGCAATCGGTTTGTGCATCTGGATCTTGAACCGGATCTTGACGACTGGTGCCGGTGGGCAGTCAAGGCTCAGGTCCGTCCTGAGATTATTGCCTTTCTGCGCTTCAAGCCAGACCTGCTACACACGGCCGACACAACCTCGGATGCCAATGCGTGGCCGACTCCCCGTTCCTGGGAGATGGCCTCGCAGGTGCTTTGCGGTATCGCCCGTCGCCAGAAGACGCAGTTTCTCTCGGGGGCCAGCGAGTTTGAGGCGCAGCTCCTGGATGGAACGGTGGGGCCGG
>PLGM01000050.1 GCA_003139795.1 Acidobacteriaceae bacterium | reverse complement strand
AGAACCTGGCACTGTCCAGATAATAACTTAAATCGCTCTCCTTGAATAGCTGTTGGATAGCGAATCACCCTGAAACAGGGTGTTACGTTACATAGCATGGAGTAAAGCGAATTGGACTTGGTTGCCCATCACAGCCAGGCCAAAATCGCCGCGCTTGCCCTGAATCAGTGGCGCTGCATTCGAGCATTAAGCTCATTTCAGGACAGATAGCATCGTTTTCGCTTAATAGTCACGAAGTTGCCGGATACAACGGAATGCCGCCGCTGGCATCACGTTGGGTAAACCGTTAGCCCGCCACCGGCTAATTCCGCGAATCTTATCGGAGCCTTAATGCCCAATGTGCCCTATCAGCAATCCGCCAACGACCGGACCGAGCGGCATGATCAATGGTGAAAGTGTTGACCCGGCAGGCCTTCGCCACGCACAGCCGGTGTATGAGTTCCGGAACAAAAAAATAGGCCACAGAGTGCCGCGTGAGCGGTGCTTTGCGGTGGACTACTTTTACTTCGCCCTTGGCAAAAGCCTCGTTGGTTACCGTCAGGCAGGCCCTTGGTTGTGCGCCTGAGATGGATATCAATTCGCTTGGGGAGACGTTCCTCTTCCAGCCCAAGGCCGATCTGATCTGATTTGGCGCTCGCAAGCTCGCGCAACCTATCGATCATACCCAGCGCAAACAGGACGACAACATAGGCTCCCATGGCAATGCCCCGATCCCCCTTTTCAGGCTTCATCAGGGTTGTGCGGGAGATGAAAGCGCGCTGGAACATAACCGCTACTGGAATGCGTCGCCGCAGGCGTGCATTGCGCATATCGCTTCCCAGTTCGCGCAGGGCGCTTTTGACGGGGAACGACAGAGAATTCATGGGTTAGTCATTCGTTACGTTCATGCTTACGAACGGATTTAATTGCAATGTCCAATATTATGAACATAGTACTGAAATGGATGACCTCGAAACGTGGCATCGTGCGATGGAATGGCACATCGACGTGCCGCAGTGAATGAGAGATTCCATCGGCAGGATCCGCGTGTCAGTCACGATGCTCCTCATCGCGCTACTGCTCGCCCAGCGAGCCCCCTGAGTCCCGCAACCGATCATCCGAGATCGTCTCACTGGGTTTCCCCTCCGACGGGTTCGCCGACGCCTCGAACGCAGCGATCGCATCATGCAGCCGATTGAAGATGTGCGCCGGCCCTATCGCCTCTGTCAGATGATGCCGATCGAATTCGGCGCGCAAATCCCACGGCAGCCGCGCAAACGCCAGCTCGATGCCGGCCTCTGTAAGGTTCTTCTTCAGCGCCATCACTACCCGAGCAGCCGAGTAGTCCACATGCGTCATCGCCTCGGCGTCCACCACCACCCAGCGGATCGCTGAAGGCATCGGCTGCACCACCAGAGAGACCTCCTCAAGAAACCGTCCGGCATTGGCGTAAAAGAGCGCCGCTCCAAACCGGTACAGAACCAGCCCAGGCTCCGTCACCGCCCTCGGCGCAACCGGGACCAGCTTCCAGGTCCCGCTTTCATCCGCAAGCAGCACGCCGCTATGCGGGTGATAACTATGCTGGACCACGCGCAGCAGCGACACAACCATCGCCAGCACGATGCCCTGCTCCACCCCCACCAGCAGCACTACCGCCGCCGTCGTTACGGCTAGCGCATACTCCTGCGGGCTCTCGGCCCGGATGTCGCTGAGAGCCTTCAAATCGATGAGCCGAAGAGCGACCATGAATACCAGGACGCCCAGCACGCAGGTGGGAAGATACTGGAGCGGCCTGGTGAGAAACAGCAACACCAACGCCACCACTCCGGCAGTAGCGACCTGCGCGAACTGACTCTGTCCGCCGGCATCCTCCATCATCGCCGTCTGGGTGGGGCTTCCATTTACCACAAACCCTCCGCTCAGCGCCGCGGCGGCATTCGCAGCCGAAAGCCCGAACAGATCATTATTCTCATTGACCTCCCGATTGTGTTTGGCCGCATAGATGCGCGAGGTCGCCGCACTCTGCGTAAGGATCATCACGGCGCACGAAACCGACACCGTGATCAGTTGCTGTGCCTCCTGCCAGCTCATTGAGCGAAGGCTGAGCAGGCCCATGAATCCCAGGTGCGGCAAACCCGCGGAAACCGGACCAATCGTCGCAATCCCATGACCCGCAAAATCCAACGCGGCACTCGAAGCAATCGCCGCCACGACGGCGACCAGCGCGCCCGGCAGTTTCGGAGCGAACCGCCGCAGCACCAGCACAAACCCCAGCACCGAGACTGACAACGCCACAGTCGGCAAATGCGCCCGCGGCAGTCCACGAAGCACCTCCCAAAGCTGCACCATCGGCCTGCGCGAATCCACGTGCACTCCCAGCATTTCGCTCAGCACCGAGATTCCCACCTGAAAACCAACTCCGGCAAGAAAGCCTACCAGCACTGTCCGGGAAAAAAAATCCGCGATGAACCCCAGCCGGAGCAGCCGCGCCAGGAGCAAAATCACCGCGGTGAGCAGCGCCACGATCCCCGCCAGAGCCACATACTGCGCCCCCGCCGGCGTCGCCATGCCCGACACGCCACCCGCAAAGATCGCAGCCGTTGCCGAGTCCGCCGCCACCACCAGATATCGCGACGAGCCGAAAGCCGCAAACGCCACCAGCGGCAGCATGAGTGAATAGAGCCCCGTTACCACTGGCATTCCGGCGATCTTGCTATAGCCCAGCACCTGCGGAATATCCATCGCCGCAAGGACGACTCCAGCCAGCGCGTCGCGCACGGCGCCTGCGCGTTCGAACGGTCGTAAGCCTCGAAACAGATTCACAGGGTTAATTCTCCTCTTTCATCATCAACGCAAACTCACTTGCACCTGATCGCCCTTCCTGGGCTCAAACTTGAGCCCTTCCACGGCTCCTGCTGCAGAATCAGCGACTGTGCTCGGACTGATCTTGAAGGATTAGATGGCTCCCGATTGGTTTTTGATCGAGAGTGGATGGTCCCCTTTGTCGAACTTGACGACGGTTCCGCGGCTCTTTGTGAGAGGCCCTGGCCCGAGGCTCCTCAATGCAACAACCGTCCGCACGGTGCCAACGCCATAATAGTAGACAATCACGCGCGCGCCACTCTTCTTGAATTCGTCGGCAGCGGTTGGTGAAGACCGGCGGGCGGCTGGTAAAGCATGACCGTTACTACTGGCTACTGATGGCGAAGAGCCATCTCACACTGTACCTGCTTGGAAGCATGCTGCGCCGGATGGAGGCCTTGCCGCTGCCAGCCCGGTAGGGGCGGCAGCCAGGCGAATCCAATCTGGACGATGGAGGGGAGTTGACGGGGAGGTGTCCGAAAGAGTGCTTCGAAATGGGGCAAATGATGGCTCTTTGGTCCTGAAGGCGGCCCAGCCGGGCACGCCAGGGTCTCTGGCGTTGGAACGAATGCAAAAAGATGCCGAACGGAAGCAACTGGGAGTATATTGGTAGGTTGCCGAGAAAGCAAAAAGGAAATTCCGGATTGTGGAAAGTGGGAGGAGAGAGAGAAAATGAAGCCCCGGTTGTTATTCGCTTTTGCCCTGGTTCTCGCGATCCATGCGGGCACCCTTCCGGTAATTCTTGCCCACGGGCAAGCCACACCGAAGGTGGTGCTCCAAATGCAGTTCCCGCTGACACCGTTCCCGAAACCTGCTTCGCTCATGCCGGGGGAACTCGCTTGTCCTTTTTTCCTTTGGACAAAGGATTTCACTCCCGAGCAGAGGATAAGCTTTAATTACGTCGACAAGGCCGGGATAACGGCGAGCAATACCCCGGTACTTGCGAACGTAACGATCATCATCGATTCAAAGGACAGCGTTCCGGTCGCGACGACGGATAGCCCCCTGGGATCGGATGATAAAGTATGGGAGATCAATATGTCCCAAGACACGTATAAGGCCAACGCGAAATGCCTGGAAGGCATTTCCGTCAAAAACGCGCACTGATCGCGCCTGTGGGCGCGGCAAAACGGCCGCAGGAATGGGATGGCATCTCCCGTCCTGCGGTTTTTTAAGATTACAGCGACTCTCGGAGTTTGAGCTTGTTCATTTAAGTAGGTTGAACATCGCACTTTATACTGCCCGGCGCGCCATTCAGAGAGATACTGGCTTAAATCACACCCGCAATAGAGCTAACTTCAGAGGAGCAAAATCTCTCTTTCTTCGTCTCGCACGCGTTCAGAACCACTGGCGACAGCGTGATGACCGGACAGCGCGCGAAGGCCAGCACCTTATACATAATGCCCGCGCGGGTAATGGCGGCAAAATGTGACGCGCCTTGCGCACCCAGTACGATGAAGCTGGCATTCTGGGCCCGGCCCCCATAGAGCAGCTCCT
>PLGM01000338.1 GCA_003139795.1 Acidobacteriaceae bacterium | reverse complement strand
CAGCAGTCGCAGCGCGACTACTATCTGCGCGAGCAGCTCAAGGCCATCCAGAAGGAACTGGGCGATGTGGACGAAGGGCAGCGCGAGGTCGAAGATCTGCGCCAGAAGATCGACGCCGCGGGAATGCCGGAGGACGTGAAGAAGGAGGCGTTGAAGGAGCTCGCGCGGCTGTCGCGGATGTCTCCCATGGCCGCCGACTACTCGCTCACCCGCAACTACATTGAGTGGCTCGCCATTCTGCCGTGGGCCAAGAGCTCGGGAGTCAAGATCGATATCGGCAAGGCCAAGGAGATTCTGGACGAAGACCACTACGAGCTGAAGAAGGTGAAAGACCGCATCCTGGACTACCTGAGCGTTAAGGAACTGAAGCCGGACATGAAGGGTCCAATCCTGTGCTTTGTGGGGCCGCCGGGGGTAGGCAAGACCAGCCTGGGGCGGTCCATTGCGCGAGCCCTGGGGCGCAAGTTTCAGCGCATCTCGCTGGGCGGCATGCACGACGAGGCGGAGATTCGCGGCCATCGGCGGACCTACATCGGCGCGCTTCCGGGGCAGATCATCCAGTGCATCCGCCGGGCCGAGGTCAACGACCCGGTGATCATGCTGGACGAGGTGGACAAGCTGGGAAGAGACTTCCGCGGCGATCCGGCCTCGGCGCTGCTGGAGACGCTGGACCCCGAGCAGAACAACACGTTCCGCGACAACTACCTGGACGTGCCGTTCGATTTATCCAAGGTGCTGTTCATCTGCACGGCGAACATTCTGGACCCGGTTCCGCCGCCTCTGCTGGACAGGATGGAGCTGATCTTCCTGCAGGGCTACAGCGAAGAGGAGAAGCTGCACATTGCCAACCGCTATCTGATTCCGCGCCAGATCAGGGAGAACGGGATCACGCCGGAGCAGATCGAGTTTCCCGAGGACGCGGTGCGCTGGGTGACGCGCCACTACACGCGGGAGGCCGGGGTGCGCAAGCTGGAACAGACGCTGGGGACGGTGTGCCGCAAGCAGGCGCGGCGGGTAGTCGAGGGCAAGACGGAAAAGCTGGTGGTGACGCGCGATGTGCTCAAGGAGTTTCTGGGCGGCATCCAGGTGCGAGTGGAGACCGAAGTCTCAGAGCGCGTGAAGCGGCCGGGCGTGGCCGTGGGGCTGGCCTGGACGCCGGCCGGNNATGAAGGGCAAGGGCGGCTTTACGATGACCGGGCAGATCGGCGAGGTGATGCAGGAGTCGATGCAGGCGGCGCTGACCTGGGTGCGGTCGAACGCCGCTTCGCTGGGGCTGGCCGAGGACTTTACCAAGGATATCGATCTGCACATTCACGTGCCGGCGGGAGCGATACCGAAGGACGGTCCCTCGGCCGGCGTGACCATGGCCACAGTGCTGGCGTCGCTGTTGACCGATACGCCGGTACGCCCGCTGACGGCGATGACCGGCGAGATCACGCTCAGCGGCAACGTGCTGCCGGTGGGCGGCATCAAGGAGAAGTTCCTGGCCGCGCGCAGGGCGGGTGTGCAAACCATCATCCTGCCCGCCGAAAACCGCCAGGACGTGGATGAGGACCTGACGCCGGAGCTGACCGAAGGCGTTGCGATCCACTACGCCAGCCGCATCGAAGACGTGCTGGCCGTGGCGCTGCCGTTATTGAAGGCGCGGCCGGACACGCTGCCGGTGGCGGAAGTGGAGATTGCGGTGGGCGCGGCGGCGTAAGCGTGGCTGCGATCGATCGAGCGAGGGGCCGGCGAATCTGCCGGCCCTTTTCGTCGTACGCAATGAATGATTGATAGCTTGATGGCGCAAGTCCCCTTCACATCCTGATGCCCTTCGCGGCACCCACGTAGAGGGTGTTGATTTCCCAGGCAGACCAACATTTTGGACTCGTGGCTTTGGTTACACCGATCGTGGTTTCGCTTAAACACTATCGAAAGTTGGCGGCAGGATGCTAGAATCTGCCAATTCCGGCGGGCGGGCACGGAATTCCCGGACCGGATTCAGAATTGGAGGTCCCCGATGCCAATCTATGTTCAATTCAAACGCTCAGGGCTCAACTTGAACGCCGGCAAGAGCAAGGTTCACGGCATGGCCTTCGGCTCGAAAACCGTAACTCCTCGCAACCTGGGGCAGGTGGTGTTTCATGTGGCGGGCGAAACCCTTGGATCCACCGGCAAATCCTCTGCGCAAAAAAGCCCGCACCAACCGCTTGTCATCACCAAGGAAAAGGGCTCCAGCTCGCCTTTGCTTTTCAACGCCGTGTGCACTCGGGAAGTGTTGCCTTCGCTGGATCTCTATTTCACCCAGGGGAATCCGAACGGGACGGAACAGGTTTTTGTTACGATTACCCTGACCAACGCCACAATTGTGGGTTACAAGACTTCCCACGGACTCCCCTCCCCTCCTAAACGCCACCCGACCCTTGGAGCGTCGAGCGTTCACACCAACGAGTTGGAGGAGTTCGACTTGGTATTTAGCAAGATTACGTACACGTGGGTTAAGGGAGGGAAATCCGTTAGCGACGATTGGTTGATTGGGTCATAAGCCATCCCTTTTGTCGCATCCCGATCTTGAGCTTGCACAGATTCTGCCCAGGGGCATGGTCGGTTTGCGGCCAGCGCAGGGGCTGGCCGTGGCCGCAACCCGCACTAAAGTAATCAGCGATTCAGCCGATGAAACGTGCAGAATCCAGTGCGCGGGAGCGCGCGAGAAGCGGTGAACATGGCGACCACACAGGCCACCCCACATCAGATGGTTCCGTTGCACCTCTCGGGAAACACGACAGAGCAACAGAACAGAATGCTGCAGGAGTTTCTCGGCGAAGCAGTCCAGGAGGCCTACCGGACAGCGATCGAACAACTGGATCAGCAAAGCGCGCAGGCGGTGCTGGACATGGCCAGGAAACTCAAGTCCGAGGTCGCCAGCCTGGTTGTCGAGACCATCGAGCGCCACACGGTGAGCGACAAGTACAAGGATGAGGAGGTGGGTTCGAACCGAAGCTATCCACCCACCTACCGGGTGCGGCCGGTGGAGGCGCAGGTGACGGCGTTGAAGAACCTCTTCCCCAGCCTGGGCAGTTGCTTGGAGAAGCTGGGTCGCAGGCCGCTGCCGGAGGGAGCAGAGGCCTGGTTCGCGATTCCACGCTGGCAGGCGCTGGCGCCCACCTACAACGAAGCCGTGGAGATGCTGGGGGAAGTTCTGGCCGCCAAGCGCAAGTTCTCCAACCGGATCATCGGCCGCATGGGTCCGACGTATCTGCGCCAGAGCGAGCGCTCGAAGCTGGCGGAGAAGATTCTGAGTGAGCAACAGGAAGGGAACGACATTCTGGTGGTGGGCGCGCAGGCCGGCATGCTCCATCGCGGCTCCTCGGCGCGGCGCACCCGCGCGGCCATGGTCGGCAACGAGTTTGGCCTGGGCGTGTTTGCCTTTGGCTGCATGCTGCTGACGCATCCCGAGCGGCTTTCCTGCGGCGATACGCTGATGATCGACTGCGGCGGCGACGAGTACTCGGTGCGCGGCGACTATACCTTCGACCGCGTTCCCCTGCTCGACTACGACATCACCGGCCTTGAGTTCAGCATCTTCTATGAAGACCGGGCCCGGAATCTGTGGGGCACGCCCACCGGCTTCCTGTACAAGATGGTGTGAACCGCGGCCGCTTCTCGCGGGCTCCGCGGATGTTCCGCCGACTGATTGCCGCCTGCCGCGTCTAACGGGAAAGCGGTATTCTTTTAAGCGTGATGCAGGTGCGAGTTCTCTCCTTTGGGGTTCTGAAAGACCGGCTGGGTTCGGCGGCGGCCACGGTCGAGCTGCCGGAAGGCGCCACCGTTGCGGCGTTGCTGGAACGGCTGAGCAGCGGACAGCCAGCACCGGAGCTGCGGGGCATTGCGGTGAGCGTGAATGCGGAGTACGCTCAAGCGGCGCTGGTGCTCCACGACGGCGATGAGATCGGCCTGCTTCCGCCCGTCTCCGGAGGCAGCGACAATGGCCCGGATCTTTCGGTTATAGGCGCCCTTGGGTGCATTTCAGCGGTCTCGCTCTGCCGCGGGCATATTGATTCTGAACGGCTGATCGCGTCAATCAAGCGAGACGAGGATGGCGCGGTGGTGGTCTTCGACGGGATTGTGCGCAACCATACGCGTGGCCGCAAGACGCTCTTCCTGGACTACGAAGCCTACGAAGAAATGGCCGACAAGCAGATGAGGGAACTTGCGGCCGAAGCGCTCGAAAGATTTGGCGTGCGCCAAGTGAGTATTGTTCATCGTCTGGGCCGGCTCAATGTTGGCGAGACCAGCGTGCTGATCGTCGTGGCTTCGGCGCACCGGGCGGAAGCCTTCGAGGCCTGCCGCTGGCTGATCGACACGCTCAAGAAGACCGTGCCCATCTGGAAGAAAGAGACGTTTGTCGATGGGGCGGTGTGGGCGCCAGGCGAACCGTTTCCCGCCGGGCTGGGCGTCGAGCCGCCAGAGGCTTCGCATGAGTCGTAATTCCGGCGGCGTTGCAGGATGCGGACTCCCAGGTCTCCCGCCGCGGCGAGCCAGGACCTGGGGCGTCCGGCTTTTTTCCCTGGTAGCGGCGTCTTTCGTGCCTGCGCTGGCGGCGCAGGAACTCACCCTGCATGTGGACGTGAAGCTGGTCAGCGTCTTTGTAAACGTGACGGACCGCAACGGGGCCATTGTGGGCGGGCTTGCGCGCGAGGACTTTGCCGTGGCCGAAGACGGGCGTCCGCAGCAGATTGCGGTCTTCGAGCGCCAGTCGGAGCTGCCCCTGAATCTGACGCTGGCCATCGACACCAGCGGCAGCGTGCGCAAGGACATGGCCGAGGAGGCGGATGCGGCGCGGCGCTTTGCCCATGCCATTCTGCGCCCGCAGGACCAGATGAGCCTGCTGCAGTTTGCCACCGACGTGCGCGAACTGACGCCCTTCACCAACAAGGTGGCCCTGATCGATCGCGGGCTGAGCCAGTTGCGCGGCGACTGGGCCACAGCGCTCTACGACGCCATCGTCCTGGGTTCCGACCGGCTGGGCCAGAAAGAGGGACGCTCGCCGCGGCGAGTGCTGATCGTGGTCTCCGACGGCGACGATACCGCCAAGAGCAGCACCTATGCCCAGGCTCTGGAGCGGGCTCTGCGCAACGAGGTGATGATCTACTCGATCATCGACGTGCCCATCGAGGCTAGCGCGGGGCGCGACCTGGGCGGCGAACACGCGCTGATCACCCTGGCCGAACAGACCGGCGGCAAAAGCTTTTACGTGAGCGACGGCGGCCTCGACAAGGCCTTTGCGCGGGTGAGCGACGACCTGCGCACGCAGTACCTGCTGGGCTACTATCCGCAGCACCAGGAGCCGGGACGGAACTTCCACCGGGTGCAGGTGACCGTCCCCAGAGCCGCGGCACAGGATTTCAATATCCGCCACAAGACGGGCTACTACATCGACGCGCCCGTCAAGGGCAAGTGATTGCGGGGTCCCGGTCCGATCTCCAGGAAACGCCGGCGGCGGATCAGATTTCGGTTCGCCCGTCACCCACCCGGAACTCAAAAATTCAATCGTTGCGCCGTCCCCCGGGTGTTTCGCTCAGCGCATCGACGATTTAGCGTGAAGCCAGAATTCGTCCAGGCGACATGGGCGTTTATCAGTCCCATTTTTGAAAAGGACTGGCCGGCTATCAGTCAAAGCGACCCATAAGCCTCTCGGCGCTAACCCAGTCTTGTTCGCTACAGCCGATTCTCTTCCCGCCATCGTACCAAAGACGATATGCGAGTTGAGCGACCTCCTCATGGGCAGGCATCCACAGCTTTCCGCCTCGAAAGACCGGTGGTTGCGGAATAAGATGGGATGCAGTTTGATTGGCAACCATCCAGGAAGCGACGAGCGCGGATTTCTGCTCAACCAATTTGACAATCCGTTCAAAATCTTCTTTGAGATTCCTTGTGAAGATCGGTTCGTGATGAGCAATCCGGTTGCGGAGCCTCCTGATAGCTTCCAAATCTTGATAAATTGCCCTGCGAAGGCTCACCACCGTGTCCGCCGGATTGTGACATGGAAAGACCCGCCTCAAATGAGCGTCCCATAGCCGAACGTCGTGGCGATGTGTAAACATCTCCTGCCAGAATACGAACTTCAGTTCAGGGATCACTTTGCCTGTCGAGGGCTGTCTGGCGGCAACGCCCATCAAATCACGGCGAGAGCTGTACTGGTTTCCGGAAGGGTTGGGCAAACTAAGAATGAATGTGGCTTCCCATGGCCAGCGAGGGCCATACACCGCCTCCAGGGCCTCGGCTGCCGCGTTCCTCATGACCACCTCGCAGATGTGGAGGGGCGCCAATAGCGCAGCGGAAACCTCCGCGTTCCACGCATAGAGGGCAAGCGCGCGGGGATCCTCGTCTCCCAAGGCGCCTGTCGCGGTTTCATAAGTCCCAATCCTCGCTGGAGATAGAGAGGCCTTGACCGCATTCAGGACAGCTTTTGTGGTTGACATTTTCAAGGGAAAGTCTACTATAAAAGTACGAGCCGCCGGGATACGTGGGCCACAAGCCTCCACCTGGGGACGTAAGCAAAGAATTGACAAGAAGAGCCCGCTATACGGCGGGCTCTTCTGCATTTTGAGCAAGAAAAAGGGGGATCTGCCTCCCTTCGCCGCCGGCGGATCAGCTTTCGGTTTGCCCGTCACCCACCCGGAACTCAGAAATTCAATCGTTGCGCCGTCCGCCGGTGTTTCGCTCAGCGCATCGGCGATTTTGCGACACTTGAGGGACCTAAGGCACGTGCCGGTCGAACCCAGATATCAAGCTGGTTCAACCCCTGCGTTTGAGCGCGCAACTTTCATCCACTACCATGGGATGTGTTCACCAACCGCCATCGATGTTGGGGTTTCTTGGAAGAGTCTTGTCTGGAGGACGTCCGTGCAATCAAGGTTTTCATTTAGCCGCATGACTTTCGATGCGAATGCCAAAGGCCTGCGGCTTCTCGCTGGCGCGCCGCCTCGACTTCGATTCCATTTTTCCAGCCGGGTTCTATTCAGTCTTCTGCTGTTTGCCTCCTCTCTTCTTGCGCAAAGCAAATCCATGTATATCACGAAACACTATCTGAATATTCCGGTGGCACGTGCAGGTGAAATGCACGTGTATCAGATCCAAGTCGACGGGATTCAAAAGCGGGAATTCCCCGTGCAATTGGCAGAGCTTGAGAGTACCGAGATCTGAAG
>PLGM01000347.1 GCA_003139795.1 Acidobacteriaceae bacterium | reverse complement strand
ATCCGCACACGTAACCCATTCATTTTCGGTCTTCGAAAATGTCGAATCCATCTGGTCCACAACCTTTTCCTTGTGGACCAGTCAGAAGAGATCGCCGGACTCGTGGAGCGTGTCACCTTATTCAACGAGAAGAACGGGTTCGCGGTGCTCCGGGCGAAGTTCCGGGGGCAGCGGGACCCGGTGATGGTCCTCGGTTCGCTGCACCCGGTAAGCGCCGGAGAGTGGTTGACCGCCAAGGAATGGTGCGGGGTTGAGTAAAAATTGAGTAAAGAGTTACGCCAAATCGAATTGGGGATTTCGTGAAAACAGGAATCTTTGATATACTCAAGTTAATACCGCAAATGAGCGCTGGCGGAGAATCCAACGATTAGGAGAAATCTATGGCAGAGACAGTGAAGAAGACGAAGGCAACCGCGAAGCCGCGCAAGACCGCAACAACGAACGATAAAGTTACACAAGTAGCAAAGACGGCGACACCGCCTCGCGAGGAGATCGAGCGGCTTGCGAAGCGTTTCTGGGCGGATCGCGGTTACAAGGATGGACACGCGGAGCAAGATTGGCTACGGGCGGAGCAGCAACTGCTCCAAAAGGCTTCCTAGGAGAAGACCGCCGAGTCTGAATAAATGGGTATGGAAGGCTCGCTGTGGATGGCGAGATGATCAAGCTGAAATCGAGGAAGCCGTAGGGGTGCACGCCAACTGCGCTCAGCGCAGCATCGCCTATTGGTTCCGCATTCACGCCGACCTCAGGCATCAACGGACCCGTGCCGTTCAGCCGCGCCTCTGGCCTGAAGAAGAGACCAAAGAGAAGAACTGAGCTGATGCGGGTTAGGGCCTACGTCAGCTCATATGCGAGCATAGGGTGGCGGCTACTTTGTGGGTGCCCCGCAGCCCCCTGTGCCGCCCAGCGCTTCTTGACTGCCTCGGCAATGCGCTTCCTTCCCTCGGGACTGAGGTTCCTCTTCTTCTTCGCAGGTTTCGTGGCGGCGGGTGCAACCTTTGCTGCCTTCTTGGTCGCAACCACTACCTTCTTGGGTCTGCCTGCTGCCTTCTTTGGTGTCGGCGCGGCGCCGCCACTCAGCAAGGCACGCACCTGCCGCAGTTTTGCGATCTCACTATCGATCGTTGCCAGAATGTCTGAAACTGCCATGTTCTATTCCCCCTTGATTGATGCTGGTTGATGGTCCATCTCTTTGGCGCTAAATCACAACGCCACGCAGGGTCAGCCAGTTGCCTCAAAAACACAATACTCGCCTGATCGCTCTTTTTCAAAAAGGTGCCACCTCTGGCTGGAGTCTTCCGCCGAACAACCCGCAGAGAACCATGGAGACCCAACGGACTTCTACCATAACTCGGTAGCCGCAAGATTGGTGGGCTCAGGCGTCAAGGAGTAGCGAGCCATGCATATGGCAAGCCGGGAACGGATCGCGACCTTCCTTACGCACCGCCCACTCTCCCCGTCAGCACCGTCATCGATGCTTTCGGCAGCAATACCTTTTGTTCTTCCTTCCACTCCACGACGCTGCGCTTTGCCGGGCCGTCGGGGTCCGCATGACTCGTAGCCCCGGAGGAATGCCACACATATTCCGCCGCTCCAAAGGTCACCATCTTTACCGGGCCGGAAAATCGCGCCGCTGTTTCCTGCCCGCCGTCCTCGAACGCAATCTTGACCTGGTGGGCATTGCTCGGATCTTTATTAACGATCAGCAGGGACCAATCTCCATCCGGCCGCTTCACCGCGTACGCGGTAATCAGGTCGTGTCCTGCATCGTCCCGCAAATCCCCCGCTGCCGGATACAACTGATGCGTCCCGCCACCATGTTTCACCCAATCGAGATTCAATAGCTGGCTCGCGAAGTATTGCGCCGTATATTGTTTGATCTCCAATTTTTCGTTTGCTACAAAATTCCCATACGTACTCCAGGCCTGGCATCCCGGCCCCAGTGCTTCCGGCTGCACCGGCGAGTGATAGTAGGCCGCGTTCGGTCCCGCGTGGGTTAGAAACGCTCCAACGCTATCCGCCAGCCACAGTCCCGCAAAAAGATCCTGCATCGGATCTGTCAGCGACCACGATATGTTGCTTTCTGTGTTCATCAGCGGCACTTCCGGGGGCACCCCGTCGTCCCGCCACGCCTGCAAAATCCCTTTCACCAGTTGCGGCTCGCGGTACAAATCTGACCAGTTGATTTGACATGGCTCCAGCGGATAACGCTCGAACGACACAAACGCCAGGTCCCCCATCCTCCCGTGCGCCTTCAGGTAATCGATGAATCGACCCAGCCACGACGTGCGCCCCTGAGCGTCCGGCCACACCTTGATATCCTCATTCACGCCCGTAAACACCGGTCCGCCAAGCTTCAACTTCGGATCGACCTTATGCAGTGCGGTCGCCCATTGCACATAGAGTGCCGCGTAATCCTCAGGCTGCATATACGCCCCATCCGGCTCTTCGCTCATCTCGACATACGAGACCGCATAGCCCCGCTTCTCGATGTACGCAAGCTCCGCTGCGCTGTCCTCCGGGGTCGAATAAAACATGGCAATCGGAATCATCGCCGGCAAGTGATTTGTGTAGCCGCTCCGGAAAAACAGATCGAATCCCGTCTGAACTCGCGAGGACACAATTCCTTCTTCGGTGTGCCACGGATCCACGGATGAAGCCTGCGTGACGGTCTGTGCCTGGCCCGGCGTGTGCTTCACCACGTCCACAAACTCGCCGAGCGAATTGAAGCTACCCACGGAAATCTCTGAAATCGCATACCCCACGCAATTCCGCGGATCGCCGCTTCCATGCGTATCGCAGGTATTCGAGGATTCCGTCATCCATATCCGTAGAAAGCGCGTCGCAATTGGACGATCCGCCAACCGCTGCACCTTGCTTCCGCCCACCCCTCCTGTCACTTCACCCTGCGGGAACTCCTCCCATGCGCCGGCGGTCTGTCTATCCAGCGCGCTCTCCCTCCCCATCCAGTACTCCACCACATACTTCGTGGCGTACGGGCTCGCCCAGTCAATCTGAATCGCATCGATATCCTGCTGAAGCGGGAATTCGATGACCACCCATTGTGGATTCGCGGAGTCCGGATCGCCCGTGAATTTCCCGCTCAGATATGGATTGCTTTTCCAGTAACTCGCCGGATCTCCGTCCGTCATCTGCGAATACTCATTTTGTCCCGAGTCGCTGCGGGTCGTTCCCCGGTGCGGGAGCCGGTAGCCAAACGACTCGCGCAGGACGTCCTTCGGTTCCGCGCTTCCCAGAAAATATCCGCTCTTGTGTTGCTCGTCGCTCCACATGCCAGTGGGGTTCCAGTGCCACGCGTCATACGTCAGCTCGGTGTTCTGCCGGTACGAGATCGGTCCCCAGCCTGCTGAGAGCCCCGCTTTCACGATGGGCTCGGAGTACACAGTGTCCAGTTCCGCCGCCGAAAGAATATCCATGGAAGTTCCCATCGCTTTGTCCGGGTCGAACGCGATCGCTTTTCCCGGGCTAACATCCACATGCACAGTCTGCGTCATCGCGGCAGGAACTCTACAGTTGATCGCACAACTCAGAATGAACACGGAAATCCCAAGAGTTCGCGGAGAAGAAAAGGACATATTCACCACCTCCAAGCTGTCATATTATTCGAAATCTCCTTTTTCCGTACCGATTCGCTCGAATTGTACCGCTCTTCAGAGGTATTTCAATCTCAACGCTGTATCTGCTGTCGAAATGCTCACCCGTTACCAGCACGAGAACCGTCCGATCTACTGGGAAGCAAGAATGCTGCAACGCCGGTCAAGATCGTTCGTATTCCGCACAACCTTGATGCCGGACCGTCCGGCTCCGATAAGGCGGTGTTGAGACTAAGGCGCCTAACCGCGACGTGGGAGAAATCATGAGCAGCCCATGGGCAATAGAGATCGAGGGCATATTAAGCGAAGAGCCGGCGCGGCTCGTGCGGGCCCTCACGGGCGCGATTCTCGGCTATGGTGGCTGGGTGCTGAGCCGCAGCGCCATCGATACCGGCACGGTGAATATGCTCTTCGGTTCGAACGCCGGGCCTGTGTGGATATTTACAGCGTCTTGATCGCAACCGGGGTGGAACTGAGCCAGAGCGGGCATATCCGGTTTACCGAGCTTTGCCAGTGCACCCTCGGCCATCCACAGGAGTGCGGCACGGAGATCGCCAACATCGACCTGGAGATTCAAACGCGTCCGAAGGAGCTGGTACTCGGATCACGAGCAGGGCCGGCTATATAAGCTTTGCGGTGGTCTTCACGCCATAGGAGTCCCGCCAGCGCACTCACGGACAATGTGGACGCTGCCCGCAGTTCTCTGTGAGGTCCGCCAGAGCCCTGCTGGAACTTCTTTCAGTCTGTTCCCGTATGATGCTTGAAAGCTGCATCCTGGCAGTTCGGCGGGGCGATTTGGCGCCGCATAGAGTATTGTGGTGCGCCATTCAGCACGCGACGCACTCAGCACAAGCGCAGCGACACTTTCCGGAGGGTAGCTCGCAATGGAACTTCGAATCCAGGGCCTGACCAAGGTCTACAAGGGGGGCGTCCGCGCTCTCGATGACGTCAGTTTGACCATTCCCTGCGGTTTGTATGGCTTGCTTGGGCCGAATGGGGCCGGCAAATCTACTTTGATGCGCACCATTGCAACCTTGCAGGATCCCGATAGCGGCTCTATCCGTTTGGGTGATCTGGACGTGCTTCGCAGGAAAGAAGAAGTTCGCAAAACGCTCGGCTATCTCCCCCAGGACTTTGGCGTATATCCTCGCGTAAATGCCGAGGACATGCTGAGCCATATTGCGCTGCTCAAGGGAATCGTCAAGCGCAAAGAGCGCAAGGAGGCTGTTCATGCGCTCCTGCACCGCGTAAATCTGTGGGACCACCGCCGCAAACTGCTCACTGGCTTCTCCGGCGGCATGCGGCAGCGTTTCGGGATCGCGCAGGCCCTGATCGGAAGCCCTGAACTGCTGATCGTGGACGAGCCTACGGCGGGCCTCGACCCTGGAGAGCGTAACCGCTTCTACAACCTTCTGGCCGAGATCGGGGAGAACGTCATTGTGATTCTCTCCACCCATATTGTGCAGGACGTCATGGAGTTGTGCAGCAACATGGCAATCATTCATCAGGGACGGGTGCTGTTTGCCGGAGCGCCGGACAGGGCTTTGGAAGGGATTGCGGGGAGGATTTGGCAAAAGTCGATCCAGCGCGACGACGTGAAGGAATATACCAGCCGGTTCCCGGTGATCTCAACCAAGCTCTCAGCCGGACGGCCGCAGATTCACGTCTTCGCGGACAGCAGCCCGGAAGCCGGTTTCGTGCCTGTTGCTCCGGATCTTGAAGATGTCTTCTTCGCCAGCATCGCTGGCCTGCATTAAAGGAGGTGGCCATGATGCACTTCTTCTTTTTCGAGGTTCGGTATTGGCTGCGCTCCATCATGCTGTGGGTATTCACGGGCATTGTAGCGCTGCTGATTCTCCTGGCCATGAGCACCGACCAGGTTTCGGTAGGCGGGGCCATCGGGAACACCTTTCGCAATGCCCCCTTTGTCATACAGCAGTACTACTCCATCATGTGGTTCATCACCCTGCTGATGGTGACGGCTTTTGTGAACTCGGCAGCCTCTCGCGAGTTCGCGTACAACATGCACCAGATCGTTTTCAGCACGCCTATCCGCAAACTGGACTTCCTTCTGGGACGGTTCCTGGGCGCGGTGGTCATCGCCACCATCCCGGTGCTGGGCGTCTCGCTTGGAGCACTGCTGGCGCCGCTGATGCCCTGGGCCGAGGCCGACCGCTTCGGGCCGGTCATCTGGGCGGCGCACTGGAAGAGCATCCTCGTCTTTGCCTTGCCGAATACGTTCTTTATAGGGGCCATCATCTTCACCATCGCCGTGCTCACGCGCAGCACCGTAGTCTCTTTTCTCGGTGGATTGGCGCTGCTTGTCGCCGATGCCGTGGCTGGCGCCCTGACGAGCGACATGAAGAACGAGAAGCTCTCCGCCATGCTCGATCCCTTCGGCAACGATGCCTTCTCTCTGCTCACAAAGTACTGGACGGTCGCGGAGAGAAACACCCATGCCATCGGTCTTACCGGGCTTCTGTTGTGGAACCGTCTGGTTTGGCTGGCGGTCGGCATCCTTATCTTCGCCTTCGCCTACTGGCGCTTCAGTTTCTCTGAGCGGGCAGTCCGCGCCTCCAAACGGAAGTCAGCCGAGGATGAGACGGCGTTGCCGGAGTTCCAGCCTCTCACACTCGCCAATGTCTCACGCAGCTTCGGAGCAGATGCACGCTGGACACAGCTCCTCGCCTCGATTCGCATCGAATACAGCCGCCTGTTGAAGACCATTACCTTTATCGTCGTCACCTGCGCCGCCATGCTGAATTGCGTAGCCGCATTGATCCTCAATTCAACGGGATGGTATGGAGTCACCTCCAGGCCGGTTACTTACACAATGATCGAAATCATCGCCGGGACGCTCAACGGCTTCCTCATCGCCATGATCACCTTTTTTGCCGGGGTACTGATCTGGGAGGAGCGGGACGCGCGCATCGATGAGGTCAACGATGCCTTGCCCGTGCCGGAATGGCCGGGCTATCTGGCAAAGCTCATCGCCCTGATGACCGCCATCGCCTGCATCCAGGTGCTGGTGACGATGGTCGCAGTCTGCGTTCAGGCTGCCCACCATTACACACGCTTCCAGTTGGGGCTCTACGCGGAGAACCTGCTAGGTCAGGATATGCTGGCGTTCGCGTTTTTGGCGGTTCTCGCTTTCTTCATTCATGTGCTCTCGCCCAACAAGTACGTGGGATACTTCGCCTTCATCGGGCTTCTGGTCGCCAATCAGTTTGTCTGGAGGCCCTTGCATGTAGGCACCCGGATGGTGCACTTCGCCAGCCTGCCGAGCATGAGGTATTCCGACTTTTTCGGCTACCAGCCATGGATCGTGAGCTGGTACTGGTTCGCTCTCTATTGGACCCTCTTCTGCGTGATGCTGGCCGTGGTCAGCATTCTGCTGTTGCAGCGCGGGCGCGATACGCGCTGGAATGCGCGGCTGGCGGATTCGCGCCAGCGCTTTCATGGCTCGCTCAAGCTGGTGGGCGTGCTGGCGGCCGCGGGATTCATCCTGGTTGGAGGCTGGGTTTTCTACAACACCGAGATTCTGAATCATGTAGACAGCGAACACGATGGTCAGGCGCGGCAAGCCGACTATGAAAAGCTCTATAAACGCTATGAGCATTTGCCCGAGCCGCGCGTCCAGGATGTGAAATATGACATCGCCATCTATCCATCCACGCGCGAGATGGTAATGCGCGGCGAAGAACAGATCGGGAATCTAACCTCGCAGCCGCTGACTGCCGTTCAATTCACGCTCGATCGCGCCTTCACCACCGCCATCGAGCTGCCCGGCTCGGAACTCGTCCAGGACGACAAGGAGCGCGGCTACCGGATCTACAAATTGACAACGCCGCTCGCGCCCGGCGAGGTCCGCACCGTGAAGTTCGATGTGGAGACGCACCCGCGCGGCTTCGAGAACCAGACAACCAACACAGGGGTGGCCCAGAATGGAACCTTCTTCGGTTCCTCCATCGCGCCGCAAATCGGCTACCAGCCAAACAACGAATTGGACGACCCCAACGTTCGCAAGCGCTTCGGAATGAAAGAAAAGCATCTGATGCCGGCCCTGGAACGCAACTGCACGGCCGATTGCATGAACACCTACATCAGCAACAACTCCGACTGGGTGAATGTCGATACGGTCATCAGCACAAGCGCCGATCAGACGGCCATCGCTCCCGGTTCCCTGCTGCGCCAGTGGCAGCAGGACGGGCGCAACTTCTACGAGTACCGGCTCGATCACTTCGCTCTTAACTTCTACTCCTTCCTATCGGCGCATTACGAGGTTGAAAGGCGCAAGTGGAACGGCATCGATGTCGAGGTCTATTACCTCAAGGAACATCCGTGGAACGTGCCCAAGATGGTCAACTCCGTGGAGAAGTCCTTTGCCTATTACACCTCCAATTTTGGCCCGTACCCCAACAAGCAGGCGAGGATCATTGAATTTCCCCGCGTGGCCTCCTTTGCGCAGGCATTTCCGGGGACGATGCCTTATTCGGAGTCGGTAGGGTTTATCGCGAGGATCGAAAAGCCCGACGATATCGACATGGTTTATTACGTGGTTGCTCACGAAATGGCGCATCAATGGTGGGCGCACCAGGTCATCGGCGCCAACATGGAAGGCGCAACTTCTTTGTCAGAGACACTCGCCCAGTATTCGGCGCTGATGGTCATGGAGAAGGAGTACGGGCGCGACACCATGCGCAAGTTCATGGAGTACGAGATGGATCAGTACCTGCGTTCACGGGGCACAGAGCGAATCAAGGAACGGCCCCTGATGCGCGTTGAGGCCAACCAGGGTTACATCCACTATCGCAAAGGAAGCGTCGTGATGTATTACCTGCGCGAGATGATCGGCGAGGACGCGGTCAATCGCGCTCTTCGCAAGGTTCTCTCCCAATATGGCTATGCTCCGGCGCCCTATCCAACTTCCTGGGTGCTCGTCGATGCGCTGCAAGAGCAGACTCCACCTCAGTATCGGTACCTTCTGAAGGATCTGTTCGAGGACATCACGCTGTTTTCCAACCGCACACTGCATGCGACGGCAAGGAAGCGGGCCGACGGCAGGTACGACGTAACGGTTGAAGTCGAGACGCATAAGTACAGAGCGGATGACAAAGGCGCGGAAACAGAAGTTCCGGTGGACGACTGGATTGAGGTGGGAGCACTGGCTGCTCCTGAGAAGGGCAAGCACTATGGACAGGTGCTTGCCCGCCAGCTTGTGCATATGACCGGCACGCATGGAACCTACACTTTTGTGACCAATGTGATGCCGGACAAGGCTGGCATTGATCCTCTGCTTCTGCTCATCGATCGGGTGCCGGATGACAACCTGAAGACGGTGGAGAAAGCATCCTGATATCCTTCCTGTTCCGTAGATCGCAATTGCCCTCTGGCTCAAGGGCAGGCATACGCGGCGCATTAGCCGGGATTGA
Source organism: Acidobacteriaceae bacterium (assembly GCA_003139795.1). GTDB lineage: Bacteria > Acidobacteriota > Terriglobia > Terriglobales > Acidobacteriaceae > Telmatobacter. The sequence continues at coordinate 5,423 of PLGM01000347.1, read as the reverse complement.
GACGGGATAAAGCCGGTGATCCTGGCCAGCGAACTCTCTGAGCAATGGCCACAGGGGATAAGAACGCCGGCTACAACCCCCAATCAACGCCCGACCTGGCGCGCGTATTCCTCCGGGTAGCCATCCCGCCCGTCTGTGCTTATCGCGGGGGTATGGCGGTGCGCTTGGCTGCGTGTGGGAAATCCTGTTGAGTCCCAGACGCGAACCAGCAGAATTGCCCCCCGTTCATGCGGCATTTCTGGCGCTGTTTATGGCAACTGTTTTAGTGAGAATCCCATTTCGGGTCGGTGGTTTCCATGCGCTCCAATTGGAGAGCCGCCAAGGAGATTGCTGTTGCGATTTCAGCAGACGCTGGAGCAAGATTCAACCATGCAAGAAGCTCTCTTGAAGGCTCGGACTCGAAGAACGTCATTGAAGAATTCGGAATTCTACGAACTGCGGCTCTTTGAAACGCGGGCCAATGGAGAACGTACCTACTTTGTCCGGGAAACCCACGGCAGGTGGGATGATCGAAAGGGGCGAGTTGTCTACGATCGAGACTCGCTTTTGCCCCTGGAGGGTTTTCAGAAATATGAGGATGCGAAAGAGCGCTGCTCCCAGCAATGGCTCACCCTCGCCAGGGCCGGATTTGTTCATTCCTTGGTTTGGCATTCTTCCGTTGACAGGCATTCCGAATACCGTTTGATCGCCTGAGCACTGACAGCGCGGCGGGGATGATGCCTTTAGAGCTGGAATGCCTCCGCAGCCGCGCCGGGATTGGCCTTGCACAATATTCCCGCCCACATCGCGGGTGGTGCGGTGGTCCCGTTTCCGGCGCCTCTCCAACCTCCGGCCGATTGCCCCGCCCGTAGCGCCGGGCAGGGGGTGAGCAGGACCCCCTTCTTGCCCGAGGAATTTGAATTCAAGACTGAGCTTGAAGAGTTGGGCCAATTCAGCAACGCCGTCGCTCACGTACGTCCTCTTGTGCGAAGCAACGCCGATCTAAACATGTTCATCTGATTGGGTAAATGGCCGTGCTCATTGTGTCACTTCGGAACCGGATCGACTGCGAGTCCATGACCCACCTATTCACGCGGTCTGGGTATTAGGGCGTGTTTCAAAAATGCCCTTGGCGCGAATGCCCCAACCTTCCCGCTAAAAGCGCGTCAAGGTTGGGGCATTCGGATATCAGTCAGCGATAAATAGTGGAAGGATCGGCTGCCCACCTAATCAGCGGTTACGGTCAGGCTCGCGCCGGCAGGTTCCTGATTGCTGCCGTTGCTGGTCTGCAATGCTCCAGCAGGCAAATTGTTGAAGTAGTTGTCGCAGGGCGCGGTAACCTGAACGGTTATGGTACAGGAGCCTTTTGCCGGAATTGCGCCGCCGGTAAGAGTCACCTTTGAGGTGCCCGCGATGGCCTTGACTGCTCCGCCGCAGGTGTTGCTTGCGCTGCCATGGACCACCATGCCCGCAGGCATGTTATCGACCAGTGGCGCCGTGAGCTTTGCGGCCAAGTCGTAGGTGTTCTTGAGGGTAATGGTCAGGGTTGAGATGCCATCATTCTTGATAGTGGCTGGGGAGAAAGACTTGAGCAGTTGGGGGCTCGCGCCAGCCGACGTGCTGACGATAAGAGATGCATTCGCTTGGTTTGCATTGCTGCCGTTGCTGGTCTTTAGTGTCCCCTTATGCAGCGAGTTGACGTAAGTCCCTGCTTTCTCCACGGAGACAAATACGGTGATCCTGCAAGTGCCGTTCGCCGGTATCTGGCCGTCTGTAAGGGTTATGTCCGTGCTGCCCTTGGTGGCAGTGAGCGTTCCACCGCAAGTGTTGTCCGGGACAGTGCTTGGGACGCCGTAGACGACCATGCCGCTGGGCAAGGTGTCTGTGAACGGCGCCGTCAGCGTTGCGGCCTTGGCATCGGTGTTCGTCAGGGTGATGGTAAGTGTAGTGGTCGCTCCCGGCTTGATTTCATCCGGGTAGAAGAACTTGCTTACGGTAGGCGTACCGCCTGGGGCGGGGGCTTTGGTGACGGTTAAAGTGGCGACGGCTGCGGCGGCGTTACTGCCGTTGTCGGTTTTCAGTGCGCCGACACCCACGGAATTGTAATAGGAGCACTCACAATCGGGAGTGACCTTGACGGATACAGTGCAGGAGCCTTTTGCAGGTATGAAGCCTCCGGTGAGAGTCACAACGGTGCTCCCCTGGAGAGCATCGACAATTCCATCACAGGTAGTACTGGCGGCACCGTCGACGGTCATGCCGGCCGGCAGGTGATCTGTGAGCGGCGCCGTAATGGTATCGATGACGGGGTTGCTGTTGCTCAGTGTAAGGACAAGTGTCGAAACGCCGCCGACAGCAATAGTCGTGGGGCTGAACGACTTTCCAAGTGTGGGCGGAACCATGGCGGGAGTGGGGATAGGAGTGACGGTCAGGGTGGCCACGGCCGGGGACACATTGTTGCCGTTGCTGGTCTTCAATGCGCCGGATGGCACCGAGTTGATGTAAGCGCCCGCGGCTGGCGCGGTGACCTCCACCGTAATGGTACAGGTTCCATCGGCCGGGATGGCGCCTCCGGTCAAGGAGACGGTGGAGTGGCCAATCGGAGCACTGACAGTTCCGCCGCAGGTAGTGCTCGCTTTCCCTGAGACGAACATGCCCTTGGGGAATGTGTCAATCAGAGCCGATTTGATGGTGGCGGCGGTACTGTTTGGATTGCTTAGAGTCAGGGTAAGCGTCGAATTGCCTCCCTCGATAATAGAGGGCTTCTTGAAAGACTTACCGATTACTGGCGCATGGAGCGGCGCAGCGCACGAAGTGACGGACACCGTGTTCGAATCCAGCGTGACCGCGCCATTGCGAGCGAGTGCCCTGCCGGACAATTTGGCGTCGGTATCAAGAGTAATGCTTGTAAGAGCGATAACAGTACCAATAAAGTCGGTCCCCGTCCCGAGAGTCGCGGAACTGCCGACCTGCCAGAAGACCTCACATCGTTGCGCGCCATTGATGAGCGCCACGGAGGCGCCGCTTGCTGTGACGAGTTTGCTACCCACATGGAAGATAAAGGCGGCGTCGGGCTTGTTGCCGGCATCGAGGGTCAGCGTTCCGGTGAGGGCAGCAGAGGATGCGAAGCAATAGACACCCGGCACAAGCGTCTTTCCACCCAGGTCCGTGGGTACGCCATAGGTAATGTTACAAACCTGGTCTGCCAGATCAATGTAGGCAGTAGTCGCATCCGCCCGAGCCTCCTGCGCTATAACGTCCGCCTTATAAATTGAGCCCCCGTCGACGATACCGGGCGGGAAACCGGTGACTGCTGTGCCTGGGCTGACACCGAGGTCGCCCGTAATTACGGATGGGCCGGTATTGGTCACTGTCAAGGAACCTAGTACCGCAAAGTTCTGGGCGGTGCCCAGGGATGGCGCGGTTTGTGCGAACGCCGGTTTGAACAGGCCCATCGTGAGAAGCAAGGCAAAGAAGGCAACTGGGACAAAGTTTGCGAAACTCCTCCGAAGAGGGGAGGTCGGGGTTTTGGGGGAAGTCATTGTAGTTTCTCACATTTCTAGTGTAGCTTGGATCTGTTTGCCTTGCCCGGCGCGAACCTACGCAGACTTTGCTGCACAGTTAACTCGATGTTAGTCGCTCCGCAGGAGGTAGCGGGGCGAAGCTGCGAGCTGGTCTTCTTGCTCCTGGGCTGTCAATCCCTCCAAAACCCGCAAATATGACGTTAGGGTATCGAGTGAATTACAAGCCTGTCTGGTCCATACCGCACACGCTCATCTATTTCGCTTGCTCATCCGCATTCATGAATGAGGATGCAGCCACCAGGGGGCGCTTAGACCGTTGTAGCGCTTATCATCTGTGCGAGTGGCAGCAATCCTGCTGGAGACATCGCAGAATGAATACTTGCAGCTCTCGAAGGGAGGACATCTCTCTAAATTTCCCCTTGCGACTGGACAATCATCTGACCGTGAGTAGCGTGCGAGAGACGCCAGTGCTGTCCGGGAGGCGGGCGGCGAAGATCGTCCGATAGAGTCAATCGACGTTCCTGAAAATCAAGGGGCCTCAAGCAATACGTCGCGGTCAATTCGCCAGTGACGAGGCTATTTCTTATTCCCCGGTGAGCTCTTCTCCGAAGGAGCGCCTTCGGAGCGAGGTGCAGCCTGTTGACGAGGGGCAGCTTGCGCCCGAGCTGCAAGCGCCGGACGGGGAGTGCTTTCTGGTCGAGCATGAGGGCGAGTTGCAACCTCTCGACGGGGTGCAGGCTGCGAATGAGCCTGCTTGCTCTCGTTCGAGCGAGTTGTAGCTGTCTTGCGCCCTTTGGTCGACTGCGGTGACCGCCACCAATCTGCGCCAGCTCGGTGTAGAGGCAGTTTTTAGAGCGATTCTCTGGCACAACAGCGTGGCTGTCACCCAAGAGTCATATACAATGAGAAAAAGCTGTGGATCCGCAGCGTCCTAGCAGCAATTACAGGCGCTCAAAAAGCGACTGTGCAACTAAAATGCAGCCGAGGTTGCTGAACGCGAGGATGACCTCCTCGTAAGACGTTCAAAACAAAGCGGTTCTACTTGACGGAGAGATGGCCGAGCGGCTGAAGGCGGCGGTTTGCTAAACCGTTATAGGGTCAAAAGCTCTATCGGGGGTTCGAATCCCCCTCTCTCCGCCATAAACCCTTCCAGAGACATCCCAAGACATCCATTAGAAAGACGTAAAGCCTAGCAAATGCTAGGCTTTACGTCTTTCTGCGTCCAGATGCATCCAGGTGTAGCCGTGTTTTGGAGGGTGTACTTTTGGGTGTATTCTGTTCTTGAAGTGGGTGTACTTTATTTGAGCGAGGAGGAACGGGCATGGCCGGACTGACAGATACGGAGATCAAACGGTCCAGAGCGGCGGAGAAAGCATACAGCCTTGGCGATGGAGGCGGCCTTTACCTCTGGGTCAAGCCGACCGACGGGAAACTATGGCGCTGGTCCTATCGGTTTGAGGGCAAGGAAAAGCTGATGTCCCTCGGCAAATATCCAGATGTCCCCCTGGCGCTGGCCCGTGAACGCCACGCCGAGGCCCGCAAGCTGCTGGCGACCGGCGTTGACCCGATGGCGCAGCGAAAAGCCGAGAAGACCGCAGAGAAAATAGCAGTCGAGAACTCCTTCCAGAGCGTTACCACACAATGGCTGGAGCATTGGCAGGTGGGGAAAAGCCCGCGCCATGTGGACTCGGTCCGGCGGCGCATGGAGTCCGATATTCTGCCCTGCCTCGGCCCGCGTCCCATTGCGGAGATTGAGGCGCCGGAACTGGTGGCGATGGCCAACGCGATTCAGGATCGCGGCGCATTGGATATTGCCAAGCGTGCTCTGGAGACCGTGGGCCAGGTTTTTCGCTACGGCATCGCCCACGGTTATGCAAAGCGTAACCCGGCCACCGAAATTCGCCCAAGCGACATTCTGAA